>CAYMHD010000079.1:0-9228 GCA_964390135.1 uncultured Gudongella sp. | reverse complement strand
CAGAAAAATCCTCCGCGATTCTATTTGAGTGGGTTACCATCACAAGAGTCTTGTTATTTCTTCTGGTGTATTCCACAACCTCCTCAATGATTATCAGCTCGGTTTTATCATCAAGAGCTGAAGAAGGCTCATCAAGTAGTAAAACCTCAGGCTCCATAAGCAAAACCCTCCCAAGGGCAAGCCGTTGCTTCTCTCCTCCAGAAAGAAGCTCTGCATTGTCATTCAGGTCCTTATCAAGCTTGACTGACTCAAGCATTTCCAACAGATTCTGAGCTCCACGGAATCCCATTCCATAAGTCGCTTGTCCTTGTAGGTAATCTCCCCCTTATCGGGACTGATTAGCTTGTTCAGGAGGCGTATAAAGGTTGTCTTGCCGCTTCCGCTGGGTCCCACAATTGAAGTTACAAGATGCTCATGTATTGAGAGTCTGTCAATATTTAGGATGTCCCTGTAGCGGACATCTTCAAATCTGTACATAGTATTCCTCCATTCCCATTAGGATTCGATTTCCTTTAAAAGCTCCCTCGCCCTATCTATAGCTTCATAAAGTACCCTTTCACCTTTTTCGGTAATTCTGTAATACTTTCTAACCTTTCCTTCTACATTTTTTTCATATTTGTCTAGAAGTCCGTCAACTTCCATCCCTGCCAACACGGGATAGAGTGTTCCAGGACTTATTTTATATCCATGCTCCTCAAGCTCATGAATCATCCAGGAACCATAAATGGGCTCCTTTTTAGCATGATGGAGAATATGGACATGGATGAATCCAAGAAAAACCTTTCGCAGAACCTTGTCTGGCATAAAATCACCTCTCTAGTATAACGAATTACGATATCGGATAACGATATTATAACATAAAGAACTAGAATAGACAAGGAAGTCAGTCTAACAAATGAGGATTTCCTGCCTATTCTACAATATCTTCATTATGACAATCCTGTTGGCATTTCTTGCCAGCCTGGATAGATCCGCCAATGTGTACATAATTCTGTAGTAGGGTGTGAGTCTTCTGACGGAAGGATTCTCTGTCATATAAATGGTCTTTAAATATTTTGCACCGCCCACAAATTCCTCCATATCCCTAGGATCGTCCACTCCCCATAACAGGTGAGCACCGGTTCTTTTGATGGAGGGGTGATGCTTTGAGTATTTCACTGTCAGCTTTGAAACCACATCAAAAATAATGGTATAGCTAAGGAATTTTTCTTTCAGCACCTTCATCAATTCCCTGATTTCGTCCTCCATAAGGTACATGAGAAGCCCCTCTGCTATAACCAGTACAGGCTCACCATTCCATGAAACAGCATCAAGCCAGCTATGGTCGTTTACGGAAGAAGGGATGTAGGAGTACTCTTTCTGGGGCGGGTACAGCTGCTCCTTTATTGAAATAACCTCCGGAAAATCCAGTTCATACCAGAAGGACTCTGGCTGGCCAATCCTGAAGTACCTGGAATCCAAACCACATCCAAGGTGGAGTACCAATGACTTGCCGTTACTGGACAGAAACTCTTGGGTGAACTTATCCATATACTCCGCCCTAAAGGCAAGCATTATTTGTGTTTTCTTCTGGATTTTCAAAGAAGCGAAATCAAAGTTCAAATTTACCAGCGCCTTTTGTGCAAAGGTATCCACAAATATTCCTTCCTCAGACATTTTTGCCTTTCCATATAATGGTATGAGCAAGGTTTCCATTTCACCATCAAGATCAATATTCATTGGAGGCCACCACCCTTTGAGCCAATAGGTTTTCCTACTCTTAATTTACCCGATTTATCTCAGCTTTAATTCAATTGGGATCATGGATGCTTGAATGTGGTGGGTGCAGGTATAAAAGAATAATTATTTATTGTAAAACAATAAATAATTTGCTACAATCAATACATAAAATAAAATGTGAGGTGTTGAAGAATGAACAAGGGAACGACCCTTCTCCTGAGGGGGGCACGTATATTCATGAGCGTGCCCATACTAGCAATATGCATATTCTGGCTGCCATCTTCTGTAGGCTTCTTTCCAATACCAATGATTGCAGGTGCATATCTGACAGCACTTGCATACTTCTATGCTCTTTTTCAGGCATGGAGCTTGCTTGGACTAATTGACAGAAACAATGCCTTTTCCCAGGAAGCGGTCCATGGTTTGGGAAGGATAAAGCTGGCAGCGATATCAATTGCGGGAATCTATACTGTGATGCTCCCCTTTCTATACCCAATCGCAGATATGGATGATGCACCAGGGCTTGTTGGATTTCCAATTATAATCATATCAGCATCAATTGTGATAGGGACCTTCGCAGCTGTACTCCAAAAGCTTCTTGATCAGGCAATAAGGATCAAGGAAGACAATGACCTTACGATTTGAGGTGAAATAGATGGCAATTATTATAAACATAGATGTTATGCTTGCAAAGAGAAAGATGAGCGTCACAGAGCTTTCAGAAAAGGTGGGGATAACCTTGGCCAATGTTTCGATCCTCAAGAATGGCAAGGCCAAGGCAATAAGGCTATCCACACTGGATTCAATATGCAGGGCTCTTGACTGTCAACCGGGGGATATTCTGGAATACAGGGAAGACGATAGGGAAGGTGAGAGATGATGTATGATGTTATCATCGTAGGTGGTGGACCTGCAGGAGCAACCTTGGCCAGACTTTTGGGAAGGAGCAGGAAGGTACTTTTGATTGAGCGAAGAGACATGCAAAGAATCAGCAGGAATGATTTCAAGAAGTGCTGCGGAGGTCTTGTGGCACCTGATGCACAAAGACTATTGGCGGAGCTTGGCCTTGGAATTCCAGGAGATGTACTGGATGGACCTCAGCTTTTTGCTGTAAGGACAATGGACCTGGGTCATGATCTTGAAAGGTACTACCAGCGTCACTATATAAACGTCAACAGGGAGAAGTTCGACAGATGGTTGATTTCTCTTGTCCCATCTGAGGTTGTAATTGAGGACAGGTCCATATTCAAGGAATACGTGGAGTTTGGCAAAGGGGTTCAGGTAAGCTATGTGAAGGATGGGGAGGAGAGGCTAGCTACAGCTAGGCTGCTGGTTGGAGCAGACGGTGCTTCCTCTAGGGTCAGAAGGCAGCTGGCTCCTGACAGGAAAGGACCAAAAAAATACATAGCCATACAGGAATACTTCAGACAGACTGAGGATCAGCCCTACTATGGGTCAATATTCAACAAGGATATCACAGACTTCTATTCCTGGACCATACCCAAGGAAGGCTTTCTGATTGTTGGGAGTGCATTGGATCCAGATAGGAAACCTACCGAAAAATTTGAACAGCTTAAGAGAAAGCTTCAGAAGGAGGGCTTTGACCTTGGAAAGAGCCTTGGAAGAAACAGCGCATACCTTAATAGACCTTCTGAAACAGGGCAGATTCTTACAGGGAAAGGCAAGGTTGTCCTTATAGGGGAGGCTGCCGGTTGGATTAGTCCAAGCTCAGCGGAAGGGCTTAGCTACGGATTTAAAAGCGCTCTGAACCTTTCTGGAGCAATTGATGAAAATATTGATAGAGCTGCTGCAAACTACAAGAGAAATTCAAAAAGTCTATATTTAAACATTAAATGGAAGGGCATCAAGTCATTTTTGATGTATAATGATTATACACGGCATATGATAATGAGGTCAGGAATCCTATCAATGGGTTCAATCAAGGAAAAACTGGCGGAAGCAGGAATCATTTAGGGCAGTGACCAAACAAAAAAGAGATGGTTCCATTTATTTTTTGAGAGACGGATTTTAGAGGTGGTTAGCATGAAAAAGGTAATTTCGTTTTATTTCAGTCCAACAGGTACAACTGAAAAGGTAGTGATGGAAATGGCTGACACCCTTGCGAAAAAGGAAGGCTGGGGAATGGTTGACCATGATTTCACATTGCCAGCTGGCAGAACAGGCTACCCAGACTTCAGGGAAGAGGACATTGTAATCGTCGGCGTTCCGGTGTATGCCGGGAGGGTCCCCAATATACTTCTTAGATACCTCTCAGGGTTGAAGGGTAATGGAGCCAAGGCAGTGGCGGTTGTTCTATACGGCAACAGGGCCTATGATGATGCCCTTCTGGAGCTTGGGGATATCCTGAATCATGGAGGACTCAATGTTGTAGGTGCTGCTGCATTTGTAGGGGAGCATTCCTTTTCATATGATCTTGCCAAGGGTAGACCGGATGAGGACGATCTGGAAATGGCCAGAGAATTTGCCAGTCGGCTTGATTTAGATTCTGGATATGGATCAGAGGACCTACATATCAGCGGAAATCCCAATTACAAGGAGTATTACAAACCCTTGGATAAGGAAGGGAATCCTGTTGATATCAGAAAGGTTCAACCAAAGACAGAAGACACTTGCATCGACTGCAAGGTATGTGCACAGGTATGTCCAATGGGATCAATTCCGGTAGAGAACGTGAAAATCCTTACCGGTATATGCATAAAATGCGGAGCCTGCATCAAGAGGTGCCCAGTTGAGGCTAAATATTTTGATGACCCAGACTACCTAAGGCATAAACGGGAGCTAGAGGACCAGTTTAAGGACCGTAAGCTGCCAGAATTCTTTGTATGAGTCACTGGGGACGGTTCTTTTTGACTCACATTTGATTGGAAAACAATATAATAATCAATATAAATTCACCCCAAGGAAGGGATACATATTGAAAATAAAGAGTATAAAACCGAAGGAAATAGCAATGGGCTTTACGGGAAGCCTTCTTGGAGCAGGCTTTGTGTCCGGACAGGAGGTAATGCAATTTTTTGGAGTTTTCGGCATCTACGGATTGATTGCCATGCCAATATCCTTGACATTATTGTACATATTGGGATGCTTCGTTATGAAAACTGCCCGTAAGACTGGAATAACAGAGTTTGATAGAATAATTATCCGTAAGGATATCCATTGGCTGAGGGGTTTTTTCAGCCTAACCTACATATTCTATCTTTTCGGGACAGTGGTTATAATGGTTGCTGGGACAGGTGCCCTATTGAATCAGCTGTATGGTGTACCAGCAATAATTGGAAGTGCTTTGATGACAATTCTATTGGGAGTGGTAGCTCTATGGGAAGCCAAGGGTGTGCTAACAGTGTTTTCTATAACAGTACCAGTGATGATTGTGGTTGGAATGGTAATTGGAGTCTTATCAATCTTGACCTTTGAGACAAACTCAATAGCTGCCACACCCTTTTCAAATGAGAATCCTCTGCTTGGAAACTGGGTAATGGCTACGCTTGCGTTTGTTTCATATAATATGATGGGAGCAATCTCAATATTGGTGCCCATATCTCCAGATGTAAAAGAAGAGGGTAGCATCCATAGAGGTATGCTTCGAGGTATCATACAGCTATCCCTTGTATTTATTTGCATTTTGCTGCCCATGATACTTTTCAGGGATATGGTGGAACATGCGGAACTCCCCATGTTGGCTCTGGCCAATAAAGTGAACCCCATACTTGGAATAGTATATTCACTACTGCTGTTTACAGGCATGTTTGGAACAGCTCTTTCATTTTTGTATGGAGTGGCTTATCGGATAAGAAAGTACAGGAACTATAAGCTTAGGCCACTGATAGGGATCCTCATCACCGTAGCTTTTGTGGGGAGCCTGCTGGGCTTTAAGGAGCTAATAGGTGTTGTCCTACAGGTTTCAGGCTACATAGGCTTCTTTGCAATGATAGGAATAACAAGACACTATTTGGCAATCAGGAAAACTGGGGAGGTTGAATAAATTGAAGGCTGAAATTAACCTTATAACAATTTGGACAGACGATGTTGAAAAAATGAAGGACTTCTATAGCAGAGTCATTGGCTTTGAGGCAATAAATGATTTAGGGGACTATGTTGAGTTTCGAAGCAGCGGAGTGAGGTTTGCAATATGCAAGAGAAGCGTTATGGTTGGATTTAGCCAGGAGTATTTGAAAAAACCATCTGGTCAGGGATTTGAACTGGCCTTTCCCTGCCAAACTCCAGAGGATGTGGACAGGTCCTATGAGAGGATTGTAAAGCTGGGAGCAGTTCCTGTTCATGGGCCACAGGATATGCCATGGAATCAGAGGACAGCACTCTTTGCAGATCCAGAGGGAAATATCCATGAGCTCTTTGCTGAGCTTGAATAACAAACAAAAAAGAACCTTCTTCTTATTTTTGCCCCTTTCGACTCTGTTGAAAGGGGTATTTATTTGGTGAAGGGGGATGTTCTTATGTATAAGGGAAGTGCAATCCACTACCCACAGGATGAAATGACCACAATGCTGATTCCGGTGACCATAGGTTGTCCATGGAACAGGTGCACCTTCTGCACCATGTACAAGGATGACAAGTACAGCCTGGTTCCAATGGAGCAGATAAGGCAGCAGCTTATCAACGGCTACAAATACACAGAGAAGATTTTTCTGACTGGAGCTGACCCGCTCTATGTGGGATTCGAGAAGATGATGGAAATCCTTGAGCTTACAAGGGAATACCTCCCATATTGCGCACGTGTGGCATCCTATGCTTCCATTAGAAGTGTTTCCACCTACTCTGATGAGGAATTGTCCAAGCTGCATCATGCAGGCCTTAGATTGCTTTACATAGGCTTTGAGAGTGGAAGTGACAAATTTCTTAAGCTTATGAACAAGGGGCACACAAGAGAGGATGCAATACGGGAAGGCAAGAGACTTGAGAAGGCAAAGCTAGCCTACAATGCAATCATACTTACAGGAATTGGAGGAGAAGGAACCTGGGAGGGAAATGCCCGGGACACAGTCTCCATGATAAACCAGATACATCCTAAAACCCTTATCACCATGAATCTTATGCTGATGGAGGGATCAGACCTATCAGCACTGGTTGAAAAGGGTGAGTATACTCCAGCATCAAAAATTGGAAATCTTCTGGAGATACGGGCTCTACTTGAGAATCTTGATCCGGACAAGGAAATGGACTTTGATACAACCCATCCCACCAATATAATTAAGATAAAGGGTAGGCTACCTGGAGAAAGGGAAAGGCTTCTAGGAGAAATTTCAAGGGTCCTGGATAAAAACCAAGATTAAACCATACCCTGATATGGTAAAATCATACTATAGGTGTAAAGACAAAAATAGAGGAGGCCGAAATGATATACAGAAATGCTACCAAAGATGACATACCACAGATTTCAGAGCTTCAGAAGAAATACCACGTATCGACCATAAGTGAGGAGGATAAGCCAGATGGGTTTGTCACAACGCTTTTTACCCCTGAGCAGTTTGGAGATCTAATCGACAAGGAGGAGGGGATAGCCATAGCCTGTGACGGTGACCAGGTCGTTGCATATGCAATGGCTGCATCCTGGGAATATTGGTCAGAATGGCCGCTTTTCCAGCATATGATAAAGGACCTGCCGGATACTGAGTACCTGGGGGAGACATTATCCACTGAAAACTCATACCAGTACGGACCCATATGCATAGAGAAAAGCTACAGGGGAACAGAGGTGCTGCCTAGGCTCTTCGACTTTTCAAGAGCCCAGATGAACAAGAGGTTCCCTATTCTCATAACCTTTATTAACCACATAAATCCAAGGTCCTACAAGGCCCACGTGGACAAGCTGGGGCTGGATGTAATCAAGGACTTCCAATTCAACAACAACAATTACTATGAACTGGGCTATGATACTTCAAAGCCTGTTAAGGGCCTCTAGGAGGGAAACTATGAAATTTATCTGTTCCAAGTGCAATAGTGAAGAAAGTGTAGATACAAGGAAGGCAAAATGTGAATGTGGAGGTCTGTGGAAGCTGGACTACCAGCCTCCAAAATTTGACCTTGAAAAGATCAAGAGCGACAAGTGGGGACTCTTGAGGTACAGGGAGTGGATTCCCGTCCATAGCAAGGCTCTTGGCAAGGTATCCCTTGGAGAGGGAATGACTCCCGCGATTCATCTTGATGAGGATGTTATGCTAAAGATGGATTACTTTATGCCAACCCTATCCTTCAAGGACAGGGGGGCGGCTGTTCTCATTGCCCATGCAAAATCAATAGGGGTTCAGTCCCTTGTCCAGGACAGCAGTGGAAATGCAGGGAACAGCGTTGCCGCCTACAGTGCAAAGGCGGGAATTGAGAGTGAGATATTTGTACCTGAGGGTACATCCCCCAAGAAAATAGATATGATCAGATCCCATGGAGCAAGGGTAAATGTAGTTCCTGGATCAAGAGACCACTGTGCTGATGTTTGCAGGAGCAAGGTGGAGGAAGAGGGAGTCTACTACGCCAACCATGTGTTCAATCCCTTCTTCTATCAGGGAACCAAGACATATATCTACGAGATATATGAGCAGCTGAAGAAGATTCCAGAGAATATTTTTGTACCCCTTGGAAATGGAACCCTGTTTTTGGGGGTCATGCTTGGACTTGAAGAGCTGCTACAATCTGGAATCATTGATAAGATGCCAAGGGTCTTTGCCGTACAGGGGGAGAATTGTGCACCCTTTGCAGAGGCAGTACAGGCAGGGAAAAAGGAGATAGAACACATCACTCCAAAAAAGACCATGGCAGAGGGAATAGCCATAGGTGCTCCCATGCGTGGGGATGAGATACTTGAATATATATACAAATACCAAATCAGGGTGATAACAGCTCCTGAGGACGGAATATTGCCTGCTCGTGAAAAGCTGGCGAAAAAGGGAGTCTATGTTGAACATACAACAGCTGCAACCTATGCTGCCTATTTAAAGCTGATCGGGCAGGAGGGAAAACTTAAGGATGTCCTGCTTCCCATGTGTGGAGCTGGACTAAAATCAGACCATTAGAGAAAGGATGATAAAATGGCAAAGAAATCACCATCTATGGATCAGTGGATAGAGGAAGCCAAGAAAGACCCAAAGGCTAACCAGGTTGGGATGTATCTTTTCCACAATGGAGTTGTAAGGGAGACTCCAAAGGCAAAGGTCAGACAGGGAATTGACGACGGTTCCCAGGTTACGGGTATGGAGTTTGGATATGACGAGGAAAAGGTTCAGAAGGCAGTTGAGGAAACTAGGAAACTGGATGGAATCTATCATGTCAGAGTATGGTTAAACGAAGGGGAGCTTCAGGTTGGGGATGACATCATGTATGTTCTGGTTGGGGGAGACATCAGACCCCATGTAATCGATGCCCTTCAGTTCCTTGTGGAGAAGATAAAGACTCAATGTGTAGTCGAGATAGAGAAAAAGTAGCGAGGTGAGAAAACAGTAATATGAAGATAATCATGTCACCAAGCAAGACCCAGAG
>CAYMHD010000078.1:0-9257 GCA_964390135.1 uncultured Gudongella sp. | reverse complement strand
ATTGTATGAAGATGGGATTTATGCTACAGGAAAATCAGTGGTCCTGACATCCATGTTGAAGAGGTTCGACAATGCGGCATACGGTGGCATTGAGCAGGTCTATTCCTATGGTCTAAAGGGGGGTTATCTGGAATTTGGAGTAGATAATGATGGAGTTGGATTGCCGGAATCAAACCCAAATCTAAATGAGGATATGATTGAGACAATAGATGAGTATATAGAGAAGATTTCAACCGGGGAGATAGCTGTACCATTGGTTCCATCAAGGCTTAGATAGAATGAGTTAATTTAGATACCATGTAGGTAAAATGAAGACCCATACCAGGATTTCATATATTTTGAAGCCTTATGGGTCTTTTTACGTACACATCACCATATGATTTTTCACCCATGAATGCTACAATTGTATCAAGAGCAAAGGGGGAGATAGCATGAGTTATGAATTCAAGGACGGACTGGAATTTGCAAAGGATATGGATGAAAAGGATGTGCTTAAAGGTTTCAGGGCGAGATTCTACATCAGAGAGGATGAAATCTATATGGATGGCAATTCCCTGGGTCTTGGTTCAAGGGATGCAGAGGAATCACTCCATAATATGCTAAGGGCGTGGAAAGAGGAAGCAATCAGGATATGGGGTGCTGAAGATGGGAGATACTTCAACTATTCCAGGGTACTTGCAGAAAAGGCAAAGGACCTGATCAATGCCGATGCGGAAGAGATTATATTCATGGGAAGCATAACCACTAATATCCATCAGGCTTTGGCAACCTTCTACAAGCCAACAAAGGACAGGTACAAGATCATAGTGGATGAGCTGAATTTCCCCTCAGATATCTATGCGACAAAGAGCATGATTGAGCTTAAGGGATACTCTATTGAGGATGCACTGGTAAGGATAGGGACCAGGGATGGACGGACCATACTGGAGGAGGATATAATTGCTGAAATGAATGATGATGTGGCTCTGATCCTTCTACCATCGGTACTCTACAGAAGCTCCCAGCTGCTGGATATGGAAAGGATAACACGGGAAGCCCATGACAGGGGAATCCTGATTGGTTGGGACCTTGCCCATTCCATGGGATCTGTGCCCCATGACTTCAAAAAGATTGACCCGGACTTTGCCGTATGGTGTACCTACAAGTATCTTAACGGTGGGCCGGGAGCAACTGCGGGGATGTTCATCAACAGGAGACACTTTGGAAAATCCTCAGGGCTTAAGGGCTGGTTTGGCAGCAAGGATGAGAGCCAGTTCCTTATGAGCCATGATTTTGACCAGGACAGGGATGCAAACGGTTGGCTACTTGGAACCCACAGCCTATTCTCAATGGCACCAATAGAAGGTTCACTGAACATTTTCAATGAAGCGGGGATGGCTAATATAAGAAATAAGTCTCTGCATATAACAGCTTATCTTATGTATCTGATTGACAGCAAGCTTGCCAGGTACGGATATTCAGTTGGTAATCCAAGGGAGGATTCACGAAGGGGAGGTCACGTAGCCCTTGAGCATGAGGAGGCATATAGAATAAGCCTGGCCTTAAGGGATAAGAAGGTTATACCTGACTACAGGGAGCCCAATGTAATCAGACTGGCACCTATAGCCCTGTACAATACCTACCAGGAGGTTTATAGACTGGTTGAAATTCTGGAGGAGATTGTGGTTTCAAAGGCTTATGAGAAATACACCCTGGATAGGGTCACTGTACTTTAGAAAGCAAGAATCAAAAACCTGTTGGGAGCATTTCCAATGGGTTTTTTTGATGGAATAAGGGCATATGTTCTGTTACAATTGAAAACAAGAGAGAGGAGGGTAAATCTATGATAGCCAAAGAGATGCATCTTGAAATTATAGATGAAAGGGATAATAAGTACTCCATAAGAATATCGGATGATATGGACCAGGTTGACATAACGTATGATTTATCAACCAAGGACCTGCAACTCCCCAGAGGAAATGAGCTTGCAGAGTTTCTTTATAGTAATGAAAGTCAGTTTAGAGGGATTCTACATAACAAGAAAAGTGAAAGCTATTACAAGGGATTCAAGCTGGATTTTTCCATAATAGATGGCAAGGACATTGCCAAATTTAAGAACCGGGATAATATCATTATAAGGGATAGAGGCAAGGTCTTCGTGGAATCAGCTGATAAGAGAAATAAGTTGCCTGAGGTATTCACTGATGCAAGCTATGATGAAAGGTTCAAAAAGGGGGCGTACTGTGTTCTAAGGAAGGATTCTGATGGTTCATATGAGGCCAGGGAATTTCCATGCGAATCTCAGGATTCCAATTCAGCTGAGCTTGAGGCTGTAATAAAGGCCCTGGAAATATATAGGGATGACTTGAGAATCGTTACAGACTCCCAGTATGTAAGAAAGGGAATCACTGAATGGATCATCCATTGGAAGCTTAACAATTGGCATACGGCAAACGGCACCAAAGCCAAGAACATCAATATGTGGAAAAGGCTTGATAAGCTTTGTGAGAATAGGAGAATCGAATTTGGATATGTAAAGGCTCACAATAATCATTTTGAAAATGAGTATTGTGACCTTATGGCGAGAATCAAGAGGGAGGAGGATAGCTGAAACAGTTATTGAAAACCCCCTCTTGATTAGGGATCAATTAGTTGCTCCAGCTCACCTGAGAGCCTCTTTGCGTCTTCAAAATCATTATCCTTAAGAGCCAACTCAATCCTTGTCTCAATGGATTTCTTTTTCTGCTCAATTTCCAAATAGTCCTTGTCAAAATAGGCATCATATATCATTTTTCTAAATTTCCGGACACTCATTCTTCTGATGGACTTGTCCTCTATGATCAGAATATAATCCATTGAATTTACTATGGTTTGGTAGTCATGTGAAATCATCAGTACTGTTCCGGTATATTCTTTAAGGGCCTTTTCAAGAGCTAGCTGTGAATATATATCCAAATGACTGGTAGGTTCATCGAGAAGAAGAAAATCTGCATTGCTTGCTGAAATTTTTGCAAGCTGAAGCATGTTCTTTTCTCCACCGGATAATGCGCTTATCTTTTGATCAATTATCCCTTCATCAAATCCATAATTTGAAACACAATGTCTGATATCATCATAGGATCTAAAGCCCGCATTGAAGAACTCCTCTGAGATTGTGTTTTCCTCATTCAGCATTTCTCCCTGAAGCTGGGACAGGTACTCAACAGTAGCTTCCTCATCAAGGGCAATGGCATCATGGCTGTTTCTGTATATTTCCTTAAGAAGTGTAGTTTTTCCAGCTCCATTTGAACCGATTAGGGCCACCTTGTCTCCTGAATTGATATCGAAGCTGACGTTTTCCAGTATGACTTCCTCAAAGGCAGCATTGTAGTCATTGATCCTGAGAATAATCCTATCTTCCATGACACGGTTTGTACTGAATTTTATGTGAGGCTGTTTAAGGGCAATAAAAGGAGCCTTGATTCTACGCGCCTTCAATCTCTCAAGAAGCTTGACTCTTGCATTTACAGACCTTCCCTTGGCGGCATCAGCGTTTTGGTTTGCTTCAAATCGCAATTTCCCGATAATGTTTTTGTTTCTCTCAATTTCTGCATCATCGATTGATGCCAGCTCCTGGGTTTCAATCTTTGACTTTAAGAGTTCCAGGCTATAGTCTGTGAAATTACCTTCAAACTCCTGAATCTCCTTATTTTCAAGATGCAGGATCTTATTGAAGCAATGGCTGAGAAGATATCTGTTATGTGTGATTATCAATAGTATTCCCTTATGGGAATTTATAAGGTTTTTCAGTGAGTTGAGATTCTCATAGTCAAGAAAGGCATCCGGCTCATCCATAATCAATAGGTTGGGATTGCAGAGCATTTCCTTAATTACCTGTATAAGCTTGAATTCACCACCGCTTAGCTCAGACACAGGCTTATCCCTTAAGCTCTGAAGGCTGGCAAGATAAAGTTTTTTGTCAATAAGGCTTTCAAAGGTATCTCCACCAATTGCTTCATATGAATCCAGAGCCTCCTGGTACTCCTCAAGCAAAGCTTCAATATCAGAGGAGGTCTCCATTGCAGTACAGATTGATTCCACCCTGCGTTGAAAATCAAGATGTCTTTCACCAATATACTGAAATACGGTGAGCTCCGATGTTTTATCCAGCTGTGAGAATTGGCTTACAAATCCAATTCTGCAAAGTGGGTCAATCTCCAAGGAACCCTCAAACATATGTTTTTCCGGATCCATGATTATATCTATCATTGTACTTTTACCAATGCCACTTGACCCTATAAAGGCACAGTGCTGACCCTCTGTCAGTTCAAATGAAACCCTGTCATATAGGTCTTTCTGCGGGAAGGAATAGGACAACTCATAAACTTTTAACATATCATTACCTCTTTCTGAAAACTAAAAAGAGCTTAAAAATAAGCTCTTAAGCAAATAATTTTTCGTGGCTTAAGTTACCGTGATCAGGCAACATATTTTCTATACCGACGTAGCATACCATTTTTCAGGACTAATATCAATCATTTAATGGCAAAAAAGACCATGGAGGCCTTTTAAGCCTTCATGGTCAAATTTTTTGATTCTAAGCAACGACGAAAGAAACCTTTACATTAACTCTGTATCTTACTATCTTGCCATCCTCAACAATAGCCTGGAAGTCCTTAACATAGACTGATGTAACATTTTTTACTGTCTTGGAAACTTCCTCAACTGCCTTCTGTGCTGCTGCTTCCCAACCTTCATTGGATTCCGCTAGAATTTCAACAACCTTGACTACTGACATTTTCCAAATCCTCCTTTTTAGGTTTCACGATTAAACTACCCTCTATGTCCTTTCTACCCTATAAGGCATTAAAAACAACAAAGCATGTACAAAGTTGAGTTTTTACACATTGACAGGTTATATTAAATCTGCCCGGGTATAAAGATAATAATTATCAATTGGGAAAGTGAAATGGAGAGAACAGTGGAATATTCAGGAAGGAGACCTATATGAAAAAGCGAATGATTGGGTGGATCATATCATTTACAATGATTTTTTCAATTACCTTAGCGCCGGCTTTTGCAATTACAAACAGTCAGTGGATGGAGGTAAAGGATAAGCTGTTGAGAGAGGTTGAGCTGGAGGTGGTTGAATATCATGAAGGGACCGCTCTTGCAGTATCTGAAGATTTTGAGAATAACCTAAAGAAGACCATGGCAACAATTGAGAGTGAGATGGATTTTCCATGGCTTGAGATCCAGGAAGCCTTAACCATTTTCCTGAACCAATCTCTTGAGGAAACGGACCCGGATATTAGAGAAGCGTTAGTTGCATATGCACAGGATTACAATGCGGCAAGATCAAACAAGCCAACTTCTGAAGTATTCATAGATGATGATTCAGATGATGATGGGCTGGATGATGGAACTCAGGAAGACCAGCTCAAGGCCCAGGATTATAATAGTTCAAGATCAAACAAGCCCAATACAGAAGTTTTTGTAGGGGATGAAGATCTTGATAGTGATGGAGATGGAATCGATGATGGTGTGATTGAATTTGCCGAAAGGATCGAGATAAGGATTCCCATTGATAGCAGTGGTATTACCATGATGAAAAATATTGAAATTGAAAAGATAGGCATCGGTCCAAAGGATGGAAATGCAGATATAATTCTTGCAATGATATATGCAGACTCATTGCAGGATAAGCTAAGATTCTCTGGAATGTTAAGCAAGTGCGAGTTAAATGACAAGGGAATAGCCTTCTACTCAGGTTCGCAGGATGGGATGGACCAGCAGTATCTTAGAGACCAATTCTTTATTCCACTTGGTATAGGTGGAGACCTGGACTGTGATGATGACGGACTGGATGATATCTGGCCGGATGATATAATGGAGAATGATTTTGACGATGAAAGTGACAGAAGGATAGTTCTCAGAATTGGTGAGGAAAAGGTTGATTCGAGCAATGTTGAAAAGGTGCTCGAAGTAGCTCCATTTATTCAAAACGATAGAACCATGGTTCCCTTCAGGTTTATTGGAGAGGAGCTAGGAGCAGAGATTGAATGGTACAATGAGGAGAGAAAGGTTGAGTACAGGCTGGATGGAAATATCCTTGAATTGTGGATAGGAGAGAATACGGCTAGATTCAATGGAGAAGCTGTTATGGTAGATGAAGATTCATCCATAAATCCATTTATAATTAACTCACGAACCGTTGTGCCAATAAGGTTTATAAGTGAAGCTTTGGGATTTGAGGTTTTGTGGAACAATGAGACCAAGGAGATAACAATACAGGATGGCAATCCTCTCTACGAGGGTGAAACCCAGGAAGGAGTAAATCCACTCTATCAGGAGTAGGGTGGGAAAAGCTGGATAGCTAAAGCATGGTGCTGTAAGACGGTTCACATTTCATTGTGGGCTGTCTTTTTGTGATTAGCAAGGATAGGGAGTTTCTTACATCTGGCAGAATAGATTTGTTGCTATGCAAGGTTTAATTTGCCCAAGTGAATGGTAAAAGCATAGTGAGATGATTACCAGACAGTTATTTAAATGTAGGAATAAGAGAATACAGGAGAGTCAGAGGTGATGGGATGAAACAATCATTGATCATTGTATATTCGGCAGCAATAATTCTGATGATAGTGGCTTACCTTGTTGGTGGCGAAAGCCTTGTTGTGGAAGGTATAGAGGTATCCCTTGGAACGGCGCTAAACTCATTCATGATGATAGTGGCATCATTCATAATAATTGGGCAGTTAAATGTTTTACTGACCAAGGAGGGAATTGAAAACTGGTTGGAAAAGTTCAGTGGCATCAAGGCCATCCTAATAAGTGCTCTGGTTGGAGGACTTTTTCCTGGGGGTCCATATATCTACTATCCATTTATAGTGAGTTTAAAGGACAAGAATCTACCATTCCATATTTTCATAACCTTTATATTTGGGAAGCAGGTTTATGATTTTGCTCGGCTGCCAATGGAAATAAGTCTTGTAAGCCTAGATGTTGCAATCATAAGAAATCTGATCACTCTACCCATACCGATTATTGTGGGATTGTATTTTGAAAGAAGGTGGAGAAATGGCTCAGACAACATTGGTTCTTAGTATTGTGGCTATTGTCCTATTTGTAATAAACAGCAAGAAAACAAAGAAGCAATTTGAGGGATTGAGATCAGGTCTTACACAGTTCCTTAAGACCTCTATGGTCATAGTGGGAGCTTTTATACTTGCTGGGTTTATTGAAGTGCTTATCCCAAGTGGATTTGTTCAGGGCTGGCTATCCAAGGAAGCAGGATTAGTAGGGGTTGTGTTGGGAACCATTGGAGGAATGCTGCTTGCTGTAGGCCCATATGCATTTTTTCCAATAGTTGCCTCAATAGCTGCATCAGGAGCTGGACTTGGAACGGTTATTGCCATGATAACCGGTTGGACCCTATTGGGGCTGGGCAAAATGCCCTACGAAACGGCCTTTGTGGGAGTTGGATTCTTTTATAAGAAGCTGCTCTACAGCATCCCCTTTAGCATAGTGGCAGGATTAATAGCTTTTGTAATTGAGATAATTATGAATTAGGGAAATGGAAGGAATGAGACAATGTTCATTTGTTTTGATTTTGTCCTGATAAATGATAGAATTAGAATGGAGACAGCATATAGAAAATTTTGGGGATCAGACATTCCCAGGTGTTTAAAGGAGGAGCAATATGCTGGAATATGAAGAAAAGCTTAAGGATTACATGAATCAGAACAAGGTAGATGCAGACCATATACATTTTGATAAGATCTGTCACTCGGTAAAGGAGGCTGCCGATGCAGCAGGTGCCACCCCGGATGATCTGGTCAAGAATATCTGTATGGTTGATGACAAGGGGAATCTTATTGTAGCCATTGTCAAGGGCGAAGACAGGGTAAGCACATCAAGGGTAGGCAAGGCTTTGAAAATAGAAAGGCCCAAAATTGCCACTGAGGATGAAATCCTTGAGAAGTCGGGCTTTCCCTGTGGTGGAGTTCCATCATTTGGATATGAGGCAACATTCATAGTGGACCCAAAGGTTATGGAGAAGGATTACATATATACCGGTGGCGGATCTGAATACTCACTGGTACGGATCAAGAGTGAGATTTTAACCAAGGTCAATAATGGATTGACAATGAGAGTGAGGAAGTGAAGTATGAGTGGAGATTTAAGAGAAAACATCCAGGTTGGAAGCAGGGTCAGGGTTGTACAGAAGCAGGATCAGAAATCAGGAAGACTGACCGAAGGTGTGGTTGCAAAGATTTTGACAAAATCACCAACACACCCCCATGGCATAAAGGTTATGCTGGAGGATGGAGCTGTAGGTAGAGTCAAGGAGATAATAAAATAGTCAGTAGGTGAAGAAATGAACATACAAATTTTTGGAGCTAACAAGTGCTTTGATACTAAGAAGGCAGAAAGGTATTTCAAGGAAAGAGGTATAAAATACCAATACAAGGACCTGTACAGGTATGGACTGAGCAAGGGTGAGTTTGAAAACGTAAAAGCTGCCGTGGGAATGGAGAGCCTGATAAACTCAAAGTCAAAAGACTACGAGAAGCTTAATCTGGACAAAATAAGGGGCAATGCAATACGTGATGAGATTATCCTTGAAAACCCGAAACTTTTCAATACTCCAATAGTAAGAAATGGCAAGCAGGCAACTGTGGGATACAGACCTGAAATATGGAAGGACTGGGAGTAGCTGGGTATGATTATTAAAAAGGAGAGGTGATTTTTATGAAGCTGACCTATCTTGGACATTCTTCATTTCTGATTGAGGAGGGTAGGTTCAAAGGTATTGTTGATCCATTCCTGTCCGGAAACCAGGCATCCAAGATCAAGCCTGAGGACATCAAGGATCTGACCCATGTATTTATAACCCATGGTCACGGTGACCATATAGGAGATGCAGTCCAGCTTGCAAGGGACAATGATGCACTTGTGATAACCAATGCAGAGATATCGGATTATCTCTCATCCAAGGGTCTAAGGATACACGCCATGCATATTGGGGGGAGATTCAGGTTTGATTTTGGAACGGTAAAGATGACTCCTGCCCTTCACGGGTCTGGTATAAAGACTGACAAGGGGATGCTTTATGGTGGAAACCCGGGAGGATTTGTGATTGAGGTAAACGGTAAGAAAGTCTACCATGCCGGCGACACTGGACTCACCATGGATATGAAACTGCTGGAAGCAGAGAATATAGATGTTGCAATACTTCCAATAGGGGGTAACTTCACAATGGACATAGATGATGCAGTCATTGCCACCGAGTTTATTAA
>CAYMHD010000077.1:1259-9263 GCA_964390135.1 uncultured Gudongella sp. | reverse complement strand
AAAGGATACAGACAGGGATTATTATATGAGTGCTGCAGAAGCTGTGGAGTATGGAATAATCGATGCTGTTATGGAGAGAAAGAAATAAGAGGTGATTCCATGGCCAAAAATGATGACAAGCAACTGAGATGCTCGTTCTGCGGGAAACCACAGGATCAGGTGAAAAGACTTATCGCAGGTCCAAATGTGTATATCTGTAATGAGTGTATCGAGCTATGTCAGGAGATAATTGACGAGGAATTTGTTGATTACAATCAGGATTATGAATTGAGCGACCTGCCCAAGCCTTCGGGAATAAAGGAAACTCTTGATGAATATGTAATTCAGCAGGAGAGGGCAAAGAGAAATCTTGCAGTGGCAGTTTACAACCACTACAAGAGAATAAATAGAAAGACATCCAAAGCAGAGGATGTTGAGCTGCAAAAAAGCAATATTCTTATGATTGGACCTACAGGTTCAGGTAAGACGCTTCTTGCACAGACCCTTGCCAGGATTTTGAATGTTCCATTCGCAATAGCGGATGCAACTTCACTTACGGAGGCAGGTTATGTAGGTGAGGATGTTGAGAATATTATTCTAAAGCTTATCCAGGCTGCTGATTATGATATTGAAAAGGCGGAAAAGGGTATAGTATATATAGATGAAATCGATAAGGTAGCCAGAAAAACGGAAAACCCCTCCATTACAAGAGATGTCAGTGGTGAGGGAGTTCAACAGGCACTCCTTAAGATTCTTGAGGGTACCGTGGCCAATGTACCTCCTCAGGGTGGAAGAAAGCATCCCCATCAGGAGTTCATTCAGATTGATACCACAAACATTCTGTTTATAGTTGGTGGGGCTTTCGACGGCCTGGATAGTATCATACAATCCAGGGTAGGTAAAAAGACCATGGGCTTTGGAGCAGAGGTAAAGTCAAGAAAGAAAAACATAGGGGAGCTGTTGAAGCAAATACAGCCTGAGGACCTTATTAAGTTTGGGCTGATCCCCGAATTTGTGGGAAGACTTCCTGTATTGGCAACCCTTGAGGAGCTGGATGAAGAGGCATTGGTGAGGATTCTTACAGAGCCAAAGAATGCCCTTGTGAAGCAGTATACCCAGCTATTCAGTATGGATGATATAGAGCTTGAATTTGAGGACGAGGCTTTGGCATTGATAGCCAGAAAGGCAATAGAGAGAAAGACAGGAGCCAGAGGCCTTAGAAGTATAATTGAAGAAAAAATGCTTGATATAATGTATGAGCTTCCAACCATGGAAAATGTTCAAAAATGCATTGTTACCAAGGATACAATTGAAAATGGAACAGAGCCTACGCTTGTACTTGCAGACAAGAAAAACAGTAGGACAAAAGAAAATAGCAGTAAGGAATCTGCATCATAAAGGCTCACAACTGTGAGCTTTTATTTTGCATTTAGGAGGGACGAAAATGAATAACCCTTATACAATAGAAGAGAAAAAAATTCCCCTGATACCACTTAGAGGAATATCAATATTCCCCCACATGGTTATACACTTTGATGTGGGAAGGGAAAAGTCTGTACAGGCGCTTGAAAAATCCATGATGGATGATTCGCTTATAATGCTTTGTACACAGATCAACCCAAAGGTTGAGGAGCCTGAGTTCGATGATTTCTACCATGTCGGCACCATGGCCAAGGTAAAGCAAATGCTGAAGCTGCCAGGTGGAAGCATTAGGGTTTTGGTTGAAGGAATAAACAGAGGAAAGGTTAAAAGCCTAAATCAGGAAGAACCTTACTTCGAAGCTGTAGCTGATATTTACAGCTATGATAGTCAAGAGCTTGAGAAGAATCAGGATACAGAGGCTGCAATGAGACTGGTAATTGAGGACCTTGAGGAGTATATAAGCCTTAATCCAAAGGTCTCATCCGAGGTCATATATACAATATCTGATATTGAAGACCCGGGGAGACTTGCCGATGTTATCGCTTCCTACATCTTCCTAAAACAGGAGGATGACCAAAAGATACTACAGACATTTGATTTCTTCCAGAGGCTTGAAATTCTTCACGAAATACTTCGAAGGGAGATTGAGCTGTTAAGAATTGAGGAAAGAATCAATCAAAGGGTCAAGAAGCAAATAAACAAGGTACAGAAGGAATACTACCTCAAGGAGCAGCTTAAGGCAATACAGAAGGAGCTTGGAGAGGACGAGGGCTTTTCAAGTGAAATAGAGGAGTACCAGAGTAAGATCAATAAAATCAAAATGCCTAAGGAAGTTAAGGAAAAGGCATTGAAGGAAGTGGACAGGCTTGCAAAGATGTCTCCTCATTCTGCTGAGGTAGGAGTCATAAGGACTTATCTTGATTGGATTGTTGATCTCCCCTGGGATAAGGAAACAAAGGAAAAAATTGATATTAGGAAGGCAAGAGAGATACTTGACAATGATCACTATGGTCTGAAGGATGTAAAGGAAAGGATTCTTGAGTTTATAGCCATCAGAAAGCTCACAAACTCAATAAAGGGACCGATTCTATGTCTAGTGGGACCTCCTGGAGTAGGGAAGACTTCCATTGCAAGATCCATAGCTTCTTCACTTAATAGAAATTTTGTGAGGATGTCATTGGGTGGTGTAAGAGACGAAGCTGAAATCAGGGGTCACAGAAGGACCTATGTGGGAAGTATGCCAGGAAGGATCATAAGCTCAATCAAAAAGGCAGGAACAAGAAACCCTGTATTTTTGTTTGATGAAATAGACAAATTGGCAAGTGACTTTAGAGGTGATCCAGCAAGTGCACTACTGGAGGTTTTGGATCCTGAACAGAATTCAACCTTCACTGATCATTTCCTGGAGGCTCCTTTTGACCTTTCAAAGGTAATGTTTATAACAACTGCAAATACAACTTCCACAATACCTGCTGCCCTTCTGGACAGGATGGAGGTAATTAGAATCAGCGGATACACTGAGGAAGAGAAGCTGCAGATAGCCAAGAGGTACCTGCTGCCCAAACAAATGAAGGAGCATGGACTCAAGGAAAGTCAGATAAAGGTATCAGATGCGGCACTAAGAGGTGTAATAAATTACTACACCAGAGAAGCGGGAGTCAGAAATCTTGAACGGAATATCGCCAACCTATGTAGAAAGGCTGCCAAAAAGATTGTTGAGGAAGGTAAGAAGTCAGTTTCCATCAATGCCGGGAATATAACAGGCTACCTAGGCACCAAAAAGTTCAGGTATGACAAGCTGGAAGAGAAAAATCAAATAGGCCTGGCAAATGGCCTTGCATGGACCGCTGTAGGTGGAGAAACCCTTTCTGTTGAGGTCACCACAATGAAGGGAACTGGAAAAACCCAGCTTACAGGAAAGCTTGGAGATGTCATGAAGGAATCGGCAATGGCTGGAATAAGCTATGTAAGGGCAAATGCTGAAAGACTTGAAATATCACCTGATTTCTATAAGGATGTTGATATTCATATACACGTACCAGAGGGAGCAATTCCAAAGGATGGACCTTCGGCTGGAATAACAATAGCAACAGCGGTCATATCTGCATTGACCGAGAGGCCGATTTTAAGGGAGGTTGCCATGACTGGAGAAATAACCCTTAGAGGTAGGGTGCTACCTGTCGGAGGGATAAAGGAAAAACTCCTGGCAGCCCATAGGATGGGAATCCAGAAGGTGCTTTTACCCATAGACAACAAGAAGGATCTTGAGGAAATACCGGACAAGATAAAGAGGAAGATGGAGTTTGTACTGGTTGAGAATCTTGACCAGGTTCTGGAACACTCATTGGAGAAGGGTGAAGCAGATGAAGATAACTAGTTCAGACCTGCAGGCAATGGCAGTTGCCCCAAAGGGATACCCGGATGACGGTTTACCGGAGCTTGCCTTTGCAGGAAGATCAAATGTTGGGAAATCATCATTCATAAATGCCATGCTAAACAGGACAAATCTGGCAAGGACAAGTGGAAAGCCTGGAAAGACAAGGACCATAAACTTCTATCTTATCAATGAAGAATTTAGATTTGTTGATTTGCCTGGCTATGGCTATGCTCAGGTATCAAAGAGTGAGCGTAAAAAATGGGGAGACATAATTGAAAAGTACCTTAGAAAAAGAGATAACCTTAAGGCAATAGTCCTTTTGGTTGACATCAGACACAAGCCATCCGGTCAGGATGTTGACATGTATCATTGGATCAAGACCTTTGGATATGATGCGATAATTGTCGCAACCAAGGCAGATAAAATTGCCCGTGGTCAATGGGAAAGACACATGAAGATTATCAGGGAAGAACTGCAGATAGAGGGAAATGATTTTGTGGTTCCATTTTCATCATCCAAGAAGCTCAATGTTGACAAGCTATGGGAGATTTTTGAACCAATGCTCACACAAGAGATTTTAGAAGGATAAAGGAATAGAAATAAAGAGCCAGTGTTTCCACTGGCTCTTTGTAAGTACATTTACTCTTTTTCAAACATATCCTTAGTTGCTCCACATACGGGGCAAACCCAATCCTCTGGCAGATCTTCAAAAGCTGTTCCTGGAGCTATACCTCCATCTGGATCTCCTTCAGCTGGATCATAAACATAACCGCATGGTCCACATACCCACTTGTCCATTGTGCATTCTCCTTTCATTTGTGAATTTACTTAGTTACCTTATTATACCATATTTCCACTAAAATGAAACAGGTAAATTTTTTGCAAGAAACCGTTATAGTAGATTATATCCCTAAAAGATGGGTAAAATACATATGACTAGAATATTTGGATGTGATAGAGATGAATTATATTTACAAGGGCACGGTCTGCAGCGATCTTGAAACCATCAAGAATTTCATAGACAAGACCGTAACCAATCTAGACAGCTTAATATCCGATAGAGACCTTATTTTTGATATAAAGGTAATTCTAAATGAACTTATTGTCAACGGAGCTCTCCATGGCAACGAATGCGTGTCCTCAAAATGCGTTAGCCTGACCCTGAAGATGAGTCATGACAAGCTTACAATTGAAGTTCAGGATGAGGGGAAGGGAATCCAATACGATCCCGATGAGTATAATCCCTCGGACCTTAAGTCTTGGGGGAGGGGTCTGGTGCTTGTAAATGGACTTTCAGACGAATTTTACGTGGATAGAAACAGAGTGGTTTCAGTAAAAAATATAGTCTAGGCACTGATAATATATTATATTGGGAAACAAAAAGTATTATTCCAATGAGAATAATACTTTATTTTTGTGTTTTATTCAAAAGTGTGATAATATTATAAAGTTAAGCATGTGACAATTTGATTATAGAAGGGATCTGTAATAAATTTATGAAAAGAAATGATATTAGAAACGTAGCAATAATCGCCCATGTTGATCATGGTAAGACAACCCTGGTAGACAGTCTTCTTAAGCAATCGGGGATATTCAGAGAGAACCAGGTTGTACAGGAGAGGGTAATGGATTCCAATGACATTGAAAAGGAGAGAGGAATCACTATACTGGCAAAGAATACAGCCGTGACCTATAAGGGTACAAAAATAAATATTGTTGATACTCCTGGACACGCTGATTTCGGCGGAGAGGTGGAGCGAGTACTGAAAATGGTAAACGGGGTGGTTCTACTTGTTGATGCCTTTGAAGGAGCCATGCCACAGACTAAGTTTGTCTTGAGAAAGGCTCTTGAGCTTGAGCTGCCTGTAGTGGTTGCAATTAACAAGATCGATAGACCAGAAGCAAGACCAGAGGAGGTAATCGACGAGATACTTGACCTTTTCATTGAGCTTGGTGCCAAGGATAGTCAGCTGGATTGTCCATTTGTATTTACATCTGCCAAGGAAGGAACTGCTACCTTGGATCTTGAAGATGATACCGATTCTATGATGGATCTCTTTGAAACCATAGTTGAGTATATTCCGGCCCCCGAAGGAGACGGCGAAGGAGCCACACAGATTTTGATTTCCACAATTGACTATAATGAGTATATTGGCAGGATAGGTATCGGAAAGGTTGAAAGAGGAGTAATCCGTACCAACCAGGAAGTTATAATTGTAAACAAGGCGAAGCCAGATAGAAGGGTTAAGGCAAAGATAAACAAGCTCTATGAGTTTGAAGGATTGAACAGGGTTGAGGTTGAAAGCTCAACAATAGGAAGTATAGTTGCTCTTTCAGGTCCAGCAGACCTGGAAATAGGAGATACATTATGTGATGTT
The DNA here is from genome assembly GCA_964390135.1 of uncultured Gudongella sp. Classification (GTDB taxonomy): domain Bacteria; phylum Bacillota; class Clostridia; order Tissierellales; family Tissierellaceae; genus Gudongella. The sequence goes on along the minus strand of CAYMHD010000077.1, from coordinate 3,107 downwards.
GATAGTCCGGAAGCCATTGATTTTGTAAAGATATCAGAGCCAACCCTGGCAATGACCTTTCTGTAAACAATAGTCCCCTGGCAGGAAGGGAAGGGGATTATGTTACATCCAGACAGCTAAGGAACAGACTCTACAAGGAGCTTCAGACTGATGTAAGTCTAAGGGTTGAGGATACCGACCAGACGGATGCCTTCAAGGTATCTGGTAGAGGGGAGCTTCACCTGTCCGTTCTCATAGAAAACATGAGACGGGAGGGCTATGAGTTCCAGGTGTCAAAACCAGAGGTTCTTTTCAAGACAATTGACGGCAAGAAACATGAGCCAATGGAGAAGGTAACCATTGATGTTGGCAGTGAGTTTGTTGGTGCAGTGATTGATAAGCTTGGGCAAAGAAAAGGGGAGCTTGCCAGCATGTCAGAGCCTGTTGGAGGCTATGCACGACTTATTTTTTCAATACCTGCCCGAGGTCTGATTGGATATAGACAGGAATTCCTTACTGACACAAAGGGTAATGGAATATTGAATACGATTTTTGATGGCTATGCTCCTTACAAGGGAGATATCCCAAGACGAAAAACAGGCTCAATAATAGCATTTGAAACAGGAGAGGCAACCGGCTATGGCTTGTACTCCGCACAGGAAAGGGGTATATTATTCATAGAGGCTGGGAGATCGGTCTATGAAGGGATGGTTGTGGGCTCAAATCCAAAAGGTTTGGATATTGAGGTTAACGTTACAAGAAGAAAACAGCAGTCAAATGTAAGAGCTTCTGGCTCAGATGATTCCCTGAGACTTTCACCTCCGAAAATCATGTCCCTTGAGGAGGCCCTTGAGTTTATTGAGGAAGACGAGCTTATAGAGGTAACGCCATTGAACTTCAGGATCAGAAAAAGAATACTGGAAACGAACAAGAGATACAAATCAAAAAAATAACATAGAGAACAAGAAAAGGGGAGGCTCCAATGGAAAGCCTGTTTTCATCCTACATGTTCATATTCAGCAACCTTATATGGATCAATATACTACTGGCCTTGGTGTTGGTTTTCTTCGAAAGAAGAAACCCCACATCCACATGGCTGTGGCTTATGGTCCTGCTTTTTTTGCCTGGTATCGGGTTTATTCTCTATCTTTTTCTGGGGCAGGACATGTCAAAGAAAAAGACCTTCAAGACCAAGGCTGAGGAGGATGACTGCTTTGATGTTCTTATTGCTGACCAGGAAAAAAATTTTAGCACAAGGGATTTCCTAAGAAGGAATCCTGAATACAAGGCATATAATGATATTGTCAAGCTACATCTGATGGGTAGCAACTCAGTATTCACATCGGACAACAAGGTTAAACTGTATTTCAGTGGAGAGGATAAGTTTGCAGACCTTCTGAACAGTATTGAGGGTGCTGAGGAATACATACACATGGAATACTATATCTTCAATGATGACAACCTTGGTAGGAAGGTTATGAAGGCTCTGGCTAAAAGGGCTTCAGAGGGGATAGAAGTCAAGCTGCTCATAGACGGGATGGGAAGCAGAAAGCTGGGCAGAGGATTGACTAATGTCCTGAGAGAGGCTGGTGGTGAGGTTGTCCATTTCTACCCACCATTTATTCCGGTATTCAATGTGAGGATAAACTACAGAAACCATAGGAAAATTTGCATAGTAGACGGTAAGGAAGCATATCTGGGTGGATTTAACGTAGGGGATGAATATCTTGGATTATCAAAGAAATTTGGATATTGGAGGGACACACATATAAGGATAGAGGGCTCTGCAATAAGCTCCATACAGTGGCAATTCTTTTTGGATTGGAGATTCGCCTCAGGTGAGGAGATAAAGGGCTGTCAAAGCTATAT
>CAYMHD010000077.1:0-1249 GCA_964390135.1 uncultured Gudongella sp. | reverse complement strand
AGGTTGGTGTGCAGATAGTAAGTAGTGGACCTGACTCCAAATGGCCTAGTATCAAGGATGGCTACCTTAAGATGATCAACAATGCTGAAAATAGACTCTACATTGAAACTCCATATTTCATACCTGATGACAGTATATTTGAGGCACTGAAACTGGCGGGTTTGTCTGGCCTGGATGTAAGGGTCATGATACCCAATAAACCGGATCACCCCTTTGTATATTGGGCTGGATTAAGTTATATTGGTGAATTGCTGGAGGCTGGTGTAAGATTTTATACCTATGAAAGAGGCTTTCTACATTCAAAGGTGATCATAACGGATGACACGGTCTCAACAGTTGGAACCGCCAATCTTGATATTCGGAGCTTCAAGCTGAATTTTGAAATAAATGCCTTTATTTATGACAAGGAAACCAACAACAAGCTTGCTGAGAGATTTATCAGAGACTTGGACAACTGCAGGGAAATAACCATGGACATTTATAAATCCAGATCCAGATTAATCAAGATAAAGGAATCCGTATCAAGACTCTTGTCACCAATACTATAAAAACATGGGAGGTAATCATAATGCAAAATGAGGCTATCTTTGATTATGTATCAGTTAATGGAGTGATGGAGAAGACAGGTAACACCACCGCTTTTGAAAGGGTGACAGGACCAGCCATCTATGAGGTCATAAGGGTTGTTAACGGCAATCCCATGTTTCTTGATGATCATCTTGAAAGGATGTTTGGTTCCGCCAAGCTAGCTGACTTCAATTTTCCATACGATGCAGATGAAATCAGGGACCACGTGATCAGATTGATTGGTAGTAACAGGATAGCAGATAACAATATAAAACTGCTGGCAACCTCTGATGAAGCTGGCTCTGAATTGTTAATGGCATATGCGGTTGAAAGCTTCTATCCCCCTGATGAGTATTATCGCAAGGGAATAAAGGCTATACTGTATAACCATCAGAGAGACAACCCCAATGCAAAGGTCCAGCACAGCGATTTCAGACAGAGGGTGAAGGATGCCATGAATAGGGAAGACGCATTTGAAGCTCTTCTTGTCAATGGAGAAGGGCACATTCTGGAAGGGAGCAGGTCAAACATGTTTTATGTTCTTGATGGCAAGCTTTTTACTGCACCAGCAAGTGATGTTCTTCTTGGAATTACCAGAAAGCATATAATTGCCCTATCCTTAAGGCTTGGATATGCGGTCCATGAGAGAAGACTCCATAGGGATGAGCTGGATAAGGTAGAA
>CAYMHD010000076.1:0-9329 GCA_964390135.1 uncultured Gudongella sp. | reverse complement strand
AAATACTAATATTGATTATGGGTAAAAAGCTGATATGGAGGAAGGAGGGTATCATATGATAAGCTGCAGTGAAATGAAGGAATTGGATAGATATGCAATTGAGGTAATTGGAATACCAAGTATTGTACTGATGGAGAATGCAGCCCTTAAGGTGGTTAAGAACATCAATCCCAAGTCAGAAAAGATAGTTCTTGTATGCGGGATTGGAAACAACGGAGGAGACGGACTTGCAGTGGCCAGACACCTATACCTATGTGGAAGGGAAGTTGCAGTTTATCTGCTGGGAGATCCAGAAGGGGGAACAGTGGATTTTAAAATCAACCTAAATATTCTCAGGAACCTCAATATTGAAGCTAAGAGAATAGTTGAAGGGAATGTGCTGGAGGATCTTAGAAAGAGCATCCAGGGCTCGGACCTTATCGTTGATGCAATCTTTGGAATAGGAATTTCACGGGAAGTGACAGGGCTTTACAGAAAAGCCATTGAGATAATCAACGAGAGTGGCAAGCCTGTGATTTCAGTTGATATCCCATCGGGACTAAATGGTGATACCGGTGACGTAATGGGAGTATCGGTAAATGCTCATAAGACAATAACCTTTCATAGGGTCAAGACTGGTCTTGTAAATGCAATGGAGCACACTGGAGAGGTAATTGTTGAGAAGATAGGCATACCGGAGAGGGGATAGAAATCGGAACTGCCTTTCTGTTGCTCTCAATGGAGGATTTGACTAGTGGAAATTTCTTTTGAATAAGCAGACCATCTGTTATTATTGGATAGATGGTCTTTTAGTTTGCATAAGTGTTGTCATGTAATCTATAATTAAATATAGATGGATTTTGTGCCCAACTGGGGGGTGAGTATATGAAAGATGGTATAGCTATGAAAGAGAATATTAATCCAGACTTTTTCATAAAAATTTTGGATGATGTAGAAGTTGGTATACATATTGTTGATAAGAATGGGCTAACACTTTTTTACAATGAAGCTGCTGAAAAAATCGATGGAATAAGGAAAGAGGATATTCTTGGGAAGAACATGCATGATCTTGTTGAAAAGGGAATTTTCTCGGAATCTGTTGCACTAGACGTAATAGAGCAAGGGAAATCAATTAAAATCACACAAAAAGTCAACAATCGTTTGATTTATGCTACAGGTAAGCCAGTATTTGAATCAGGAGAGTTGGATAAAGTAATAGTCTACTGCAGGGATATTGAGATTCTTGAAAGCATGAGCAAACAGCTATCAGAACTACGGAAGGAAAATGAAAGGATTACTCGTGATCTAAGCAAGTATTCTGCAGAATACCTTTCATCCAATCAAATTTTAAATAGAAGCAAGGAAATGGACAATATCTTAAAGCTAGCTGATAAGGTAGCATATGTAGATTCAACGATTCTAATTGAAGGAGAGTCAGGTGTAGGCAAAAGCATGCTTGCCAAATATATACATGAAAATTCAACTAGAAGAGATAAGCCATTTATAAGAGTTGATTGTTCATCAATTCCTGAGACACTTATTGAGTCTGAGCTTTTCGGATACGAGGAAGGATCGTTCACGGGAGCCTTAAAGGGAGGAAAAAAAGGTCTGATTCAGTATGCAGACAAGGGAACTCTATTTTTGGACGAAATAGGTGAACTTCCGCTATCTTCACAGGTGAAACTTTTATCATTGATTCAATCCAAACAAATTCAACCTATTGGAGCCCATGAAAATATGGAGGTTGATGTTAGGATAATATCAGCCACCAATCAGAATCTAAGAGAACTTATTGAGAAAGGTAAGTTTAGGGAGGATCTTTACTACAGACTTCAGGTAGTCCCAATATTGATTCCGCCATTGAGAGAAAGAAATGCAGATATAGTTCCTTTGATAAAACTCTTTCTTTCCAGATTGAACTCTTATTATGATCTGAACAAGAATATATCCCCGTCTGGATTAAGATGTCTTTTGGAATATTCATGGCCGGGTAATGTGAGGGAGCTTGAAAATACAATAGAGAGATTGATTGTAACAAGTGATTCTGAAATTATTGACTGTGATGATGTACAGCACAGCTTAAACACAGATGGAAAAATCAATGATATTAATCTGTCACACAAAGAAACTATGGAAGAATATGAAAAGAAACTTATTCATAGCTACGCTTCCAATTATTCTACCATTAGAGATATGGCAAAATATGCTAAAATAGATGAAAGCACATTGAGAAAAAAAATAAAGCGGTATGGAATCAATTTGACCAAAGACTAATAGGAAATAAATCCTATCAAGTAGGAATATTTTCCTACTATACAAAGACCAGATTAAGTCATTGTAATAAAACATACCATAAGGATAGGAAAAAATTCCTATAAGCTAAAAAGATATAATCCCAAAACCCCAGTATTAAGGGGTTTTTGTTTTGGCATGAAACATGCAATATACTATTGTCAAATATTGAGGAGGGATTTATATGAGTACAAAAGACATCAAACAACCAGCAACAGCTTTTGCATCACCCAGATTTTGCAATACAGGTAATTTCATGAGAATGCAGAGGTTTGAAAACGCAGAAGGATTGGATTTTGCAATATATGGGGTGCCATTTGACACAGCCTGTTCCTATAGGGTTGGTGCAAGGTTTGGTCCACAGGCTATAAGAAACATATCTGTAATGATGAAAACAAACAACCCGATTCACGAGGTCAACATTCTTGATTATCTAAAGGGTGGGGACCTTGGTGATGTGAATGTTATTCCAGGCTATATCCACCCAACATACGATAAAATTGAGGAGTTTGCTTCTGAAATCGTTGAAGCAGGTGCAATTCCCATAGCACTGGGAGGAGACCACTCAATAACTTTGGCGGAGCTGAGAGCCATAGCAAAGAAACATGGTCCTGTAAGCCTGCTACATTTTGATTCACATGCAGATATCAATGATGAAGTATTCGGTGAGAAGTATAACCATGGAACCCCATTTAGAAGAGCCATTGAAGAAAATCTCATAGATCCAAATAAGTCTGTGCAGATTGGTATGAGAGGTTCAATCTATGATGCAGGTGAGTTTAAATTAGCTAAAAGTCTCGGATTGACAACCATACCTTCACATAAGGTCAGGGAAATGGGAATACAGGAAACAATTAAAATGGCAAAAGAGATCATAGGTGACAACAAGGTATTTCTTACATATGATATCGATTTTTTTGATCCAGCTTATGCACCAGGTACCGGAACACCAGAAGTTGCAGGCTTTTCATCACTTGAAGGAATTCAATTCGTAAGAGAGCTTAAGGAACTTAATTTTGTAGGTATGGACATGGTTGAGGTAGCTCCACCCTATGACCACGCTGAAATAACATCCTTACTTGCAGCCAATGTCGTATTTGAGTTCTTGTCGGTACTTGCAATACAAAAACGAGAAGCACAGATGAAGGGGTGATAATATGGAAGTTAATCTAGATTCAAAATTGAGTAATAATGATAAACCTGTATTATCCAAGAAGGAAATTGCAGAGAAGAATTTAGATTTAAATGATCTTTCGATATTGGATTCCTTTAGTTTGAGCAAGAAAGATTATAATGCTGGGCTGCTACAAAGTGCTTTTTTTACCGCAATCGCCATATTTATATTCTTTGTTCCTATAACCATAAATGGGGAAACTGATATTACATTTGGTGTGATTTATAATGGTATGATGAATATTACTGGAAATTTTGGATTGTGGGGGATTACTCTAATAATAATCGCCACGGCTCTAACAAGCTTTTATGGTAAATTCTTTGCAAAAAAGGATAGTCCAATTCATGTATACTATGAAGGGGATTCAAACTTTCATCCTTTGATGTACACTGTAGGTGCTGTCTTTACTCTTCTATATAGCTTGAGTGCCACCACTTCATATGTGGGTCCAGATATCATCGTAGGCTCAGCAACAGGTGGAACGATTATCCCTGCCATTGTAGTCGCTGTATTTTGGATAATCGTTGTTGGATCACTTAGCATGCCTTTCCTTTTGAACTATGGAGTTATAGATTTCATAGGATCGCTTATGGAACCATTGATGAGGCCTGTTTGGAAGGTTCCAGGCAGAGCAGCTGTAAATGCAATTGCATCATTTGTCTCCAGCTCATCAGTAGGAGTACTTATAACAAGTAAGCTCTACAAGAGAGGAGTATACACTGAAAAGGAAGCAGTTTTGGTGGCTACAGGCTTCAGCGCAGTATCTATTGGCTTTGCCTACATGGTAATTAAAACGGCAGGGCTACAGGATCATTTTATACCAGTTTATTTTTCATCATTGCTTATAACATTGATAGTTAGTGCAATAATCGCTAGAATACCACCATTTTCTTTGAAAAAAAGCATATACCTTGATGGTAGGATACAAACTCAGAAGGACATTGACGACCTTAAGGCCTCAAATGACAAACTTTTTAAGACTGCTTTGGATAGGGCGGTAAAGAAAGGATTCACAGCACCTCCACTGTTAGGGGAATTAAATAGCAGCCTAAAAGATGGTCTAGAGGTGCTACCTAAGGTTATAACACTACTAGCAGGAATAGGTACAACTGCTCTAATAATGGCAGAGAACACTCCCATCTTTGATTGGTTGGGGAGCTTGTTTGTTCCTTTACTGAATCTTCTTAGAGTGCCAAATGCAGTAGAAATAGCTCCCAGCTTTCCTGTGGGAATAGCAGAAATGTTTCTTCCAGTATTACTTATTGCGGATAAGGTATCTATGCTTGATATAGGTGCAAGATATATGGTGACAGCAGTATCCATTGTCCAGATTATATTCTTTGCAGAGACTATTGTTGTTATGATGGCATCTAAATTACCTATGAAGCTATGGGAGTTGGTAGTTGTATTCCTTGAGAGGACCTTCTTTGCAATTATAGTAGCTTCACTATTCATGAGAGTATTGTTTTAGATCATACTGATCCAACCCCACTACAGACATCTATCTGAAGCGGGGGTGTTTTTCTTTTGAGCCAATCAGGGTATAATCATAATATAAGGGAGTAACTGTGATTACAGGAGCTGATTAAAGTGAAAGGATCATACCTGATTGGAACCATAAGAGGCATTAAGATTGAAATCAACATAAGCTGGTTGGCGGCCTTCCTGCTTATTTCAGCAACCTTGGCTACTGGATTTTTCCCGGCCAGATACCCTGATTGGGGTCAGGATATCTACTGGATTCTGGGATCGTCTGTGGCCATATTGATGCTGCTATCAATAATTGCCCATGAGCTTTCCCACTCACTTGTGGCAAACAGGCTGGGAGTCGGTGTCAAAAGGATAACCCTGTTTATCTTTGGAGGAATTGCAGATCTTGAAAAGGAACCGGACAGTCCAAAGAAGGAATTTCTTGTGGCTATTGCGGGACCTATGATGAGTCTGGTCCTTGTGGTTGTATTCAGAGCCATTGGTGTCGGAGCTGACTACCTCAAGCTGCCTGAATACTTCAGCGTGGTTTTTCTCTATCTATCATCAATAAACCTTGTACTTGCTGTTTTCAACATGTTCCCGGCATTTCCCCTTGACGGAGGAAGAGTGCTTCGGGCTGCCATATGGCATTTTACAGGTAACCTTCACAAGGCCACAAGAATAGCTTCCACCATCGGGCAGTGGTTCGGATACTTCCTGATGTTCATCGGTCTTACCAACATGTTTTACGGAAACCTTATAAATGGTCTTTGGATACTTTTTATCGGATACTTTGTTGTCCAGGCATCACAATCAAGCTACCAGAACACAATCGTCTCCGATATATTCAGCAGGACCATGGTTGGTGAGTTTATGACAAGGGAAGTTGTTGCAATAGACAGGAGCGTATCCGTAAGTGATGCTGTGGATGAATATTTCTTCAGATACAAGTACAATGTGTTCCCGGTAATGGATGAGGATGATGTAACAGGCATAATTACCATAGATAATGTCAAAAGGATACCAAAGGAGGAATGGGGTGTCACAACCGTTGGAGCCATAGCGACTGAGCTTGGGGATGTCCTGAGGGTATCGCCCGATGAGACCGTATCCAATGTCATAAGCAAGATATTCAGCAACAACATAGGGAGGGTCCTGGTTATGGAGGAGGGCAGTCTTGTAGGAATCGTTTCAAGGACGGACATTATGAACCACCTTAGGATTTACATGCAGCTGAACAACATCAAGTGATATGCGAGACTGGATAGGAGGTGTTCATGGAGTGAGGGTTCTTGTAACGGGTGGACTGGGATTTATCGGAAGCCATACGGCACTGATGCTTCTCGAAAAAGGCTATGAGGTAATAATTTTAGACAATCTTTCAAACTCAAACCCTGCGGTCCTGGGCAGGATCAACAGTCAAACAGGGAACAAAGCCCTCTTTGTCAAAGGGGATATTCTGGACGGGACTCTACTTAAGGAGGTTTTCAGGGAGCATGAAATTCATGGAGTAATCCATTTTGCCGCCCTCAAGTCGGTGAAGGAATCCATTGAGAACCCGGAAAGGTACCATATAAACAATGTTGTGGGAACTGAGATACTGATCAGGAAATGTGTGGAGCACGGAATAGGAAGGTTTATCTTCAGTTCGTCGGCAGCCGTATATGGCAGTGCGGCATCTCCGGTAGCTGAGGATTCGGGAATAGGTGAAATACCCAACCCTTACGGAAGGTCAAAGGCAAACTGCGAGGACCTCCTTAAAAGAACCTATTGAAAACACAAGAAGCCGGATATCACAATACTCAGGTATTTCAATGTGGCGGGAGCCCACCCGGATGGGATACTTTGGGAGGAAGCGCGACCTGATGGAGGAAACCTCATGTCTCACATCATGAGAGTTGCCAATAAAAAGACGGGCAAGCTATATATATACGGAGGGGACTACGACACTCCAGACGGTACAGGAATCAGGGACTACATCCATGTCATGGATGTGGCCCGAGGTCATGTTCTGGCCCTTGAGAAGCAGAAGGAGGGAGTCCACACCTACAACCTTGGATCCGGAAGGGGGACTTCGGTTCTTGAGCTTATCCAGACCTTCAAGGAGGTCAATGGAGTGGAGATACCATATGAAATAACAGATAGACGAATAGGCGATGTTGCAGCTTCATATGCAGATTCCACCAAGGCACTTGATGAGCTTGGGTGGAGGACTGAGCTGGATATTTGTGATATTGCACGGGATTCATGGTTACACAGTAAAGGTAGGATTGATATGTTTAAATAATAACATTTGTGGCTATGGGTAATTTCATGCAATATTTGGAAAATTGCTGTTGACACATATGATTAATATGTGTTAATATCTTCAACAATAGCAACTTCATAATAAAAATCCTCATCCTTCGGGTGGGGTAGAGGCGCGGTTACTAAAAGTATCAATACAGAGGACGGAATCCTGTGAAGTATTGAAAAAGGAGCGACCGCCGAAGCTTCAGACACCAAAGTCTGTTGCTGGGTCTGCACTTAAGAGGTGCAGGACTGTCATCCAGGTACATAGCTCGGTGCCTTGATGTTGTGCTATCTCACATAAGAGCAGAGGGGAGAGGGTATCCTATGGCATTGCCATGTAGAAAATCACCTGACTTTCCTGTCAGGTTTTTTATTTTTTGAAATAAGAGTTGAAGGGAGAATATTGAATTGATCTATAGGGAAAAAGACGGAAGGCTACATTTTGACGGCTGTGATACCGTCAGTCTGGCAAAGAAATATGGAACACCATTATATGTTTATTCATTGACTGATATACATAATCGGATAGAGGAGCTGAGAAATGATTTCCTGGACAAATACAGCAATACCAGAGCTGCATATGCCGCCAAGGCTTTCAGCACATCGGCTATGCTCAAGCTTATTCAGAACCAAGGTCTCAGTGTGGATGTGGTTTCCGGTGGAGAGCTTTATACAGCCATTTCGGTGGGCTTCCCCGGGGAGAGGATTGAGTTTAACGGCAACAACAAGCTTTACGAGGAGCTGCTTATGGCAATTGAATATGGAGTGGGCAGGATCATTGTGGACGGCATGGATGAGCTCCTGATGATAGAGGAGATCTGCAAGGCCACCGGAAGAAAGGCAAAAATCATGTACAGGATAGCTCCTGGTGTGAACAGCGAAACCCATGAATACATAACAACGGGGAAAAGGGATTCAAAGTTTGGGATACCACTGGACCATGAAGTATTCTATCCTGCTGTGGAGGATGCAATCAGATCACCCTGGGTGGATTTCCTTGGACTTCACTTTCACGTGGGCTCTCAGCTTTTTGATAACCAGTCACACTTGAATGCCTTGGATATTCTTCTGGAGCATGTGGACCAAATCAGGGACAGATTTGCTTATGAGATCAGGGAAATAAACCTTGGGGGAGGCTTCGGAATCAGATATACACATGAATCAAGGAAGCCTCTATCATATTTCACCGATCCCCTGATGGATAGAATAGAGGGGCACTACAGGGACTTGGGCCTTAATAGACCAACAGTTGTCATCGAGCCTGGAAGGAGTATTGTGGGAGAGGCTGGAATAACACTTTATACTGTCGGGGACATCAAGGATATAGAGGGAATAAGAAAATACGTTTCAGTGGACGGAGGAATGACAGACAATATAAGACCAGCCCTTTATCAGGCTGATTACACTGGAGTGGTTGCAAACAAGATGGATAGCGATTTTAAAGAAAAGGTGACCATATGTGGAAAATGCTGTGAGTCAGGGGATATTCTCATAAGGGATATCGACATTCCAGAGACGGAGCCAGGAGATATTTTCTGCGTGCATTCAACGGGAGCCTACGGCTATTCAATGGCCAGCAACTACAACAAGAACCCCATACCTGCAGTGATCTTTGTAAGGGATGGAAAGGATAGTTTGGTTGTGAAGAGACAGACATACCAGGATATGCTGAGGAATGATATTGTACCGTCCTGGATGGAATAAGGAGACCTTAAAATGAAATATACAAAAATGCATGGTGCAGGAAATGACTTTATAATAATTAATAACATGGTTGAGGAGCTTCCCGAAGAAAGCTTCTCAGATATAGCAAGGGTTCTTTGCTCAAGAAGGACCTCCATTGGAGCAGATGGGATGATGTTCATAGATCATCCAGAAGGCAGTGGTGATTTCAGGATGCACTTCTACAATGCCGATGGAACAGAGGGTGAAATGTGCGGTAACGGTGCAAGATGTATCTGTCGGTATGCCCATGAGAAGGGTCTTTCCGGTGAAAAGCAGAAGGTTGAGACAATATCGGGACTGGTAAGAGGCTGGAGGATTGACGAACGAATCTGCAGGGTAAGACTGAACAGCCCCTCCGTGTATAAGGAGGAACTAAGGCTGGAGCTTGGTAATGAAG
>CAYMHD010000075.1:8912-9372 GCA_964390135.1 uncultured Gudongella sp. | reverse complement strand
GGGCCGAAGACATGGACCTGACGCGCATGCGCTTCGAAGGGCGGCGCATGCATCACAGGCGACGCGACCCGCCCCGTCCGGCCGGATACCGGCTGCTCACGGAACTGTCGCGAGAGATTCGCGGTCGATGACCGCAACCTCGTGGCCGACGCGGGCCACGCCGTCGGCCAGTCCGGCGCCGACCCGGCCGCAGCCCATCACCACTACCCGCACCTTGGGTGCTGTTACCAATGAAAACGTGGCTGGTCTTGTTAACCGGACATATTACAACTGCTCCCTCCCGGACCCTGTTGATGTCCATATGACCGTCGGTCTTGCTCCTTTGAAGGGTTTCATTGTCAATGGCATACTCATGGGGAGCTCCAATAAGGAAGGACCCAAAGTCTCCGGCATTGTGTGAATCAGGCATTGGGACAGATGGGGTCGTACCAAGCTGGCCAATGAAAGGTCTCATCCGTGA
>CAYMHD010000075.1:8124-8902 GCA_964390135.1 uncultured Gudongella sp. | reverse complement strand
CGTGCGCGGTTTCATATCCTGGTGGGATGTACCTGGGGATTGACGCTGGCGTAGAGGGTTATTCGAGCGTGATTGACCTCCTTTGCCTTCTTTGCCATCTCTTCAGCCTTTTCCTTTGTCAAGGTAAGCCCCACTGTCTTCTCCTCGTTGAAGGCCATTGTATAGCCGTGGGTGAATTTAAAGGGTGCAATTTCAGCTCCACAGTGTGCACACCTAACTGATGCATCCCCTATTCCCTCAAGAACAGTGTCCGGATGCTTTGCTCCGCAATGAGGACATTTGCCTGCAACGAAAGGATCTCCATCAAAGTTTTCAGGTATTGTGAACTCATTTCCTGAGGCCACAACCGAGGATGTGACATCAACGGATTTTATATAGATTGCTATGGCATCACCCACCTGGGCCCCCTCTACAAATACCGGCTTGGTAACCTCATGACCACCTCTAAGGGCTGGTGTTATCATGGGACCCCAGCAGCCTGGAGCCGTGTTTGCAATAATGGTTCCTCCATCCCTTACAGGACCCAGCATGGGCTCATTTGGGTCTAGAACACCATTGGTCAACTCATTTACCATAATAGTCTGCTTCGCCATAATTATTACCTCCTCATATCATCAGCTATCAACCATCCATAATCTATATACCCTTCATTCAAAAAATTCCAAATGTTTATTCAAGTATCCTTCCCAGTGGTATACTATTGTTAAGACTAATCCAGCGAGGTGTACTATGTTCGGCTACCTGCTTTTCATATTCTATCTGTCAGCAATCATATTAC
>CAYMHD010000075.1:0-8114 GCA_964390135.1 uncultured Gudongella sp. | reverse complement strand
AGTCTTAATCAGAAGAAGGCTAAAGGATGATTCATTTCTTGATGGAATTGGACTTCCCTTGATCTTTTCAATTCCCTTTGCATCTGGATTGTTTCTCCTTTCCACCATCCTTAACAGTGGATTCAATCAATGGATTTCATTTTTCCTAACATTGATTCTATGCATTCTTTTCGCTTCACAGCTGGTATACTATTGCATATTCAGAACATTCTACATAGTATATTCGGCGGGAAATGCAGGAGATGCCATGGAATTTGCAGGAATCGCCATAAGTACAATCCGAGATAATCTTGCTCAGTTTCTGGCCATGTTTATACCCTTTACCGCCTTTGTATTCTTATCCAGTTTGGGAGCTCCCAGCTTCAGCTCCACACCTTGGGAAAAGTCCGTGGTTGCTTTGATGGGGGTTGGTTTTCACCTTCTTGGATTATACCTTGTCAAAAAAGGAGACAGGTCAGTCAATTCAGCCTACAACCTTTACTACAATATCCATCAGCCAGAATTCTCAGTGGAGAATATGGGAGTGCTGACCTATATGAGGCTGGACCTAAAGAGACAGCTTTTCGGCTGGGCACCAAAACATTTACCCTATGAGGAAGATATCAAGAGATATGAGAAGACCAGTGGAAATGACCGTGCTCCTGTACTCAACACGGAACTCTTCAATATGCTGCCACTTGATTTTAAGAAGCTTGCCGAAAATGAGGTTGATGAAAAAGTGAAACAGCTACACAGGTATTTTTCTCTTATAAGACCCTCAAAAAAGAATGATTATACCGGTCTGTTCAAGGACCATAATCTTATACTGATTACAGCGGAAAGCTTCTCACATATGGCTATTAGGGAGGATGTGACCCCGACCCTTTACAGGATGGTCCATGAGGGCTTTAATTTCAAAAGCTTCTACACCCCCATATGGGGTGTTAGCACAACAGATGGGGAATACGTGGCAACAGCTGGACTTCTTCCAAAGCCTGGGGATTGGAGCTATCCAAGGTCAAAGGACAACTTCATGCCATTTGCAATGGGCAATCAGCTAAGAAAAAAGGGCTATCTGACAAAGGCTTACCACAACCATTCCTATGACTATTATGAGAGACACCTTACCCATCAGAACATGGGATATGAATACAAGGGACTGGGGAATGGCCTGGATCTTGAAGACACCTGGCCAGAATCTGACCTGGAAATGATGGTAAAGACAATTCCTGAATATATTGACCATGAAAAATTCCATGCTTACTATATGTCAGTAAGCGGTCATATGATTTATAGGTTCGATAAGAATAGCATAGCAGAAAAAAACAGACAGCTGGTTAAACACCTGCCCTATTCCGATAGTGTTAAGGCATACCTTGCAGGACAGATTGAATTGGATAGAGCCTTGGAGTATCTGTTGAAAAGACTTGAGGATGAGGGAATAGCCGAAAAGACACTGATTGCAATAAGCTCAGACCATTACCCCTATGGGCTTACACTGGAGGAACAGGAGGAGCTTAAGGGCGGAAAAATCGAAAGGAATTTTGAGCTATACAGGAACGCATTAATTCTTTATTCTAGGGGTATGGAGCCTATGACGATTGATACCCCCACCTTTAGTCTGGATATACTCCCAACCCTTTCAAATCTTATGGGGCTGGAATTCGATTCAAGGCTGATGATGGGAAGGGATGCATTCTCGGATAAGCCTCCACTTGTGACCTTTTCCAACAGAAGCTTCATTACAGATAGGGGAAGGTTCAATTCGATCACTGGGGATTTTATGCCATTTGGAGATTTTATGGATTCTGGTGACAAGGAGAAGGAAAGCTACATAAAGTCTGTATCTGAGCTTATAGATGCAAAATTTCTCTATTCTTCATGGATGCTGGAAACGGACTACTACAGAAAGGTGCTGGGTGGAAGCTAATCCACCAGCACCTTTATTTGTTTACTACATTTATTGGATTTCCGTCAAGAAATTCCTTCAGATTCTCCACAGCCACATCCATCAGCCTTTTTCTGGATTCCTTTGGAGCCCAGGCTATGTGTGGTGTGATTATACAATTATCAGCCTTCAAAAGAGGATTGTCCCCTTCAATCGGCTCGGAGGATACAACATCCAGGGCAGCGCCTGCGATTCGTCCATTGTTCAATGCCTCAGCAAGATCTTCCTCAACTATCAAGGGTCCTCTTGAAGTGTTTATTATCATGGCATTTTTCTTCATCCTATTTATGGATTCCTTGTTTATCATCCCTTCTGTAGAGTCAAACAGTGGAACATGCAGACTGATCACATCGGAGTTCTCGAGAATTTCATCCAAGGCTGCAAAGCTGAGATTTTCAGTCTCAAGCTCCGGCTTTGGAGTGCTTGCCATGGCAAGTACTTTCATTCCAAATGCCTGGGCAATCTTCCCCACTTCACTGCCAATCCTTCCGTAGCCTATGATCCCCATTGTCTTGCCTGCAAGCTCCACAAGTGGATATTTCCAGAAGGACCAGTCTGGGTTTTCAACCCATTCTCCCTTATGGACTGCCTTGCTATGCTCTCCAACATGGTGGCACAGCTCCAGAAGAAGTGCAAAGGTCATCTGAGCAACCGCCGTGGTTCCGTAGGTTGGTACGTTTGTTACAAGGATGCCCCTCTCCTTTGCAGCTTCAACATCCACAATGTTGTAGCCTGTGGCAAGGACACCCACATACTTCAGCCTTGGCAGCCTCTCTATCATCTCCCGTGTAAGCAGGGTTTTATTTAGAAGGATTGCATCGGCATCCTTGGCCCTTTCAACCACAAGATCCTCTCCCCCTGGCTTGTAGGCTGTCCTGTCGTATACGGTAAGGTCCCCGAATTGGGATATCCCCTCCCACGACAGGTCTCCGGGGTTTAATGTGTATCCATCAAGTACAACGATTTTCAATTGCAACACCGCCTTTCGTATAATTCACAATTCTCAATTCTCAATTCACAATGAAAAGATTCTGTCATGTCGAGCTTGTCGAGACATCTCAGGTCATGCTCTTTGGTCAAAGACCCTTCGCAAGCTCAGGGTGACAAATTAAGAGTCATTCTGAGAGTAATCGAAGATTCTCAAAACGCGGGGACGTTTCATCTGTCTTGCATTTGAAGGCTAGAGGCTAGCTTAATCCTTTGCCTAAGGAACTTACTTGAATGCACCCTTTGCATTAAATTGTGAATTGTGCATTGAGAATTGTGAATTGTCCTAACATTCTTCACCCAGCTTCCTGTTCCTTAAATACAAGCCAAAGTCCGTTGAAATCATGACCAGGTTCAGCATATAGAGAAAAATCACGTGGTCATAATGGTAGAACAGCTTATTTAGGATTCCAAATACATAGCCACTCATTAGGACCAAAAGAAATATTGGACTCTTACCCTTTACAGATCTGGATGTGTATGACTTGTAAATTGAAAATGGCCAAGCCGCACCAAAGCACAACAGCATCAGAATTTCAAAAACACTCATAAATACCTCCCATACCAATTGAAATGCTACCATTAACTTAATATTACCAGATTGCTCCATACTTTTACAGTGCAATGTGGAATGTTTTTACATCTATAGGTTGTTAAACACACCCCGTTCGGGTATCATAAAGGAAATACCCAAAGGACGGTGATTCAATGAAAATAAAATCAATCGGATTCCCAAGGATGAACAAGGAGGAAAGCGAGAAGAGGGATTTTGTACCCTTGCTTTTCAGATTGCTTCAATTAAATCAGGACGTGGAGATACTTATGGAGGAAGACTATGGTATTGGAATGGGCTTTGGCATAAACGACTATCTGCTGGTCAATGACAGGATCAAAATACTTCCAAGAAGAGAGGTATTTGATGCTGACATGGTGGTTGTTCTGAGAACCCCTGAGGAGGACGAGCTCAAGTGGATGAAGCCTGGCTCTGTTCTTTTTTCAATGCTCCATTATGATACCCGGGAAAGCAGGAACAACCTTCTGCAGGAGCTTTCCCTGATACCCTTCTCCATGGATGGAGTAGAGGATGATTGGAACAAGAGAATGGTCGTAAATTACAGTGGAACCTCCTATTCTGGAGTTGAAGTTGCATTCAATGAACTGAAAAAGAAAACAAATGACTTTGAAATGCCTGGTGACAGACCATTATATGCAGGTGTTCTGGGCTTCGGCTCAGTTGGTCTTGAGGCTGCAAAGGCCCTTAAGCACTATAGTGACAGCTACTTTCTAAACAACAGGTCAAGGACTCCTGGAATGATAATAAACCTGTATCCAAGAAGCATAACAGAGAACCCTGAAATACTTATGGAAGAATTAAAGAAAATGGATATCCTCGTTGACGCAAGCAGAAGAAGAGACCCTTCCCAGTACATAATCAATAATGGCTGGCTTGGGAATATGCCTCTTCACGGAGTTATCCTGGACCTTTCTGCAGACCCCTACAACACTGATATAAATCCAATTCAGGTTAAGGGAATCGAGGGCATCTCCACAGGAACCCTGGAACAGCTTGTATTTGAGCCAAATGACTCTGCATATGACCATATTCCTGAAGGTGTTGACACCACCCACAAAAGAACTGTTGTAAGCTGCAATGCATGGCCTGGAGTGGACCCAGTCGGCTGCATGACCCTTTACAGCAAGCAGCTTATATACTTCTTGAGGGAGCTGATCTCAAAGGATCCCGAAAGGCTCTCCATACAATCGGATGATCCATATGAAAGGGCTCTGGTAAGGGCTTCCCTACCATATTTTCTTGAGAACCACAACAAAAGCTGACCCAATGGGCCAGCTTTTTTCTTGATCAATATTCAACTTTACTCCAATGTAATCAAAACAGAATATGAAGTATTGGTGCGGCTATAAGAATAGAAATTACAACCCTCTCAACCCAGATGATAAGGTAATCCTTGATGGTCAAAGGAATTTCCGTGGCTATGATGCAAGGTATTGAAGCTGAGAAGAAAAGTATTTCAGACACACTTACAATACCCACAAGGAATTTTGTTATAAATGGAGCTTCAGTTACCAAGAGGGCAGGTAGGAACATCTCAGCTATACTAAGGGCCATTGCCTTTGCGGCAAGAAGTGGCTCCGGTATCTGTGCAAGCATAGTGAATGGATAGAAGATGTAACCAATAATATCGAATACAGGTGTATGGGCTGCCAAAACCACACCCAGGACTCCTACAGACATCAACAGGGGTCCTATTGAAAGGGCAAGCATAATACCTTTCTTCAAGGTGTCCCACACGCTTTCTGCAACGGTTGGAGCCTTCTCCATTGCATCCATACCCTCTTCATATGCCCTTCTAAGTCTGTTTCCTTTTTGAACCGGCTCCGGACTACCCTCCATATTATTGAAGTATGTGTCAGGCTTTTTGTTCAAAGGATAGATTCTTGATGTAATTGCAGTTACAATAAAGGTTATTACCAGAGTAAGCCAGAAGTAAAGTAGCCAATACTCCATCAAGCCAAGTGTCTTGGCAACAATAACCATAAAGGTTGCTGAGACCGTTGAAAAGCCTGTTGCAATTATTGCAGCCTGCTTTCCAGTGTACTTGCCTTCAGTATAAACCTGATTTGTGATAAGCAGTCCCAGTGAATAGCTGCCAACAAAGGATGCGACAGCATCAATTGCAGATCTTCCCGGGGTCTTCCAAATGGGATTCATTACAGGCTGCATAAACACTCCTATGAACTCCATCAGGCCATAGTTGACCAGAAATGCAAGGAATATGGCTCCTACGGGAACTATTGTTGTTACAGGTACAACAATCTTGCCATAAATAAAGGGTATAATATCTGGTGCATGTAAGAATGCTGGCCCGAATCCGAAAATGGCCATTGCAATAAGTACTATTCCCGCCAATTTGAAAATTGAAAATACCATATCAGAGGTGCTTTTCTTCCAATCCTTTCTAATGAAGGGAAGCAGTCCGCCTATGGTAACTATCAATCCTGAATAGACAGGCCCCCACCCAGGGATGGTTTGGATATAGCTTACAATGTGATCCAAGGGAATTGTGCTCTTCTCATTGATTGTGATGGGAATGAAAAACATGAAAATCCCCACCAGGGCAAAGCCTATAAATTTTGCAATCTTTGTGCCGTCATAATGCTTCTCCACTTTATCACGCTCCTATTTTTGTTTTGGGAGCCAGAATCTGGCTCCCTTATATTTACTTGTAGTTCTTCTGAACCAAATCCTTGACCAGCTTGTCATCTGCAACGTATGGCAGGGTTATATGGTCTGTTTCCTTGTTGTTCTTGTTGAACTCAATTATTGTATCAAGTGAGTTGTCGTTTCTCGCCCAGGCTCTTCTTGCAACTCCACTGATTACATCCCAAGGCATTGCCAGACTAAGGATGGTATCCACCCTTTCCGAGCCGTCAAGAACCATTCCAAAGCCGCCGTTGATGGACTTACCGATTCCCACTCCTCCACCGTTGTGAAGGGCGATAAGGCTCATTCCCCTTGCAGCATTACCTGCGAAGCAATGGGTTGCCATGTCGGCCATGATATTGCTTCCATCCTTGATGTTGGCAGTCTCCCTAAATGGTGAGTCGGTACCTGATACATCGTGGTGGTCCCTACCAAGCATGATCGGTCCAACCTCTCCATTTCTGACCATTTCATTGAATTTCAAGGCAATCTGGGTTCTTCCAACCTCATCCTGATATAGGATTCTTGCCTGGGTTCCTACAACAAGCTTGTTCTTTTCTGCATCCCTGATCCAGTTGTAGTTGTCTCTGTCCTGTCCCCTTCTGTTTGGATCTATGCAATCCATTGCAGCCTTGTCTGTCTTGATAAGGTCCTCATGCTTGCCGCTCAGGCAAACCCATCTGAATGGTCCATAGCCGTAATCGAACAGCATTGGTCCCATTATGTCCTCAACATAGGATGGGAAGATAAATCCATCTGTATCATCCACTCCATTTGCGGATATCTCCATAACCCCTGCATCATATATCGCCTTCATGAAGCTGTTTCCATAGTCAAAGAAGTAGGTTCCCTTGTCAACAAGCTTCTGGATAAGGCTGAAGTGGTGCTTGAGGCTCTTGTCAACCTCCTTGATAAAGCTCTTCTTGTCCTCAAGAAGCATCTTTGTCCTTTCCTCAAAGGAAAGTCCCTGAGGGCAATAGCCTCCATCGTAGGCTGCATGGCATGAGGTCTGATCTGAAAGAAGCTCAATGTGGACGTCCTTTTCAAGTGCGTACTCAAGAAGGTCTATTATGTTTCCATGGTAGGCTATTGCAGTAGCCTTCTTCTCCTCCATAGCCTTGTGGGCGGATTTGAAAAGCTCTCCCAGGTCATCGAAGTACTCGTCTATCCAGCCCTGCTCCAATCTTGTGTTGATCCTTGAGATATCAACCTCTGCAATGATTCCGACCCCTCCGGCAATCTTTGCGGCCTTGCCCTGGGCACCGCTCATTCCACCCAGACCTGAGCTTACAAACATGTGGCCTGCAAGGTCCTTGTCATCAGGAATACCAAGCTTAAGTCTTCCGGCATTTAGAATTGTGTTGTAGGTTCCATGGACGATTCCCTGAGGTCCGATGTACATCCAGCCGCCTGCAGTCATCTGACCGTAGTTTGCAACTCCCATTGCCTGGGCCTTGATCCAGTGCGCCTGGTCGTCAAAGGCTCCAATCATCAATGCATGTGTGATTATGACCCTTGGACTGTTCTTGTGTGACTTGAATAGGCCCAATGGATGACCAGACTGAAGCACCAGGGTCTGATCGTCTGTCAGCTCCTCAAGATACTTCATGGTCAGCCTGTACTGCATCCAGTTCTGGAATACCTGCCCTGTCTCTCCATAGGTAACCAGCTCATATGGATAGAGTGCCACATCAAAGGAAAGATTGTTGTCAATCATAACCTGGAAGGCCTTGCCCTCGATGCATTTCCCCTTGTACTCATCGATTGGCTTTCCATAGATTATCTCATTTGGTCTGAAGCGGTAGCCATAGATTCTACCCATTGTAAGAAGCTCCTCCAGAAACTCCGGAGCCAGCTCTTCGTGAAGGTCTTCCGGTACATATCTAAGTGCATTCTTAAGGGCCACCTCTGTTTCCTTCTGTGTCAAGGTGAATTCCCTTTTTGGTGCCCTTCTGATGAACTTGCTGAACTCTGGAT
>CAYMHD010000074.1:7520-9424 GCA_964390135.1 uncultured Gudongella sp. | reverse complement strand
GAAGGGCCTTTCAATGGAGAAGGCGGCTGAAGAAATTGGAATGGTGGTTGAGGGCATCAAGACCACAAAATCAACCTATGAACTGGCTGGAGACATTGGTGTGGATATGCCAATTACAAAGGAGTTATACAACGTCCTTTATAGTGGAGCTGATGTAAGGGAGTCCGTTGGCAAGCTCATGGGAAGATCCATGAAGCATGAAATGGAAATAGTAGCAAAAAATAAAAAAACGAGCTGGTAACCAGAAAGGTATACCAGCTCATTATTTTGGTCGGAGTGATAGGATTTGAACCTACGGCCCCTAGTCCCCCAGACTAGTGCGCTACCAAACTGCGCCACACCCCGCCACAAGCAGTATTATAACTGATAAATTTCATTTTGTAAAGTGGTTTAAAATGATTTGGAATTATGGTATACTGATTTTAATTATAGATTGGAGGATTGTGCATGTTTGAGTTTCTTATGGCAATTTCAGGGATTATACTTTTTGCTGGAATGCTGGGATATACATTGGTTGTTTTTAAGGAAAAATACTACCTAAAAAATAACATAATATTTATTGACAATAGGTATATTTCTCAGGATGAAATAGAAGACACCGATATGCAGGAATTCTTTCTCGATGGTACAAGGCTAAAGGCTGGAGATGAGATCAGCATAATGACCAAGTCGAGAGAAAAGTTTAAAGGGATTCTAATCGGTGCAATTCATAGTGATCAGTCAATTAAAATGGTAACCTATGCCAATGAAGTTATAAAGCTTAAGATTGAGAGTATCAATCAATTTAAAATAATGAGCAAATATGGTAAATTTTTTAGTTAGGTGTGACTTAAATGAAGGGATATCAGGATGACATAAAAAGAAAGGCTATTCTATTTTTAGGGTTTGTATTTCTGATACTCCTGGCATTGAATCTTCTTCCCAGATTGTTTGGAGATGAAAATATTTATATGGTTCCAGAGGACTTTGAGTATGAGGTTAGAATACCTGCTCAGGGCATTCTTGCAAGGGATGAAAAATTATATTTTTCCAGTACTGAAGGGGATGTTTACAAAATAGTCAAGGAAGGAGAGAGGGTGCGTGTGGGGCAGAAGGTCGCAGACATCCTTTTACTTCAGGACACCACTGATTTGAAGGAAGAATTGAATCAAATCGATAATATTATACAGTTCTATGATGAACTGCATAAGGACAACAAGGAAGATGGTACTTTGGGTTCAAGTGGAGTTGACTTACTTGTTTCAAAGCTTTACAAGCAGCTTGATGAAAGAGATTATCAAGGAATCAATGCCACCAAGGAATCCATAGCGTTGTATTACGAGACCATAAACAGCTTATCAGGAGATGCTGCAGAGTCAGGATTCACCACTGAGGAGTTGCTCAACAGAAGAGAACAGCTACTTTCCAGGATTTCACAGTATACTAAAAGCATCCACTCATTGGATTCAGGAATAGTGTCCTATGAACTTGATGGTTGGGAAGATGATTTGGTCCCAGGTAAGCTAAGTGAACTGGATATAGATATTTTCAACAGTGTGGAAACTGGTGAAAATGTTGAAAATGGAGCGGTCTTTAAAATAATTGATGATTATCAGTGGCATCTATTGATCAAAACTTCTGATGGAGTATCTTCAGACTATCAGGTTGGAGATATTCTGGATGTAGCTATCATATCTTCTGACAACAATAGAATAGTTGAGGCTGGAATGCCCATTGTTGAGACTGTGGAAGATGGAGCTGATAAGTTCTATGTCCTTAGGGGGACGAGTTTTATTGAGAAGGTTTTTGACAAGAGATTTGTAAAGGTTGAAATAGTTGATTTAAAGGAGAAAACCCTTAAGATTCCTGCTGGTGCAATTGTTGAGATTGACGGGGCCATTGGGGTAAAGGTCAAGGAGTTCTAT
>CAYMHD010000074.1:0-7510 GCA_964390135.1 uncultured Gudongella sp. | reverse complement strand
GACCTGTTGAAATAGTGGCCATTGATGATAGGTATTCTTATGTTTCAAAGGGAGACAATAATGGTTATATTGAAGTTGGGGAAGAATCCTTAAGAACAATTTCCTTGTTCAGCGAGGTTATAGGGAAACCAGATTCGGTTGATCTGGGAGAAATTCTAAATTGATGGGAGGTCTTTGAAATTAGCATCAAGGATAATCTGTATGATATTAACAACAGAATCAAACTTGCCCTTGAAAAGGCAGGAAGAGAAGATGAAGTCAAATTGGTTGCTGTAACCAAAACTCTGCCTGTTGACAGGATAATTGAAGCTCTTGATTTGGGGATTAAGGACATTGGCGAAAACAAGGTACAGGAACTGATTGAAAAAATGGAGTTTTTAGGTGAAAGACCTACATATCACATGATTGGTCATCTTCAATCTAACAAGGTTAAGTATATAGTTGAAAATGTTCATCTTATTCATTCACTCGACAGGATTTCTCTCGCAAAGGAAATTGACAAGAGAGGCAAGGCAAGCAATAGGATTGTGGACACACTGATTCAGGTGAACATAGCCCAGGAGGATTCAAAGTTTGGGATGATGGAAAATGACGTTTTACCATTCATAGAAAAAGTGCTCAATATGGAGAATATAAGTATAAAGGGTCTGATGACAATTGCACCCTTCACAGAAGATGAAGCTGTTTTGAGAAATACCTTCCGTGGCTTGTACAATCTTGGTGAGAGAATCAAGGCCCAGAACTACAAGGAACTAAGCATGGACATCCTATCCATGGGAATGACAAATGATTTTGAATTAGCAATAGAAGAAGGATCGAACATGATCAGAGTTGGGACAGGAATTTTTGGAAAAAGAAATTACTAGGAGGGAATGCAATGGGCAACATATTTGACAAATTCAAGTATTTCATAGGCATTGACGATTATGAGGAAGAGGAATATTTTGTGGAGGAACCCGTTGATGAACTGGAAACAGGCAATGCTCCATCCACGAAAAAATTCAACAATAAAGTTGTTAATATCCATACCAACAGCAATATGAAGATAGCGGTACATGAACCTCTTAGCTATGAAGAAGCGCCTGCAATTATTGATGATCTTAAACTGAGAAAAGCAGTTGTTGTCAATTTGGAACAGCTTGACACAACTGTAAAGAGACAGATCTTTGATTTTATAAATGGTGGCTTGTATGCAGTTGAAGGCAAGATACAAAAGGTTACCAAGGACATATTTATACTTGCCCCTAACAATATAGAAATAGACGGATTAAAGGACGAATTGAAGAATAGGGGAATTTTCCCTTGGTAAGGAGAAATGAATGTATACGTTGTTAAGATCTGTAAGAATACTATTTGATTTACTGGAAATACTGATTATTGTAAGGATATTTGTCAACATATTTAGAGTGCCGGTTAATAACATGTTCGGTAAGATTCTTTATGAGCTCACTGAACCAATTATGGCTCCTGCAAGAGCATTATTGGATAAATTAGGGGTAGGAAGAGGCTTTATAGACTTTTCTCCCTGGGTAGCAATAATTTTTTTGAGGATTGTCTATACTGTAATTTTAAATCTGGCAGGGTAGGCTATGTTTGACAAGGATATTTATCTAAATCACATAGTTGACAATGAGGTCATCTTTAAGATGAGGAGATTGTTGGATCACATACAATCCTCGCTGAAAAATCATTCAATTATTGAATCAGATTTTTTTGACCCATATGAAAGAAGAACTGCTGAGTCCATACTGAATAGATTTCAAGAGCTGTCATATAGCTTTGACGGGGGCTTGGAAGAGTCGGAGAGAAAATGTATAATTATCTATCCCGACTATATTCAAGAAAAGGATGTACCTTCTGTTGTAGCTTATCTAAAAATTGAAGGACAATTGGAAGATCTTTCTCACAAGGACTATCTAGGCGCAATATTGGGTCTTGGCATCACAAGGGAAAAGATAGGAGACATACTTTTATATGAGGATTTTACTTTAATAATTGTTAAGAAGGAGATAAAGGACTATATTCTGCTAAATTTTGAAAAGGCAGGCAGGCAGAATATCAACATATCTGAAATAGATGGGTATGGTCTTGAGTATCCTGAGCTGGATTTTATTGAAATCAGCAGGTTTGTATCATCCCTAAGGCTGGATGCCTATCTTAGTGCAGCCTATAATATTTCAAGGAGTGAGAGCAGAGCACTAATAAAATCCGAGAATGTAAAAGTCAACTGGGGGAAGACAAACAGGGCTGACCATACACTTGAAGCAGATGATGTAATATCGGTAAGAGGAAAGGGAAGGACTATCCTTCATGAAATTGGAGGTATGTCAAAGAAGGGGAGACTCAATCTGAAAATCAGAAAATTAGTGTAATGGAGTGATCAAATGATAACACCTTTGGATATACAGAACAAGAATTTCAAAAAGACCTTCAGGGGTTTCAGTCCCAGGGAGGTTAATTCCTTCCTGAACGAAATGATTGACGATTATGAGAGGATGTACAAGGAAAACATTGAGTACAAGGACAAAATCAATATGCTTACAGATCAGATAAGACAATTCCAAACCATGGAAGAAAGCTTGAAGAGTACATTGCTTGTTGCCCAGCAGGCTGCGGATGATGTTACAGTAAATGCCAGAAACAAGGCGGAAATAATAATTGAAAATGCAGAAGATACAGGCAGGAGGATCATTGACCAATCAAGAGATGATGTAAGGGCAATAAAGGAAGAATATGATTATCTGCAAAAGGAATTATTTGTTTTTAAAACCAGATATGAATCATTTTTGAAGTCTCAGCTGATGTCACTGGAAGAATATTACAATAGTGAGAGCAGGGGAAAGACTGAAAACGGAAAGACGGAAGAGGTAGACTTGAAGTATTAGAATGGAGGAGCGACAGCTCCTTTTTGTTCTGTATATTGGAATATGGTAGGAGGAAAAAAGTTGGGGTTTTTACTGGGAATACTGATTATAATAGCTGATCAGTCAACTAAATATTTATCGGTGGTATATCTTATGGACAAGAGGCCAGTGGTGTTGATTGAGAATCTGCTGGAGCTTCATTTCGTAAGGAACTATGGAGCTGCTTTTGGAATACTGCAGAATCAAAGGGTTTTCTTTATCACAATAACAAGTCTTGTTCTTATTGGGATGTCTATTTACATGATCAGGAATAGGAATAAATTAACTGAGATAGCAAATCTGGCTATGGGATTTCTATTGGGGGGAGCCCTTGGAAATCTGATAGATAGAATAAGGTTGGGATATGTAGTTGACTTTATCAAGGTAGATCTTAGGATCTATGATTTTCCTGTTTTTAATATTGCAGATATATTCATAGTTCTAGGGACGGGATTGTTAATTTTTGTAATTCTGCTGGACAAGTATGAAAAAAGCACAGGTGATGTTTAGTGAAGGAAATTGAGATATATGTGGGTGAAGAAGATAATGAGAGACTTGATTACTATCTTTCACTTGAGCTGGATGAGGTGTCCCGTACAAGAATACAGAGGCTTGTGAAGGATGGTTTGGTCAAGGTGAATGGGGAGATTAAGAAATCCAGCTATCTTGTCAAGGAAGGTGACACAATATCAGTTGTATTTCCGGAGCCTAAGACTCTAGAGATCGTCCCAGAGGATATCCCAATAGAAATTGTGTATGAAGATAGTGATCTGGCGGTTATAAACAAGCAGCATGGTATGGTTGTTCATCCCGCGCCTGGGAATTATTCAGGGACCTTGGTTAATGCTATTATGTTCCACATGGATAACCTGTCATCAATCAATGGTATTATAAGGCCAGGAATCGTCCACAGGCTTGACAAGGATACTTCAGGCTTACTTGTTATAGCCAAGAACGATAAAACACATAGAGGACTGTCTGAGCAGCTTAAACACCATGGGGTGTATAGGGAGTACCTTGCATTGGTTCATGGAAACATCAAGAAAGACAATGGAACAATAGATGCACCCATCGGAAGAAATCAGAGGGATAGAAAGAAGATGGCCGTAACCCATAAGAACAGCAAGGAAGCTGTAACGCATTTCTCAGTGGCTAAGAGATATGGAAAGTACACCTTGGTGTCATTGAAGCTTGAAACGGGGAGAACTCACCAGATAAGGGTTCACCTTTCATATATGGGTAATCCTGTGGTCGGTGATCCTGTATATTCCAGTGGAAAGAACGAGTTTAGCATAAAGAGACAGCTGCTGCATGCCAAAAAACTTGGATTTATACATCCATCAACAAAAAT
The DNA here is from genome assembly GCA_964390135.1 of uncultured Gudongella sp. Lineage (GTDB taxonomy): Bacteria > Bacillota > Clostridia > Tissierellales > Tissierellaceae > Gudongella. The sequence goes on along the minus strand of CAYMHD010000074.1, from coordinate 3,256 downwards.
GAGTGTGGAATTTTCATGTGAACTTCCAGAAGATTTCAGATTGATATTGGGAAGGTTGGATAAGGAGGCTCAAGTATGATTATAAAGGCCGTAATTATGGACGAAAAGGCTATAGCCAGAGCAATAACCAGAATCTCAAATGAAATAATTGAGAGAAACAAAGGGGTTAAGGAATTGGTTCTGGTTGGAGTCAAGACAAGAGGGGTTCCTTTTGCAAGAAGAATTTCAGAGAAGATTTTTGAAATTGAAGGTGAGACTATTCCCGTATACACATTGGACATAAGTCTTTACAGGGATGACCTTGCAGAAATTGGAGACCAGCCTGTAGTGAATGAGACTTTCCAGGGTGAAATTAACGGAAGAAAGGTAGTACTCATAGATGATGTAATATACACTGGTAGGACAGTAAGGGCTGCCCTTGATGCTCTGATTGACAATGGGAGGCCAAAAAAAGTCCAATTGGCAGTTCTTGTGGACAGAGGGCACAGGGAATTTCCTATTAGGCCTGATTATGTGGGCAAGAATGTACCTACTTCCAGAAGTGAGGTAGTTGGTGTAAAGCTAAATGAAACAGATGGCAAGGATGAGGTTGTCATAATGAAGAAATAGGTGATTTGCATGAGCAAATCACCTATTTCTTTATCAGCTTACTTTTTCAATGTCTCAACAATGGAAGGAGAGGGATTAACTACAAGGGTTTTTTGATTATCATAAACCACAAGTCCTGTTTTACCATTTTTGGGTTTTCTTACATATCTTTTCTCGGTATAATCCACCTCTACGCTTCCTGAGTTTCTGCCCTTGCTGTAATATGCAGCTAATACTCCAGCCTCTGACAAGGTTCTATCGGGTACGGATTGGCCTTCGGTCCTTATGATTACATGGCTGCCAGGGATACCCTTCGTATGGAGCCATATATCCTCTTTCTTGGCAGTTTTCATAGTCAGAAGTTCGTTCTGCCTGTTGTTTCTACCCACCAATATCTCAAATCCATCAGAGGAAGTGAAGCTTAACGGGCCAGCAACTTTTTCTTTTTTACTTCTATTTTTCATGCTCCTTCTTTGAATGTATCCCTCAATAATCAGCTCGTCTTTTATCTCATCCAGCTCCTTGACATCAGTTGCATTATCAAGACTTACAAGCACATGCTCAATGTAGGATATCTCTGCCTCGGTTTCAGGAATCTGCTCAAGAAGAAGTTGATTTGCTGTCTTTAGCTTACCGTACTTTTTATAGTAACGTTGTGCATTTTCGGCTGGGCTGAGCTTTGGGTCAAGGGGAACCCTTAACTCCTTCAAATCTTCATCATAAAAGTTTTCTAGAATTACATGGTCACTACCTCTATTGATTCTGTAAAGATTTGACTGTAGAAGGTCAGCATATATCTTGTACTTCTCCCTGTCTTTGCTAAGCAATAATTCTTCCTTTTGCTTGGAAAGCTTGTTCTGTGCCCTTTCCAGTTTGGTACCCAAAGCTTTTCTCAAGGATGCTGATTTTTGCTTGACCCTGTCATTCGTATCCTTTGATCTGTATACAATTTCCAGCATTTGGGACACGCTGTCAGAATATATCTGATTTAAACCACTATACTGGGTTAGGGGAAATGCATAGAATGCCACCACATCAAGATTATCATCACCTAAAATATACACTGGCTCAAATTCCTGGTTTTTTACTTTTATCATGAAATTATTCATACTATTATACAGCTGTTCTTTTTCTTTATTTTCCAGGCTCAGAATCACTCTATCAGGCTCAAGTCCGGAAATGCTGCAGATTTCTCTACCAGCCAAGGGGCTTAATCCAGTGAAGCTTTGATAAAGAAATTTGAAGATTTTCTGACTTCCACTTGTATTTTCAAGCTGTTCATAAAAAATATCACGACTTAAATTTAAAGGATCCTCCTTGTTTTCAGATTCTATATATGAATATGAAAAGCCGGGAAGTATTTGCCTTACTCTGGAAATTTCAGCTGGAATTCTCTTTATTGAATCAATTATCCGCTTTGACTCCTTGTCTATCAGTATTATATTGCTGTGTTTTCCCATAATCTCAATAATCAAATCACGCTGTGTGGGATGTCCCAGTTCATCCTTACCTGTTATCGTAAAAATCACTACCCTATCCAGATGATGCTGACGAATATCCAGTATTATGCTACCAGATAGATGCTTTCTAAGTAGCATGCAGAACATAGGTGGTGATAAAGGGTTGGATTTTGAAGAACCGGTTATGTGGAGTCTTGGGTTATTGCTGCTTGCAGACATAAGGAGTCTGTAATTTGTTCCCTTGCTGTATATCTGCAAAAGTAACTCGTCCTTTTCCTGCTGATATATCTTATCTATTCTACCCCCAACCAATTTGCTATTTAATTCTGATACAACCGATCTTGTAACTATACCATCAAATGACATTATATACCTCCATAGACTATGTTATTCAACTAGTATATCATAAATAGCTCAGATGAAAAATCTACAAGTCTGATCTATATTCAAACCTTAAATATTAACAATTTGTAACAAAGTGTAGATATTTATATTCATAGATGTATAATAGTCTATAACTTATAAATGGCATAGCTTTTAATTACACTATTTTTTAATTTAAATATTGAACCAAATATAGTTAAGGGAGGGATTTCTTTGGTAAGAAGCATGACTGGCTATGGAAAGGGAGAATCTGAGAATCAGCTATATAAGCTTAAAATTGAACTTAAGTCTGTTAATCACAGATATTTGGATATCAATGTTAAGCTTCCAAGATATTTGATTTATCTTGAGGAAGGAGTATAGTAATTGATCAAGGAAAAAATAACAAGGGGAAAGGTTGATGTCTTTGTTAATTTTGACTTTGCTGTTGCCGCTTCAGTGGATGTTAAGGTTGATATTCCTTTGGCTAGAAGCTTTAAACAGGCTTTGGAGGAGTTAAGAGGTGAGTTGGACATTGAGGATAGCATTAGGCTAAACAACATCCTGTCAATTTCTGATGTCGTTAGAACTGAAAAGAAGGAGCTTGATGAGGATCTCGTATGGGAAACAATCAAGGAAGCTACAGAGCTTGCTTTGGTAACAATCCTCCAGATGAGGGAGTATGAGGGAGAGCAGCTTAAGGCTGATATTTATACCAAGCTGGATAATATTGAAGCAATAAGTACAAAGATTGAAGGAAGAGCCCCACTAGTTGTTGAGGAGTATAAGGGGAAGCTAAATGAAAGAATTCAGTCAATTCTTGAGGATGGGACTATTGTTGATCC
>CAYMHD010000073.1:0-9656 GCA_964390135.1 uncultured Gudongella sp. | reverse complement strand
AGGTGTCACAAGCTTGCCCTTCTTGACCAGAAATACATTTTCTCCAGGTCCTTCGGAGACCCTTCCATCATGTGTCAGAAAAATGGCTTCATCATAGCCGTTTTGAAGAACCTCAAGGGAAGCAAGGGCTGAATTCAGGTATGCCCCAGTTGATTTTGTCCTGGGTGGTAGCATTGTGTCAGTAATCCTCCTCCAGCTGGAAACAGCCACCCTTAGTTCAGATTTCCCAGCGTATTTGCCCATTGGCTGACAGTAGATCATAAGTCTGTTGTCATCATCAAATAGGGTTGGCATCAATGATTCCGATCCCTTGTAGACTACTGGTCTGATATATGTAGTGGTCTTGAAATTGTTTTTTCTAAGAAGCTCCACCGTGACATCACAAAGCTCCTGTACCGTATATGGAATATCCATATTAAGGGCCTTGGCAGACTCAAGAAGTCTCTCGTAATGCTCCTTCAATCTGAAGCCGTAAAGCTGTCCCTTTTCATCATCCCAGTATGCCCTGATCCCCTCAAAGCAACCCAAGCCGTAGTTGACGACCTTTGATCTGATGCTGAGGCTAACATCCTTCTCATCCACTATCTCACCATTGAAAAACACAAAGCTCTGTTCCATCTAAACATCTCCCCCTTCATATACCATCTCATTTATTGCCTTTCCTGCTGGAACTATTGGGTATACCCATTGGTCGTTTGAAAACCTGCATTCCACAACAAAGGCCCTCCTCGTATCCTTTACCCCTTGAAGGGCCTCCTCTAGCTCCTTCGGGCTGTTGGCTCTAGTGCCCTGGATTCCGAAGGCACCTGCAAGCTTCATAAAATCAACCTCATCACCCAGGTCAGTCTCAGAGTACCTCTCTTCACAGAACATTCCCTGCCATTGCCTAACCATTCCAAGTGAATTATTGTTAAATAGTAAAATTATAATAGGCAGGTTGTACTTTGCAACTGTACCCAGCTCGTTGAAATTCATCCTGAAGCTTCCATCCCCTGTGACCAGAACCACCCTCTTGTCAGGGTTGGCAATCTGCGCCCCAATTGCAGCACCCATGCCATAGCCCATGGTTCCAAGGCCTCCCGATGACAGGAACGTCCTTGGCCTTTTGAATACCCAGTGCTGCCCCGTCCACATCTGATGCTGACCAACATCCGTTGCAACTATGGCCTCGGGGAACATCCCGTTTGCCAGCTTAAGGGCGGACACCCCACTCCAATCATCAACATATACATTCTCTTCCTTCATTTCCTCTATCTGCTGAAGCCATTCATTTCTGTCTGACTCCTCCATCCTCTCCTTTAATAGGGCAAGTATCTTCTTCATTGAGCCTGTAAGATTTGCATCAACGGCCTTGTTTTTTCCTATTTCAGATGCATCGATATCAAGCTGGACCACCTTTGCCTTTGGTCCGAACTCCTCGGCCTTGCCGATCACCCTGTCGCTGAACCTTGCACCAGCCGCAATGATAAGGTCGCTGTGACACACTGCAAGGTTGTTTTCCTTGAAGCCGTGCATCCCAACAAGTCCAAGTGACAGCCTGTGGTCCCTTGGAAAACCTCCCATGCCCATAAGGCTTGAAACCACTGGGATATCTCCCTTTTCTGCAAACTCCACCAGCTCACCTGTTGTTCCCGAGGATATCACTCCGCCACCAGCATATATCACTGGCCTTTTGGAGCTGTTTATCATCTGGACCACCATATCCATCTGGTCAAGATGCTCATTTAATGCTTCCTCGTCTTGATTCGAGTCCGGCTGGGACCTTTCAAAGTCAACACTTGTCATAAGGATATCCTTTGGTATATCCACAAGCACCGGTCCCTTTCTTCCTGAGCCTGCAATCCTGAAGGCCTCCCTTATTGTCTCGTCAATCTCCTCCACACTGTGTACCAGGAAATTGTGCTTGGTGATCGTCATGGTTATGGATGTTATATCAACCTCCTGGAATGAGTCCCGACCAAGAAGGGATGATGCAACCTGTCCTGTTATTACAACCATGGGAACCGAATCCGAATACGCCGTTGCTATTCCAGTGACGGTGTTGGTGGCACCTGGTCCCGAGGTTGCAAAGCAAACCCCTGTCTTTCCGCTTGACCTGGCATATCCGTCTGCGCCGTGGGATGCACCCTGCTCATGACTTGTTAGTATATGTCTGAAATGGTCCCTATACCTTGTCAAGGAATCATAAAGTGGAATCACCGCACCTCCGGGATATCCGAATATGGTGTCTACACCCTCCCTTAGGAGGCACTCCATCACTACATCTGCACCTGTCAACTTCATCTTCTCACCCCTGTATTCTAGTCATTGCAGCTCTCATGGAGCCCTTAACAGCCCTATTTCTTAAGCCAGCTCATCATTTTTCTGAGATCCCTTCCTACAACCTCCATCTGATGGTCCTGCTCCATTCTTCTTCTGGCTGTAAATGAAGGTCTGTTTGCCTTGTTCTCAAGTATCCAGTTCTTTGCAAAGGTTCCGTCCTGAACCTCTCCAAGAACCTTTCTCATCTCGTTTCTGGTTTCCTCTGTAACTATCCTTCTGCCTACGGAATAATCCCCGTATTCAGCCGTATCACTTACTGAGTACCTCATATAGCTAAGTCCACCCTGATTGATAAGGTCAACGATAAGCTTCATTTCGTGAAGGCATTCGAAATATGCACTCTCAGGCTCATAGCCCGCTTCAACAAGGACTTCAAAGCCGGCCTTCATAAGCTCTGTAACTCCTCCGCAAAGTACTGCCTGCTCTCCGAAAAGGTCTGTTTCAGTCTCCTCCTTGAAGGTGGTCTGAAGTACTCCGGCTCTGGCACCACCAATCCCTGCAGCATAGGCCAGGGCAACCTCCATGGCATCACCTGTTGGGTCCTGGTGGGTCGTAACCAGACAGGGTACTCCCTTGCCCTCCTGATACTGGCTTCTGACAGTATGTCCCGGTCCCTTTGGAGCAACCATGAACACATTCACATCCTCCGGTGGAACTATCTGTCCGTAATGGATGTTGAAGCCATGGGCAAAGGCCAGATAGTTTCCAGGTGACAGGTTGTCCCTTACATTGTTTTCGTATAGCTCAACCTGCTTCTCATCATTTACAAGAAGCATCACCACATCAGCCCATTTGGTTGCCTCTCCAGAGGTCATCACCTTAAGTCCAGCCTCCTGTGCCCTTTCCCAGGACTTGCTTCCCTGGTAAAGTCCAACCCTCACATCCACGCCTGATTCCATAAGGTTAAGTGCGTGTGCGTGACCCTGGCTTCCATAGCCTATTACAGCCACCTTCCTATCTTTAAGTACATTCAAGTCACAGTCATTTTCGTAGAACATCTTCGCCATTTTACCATCTCTCCCCTGTTATGTAATCTATTCTGTAACCTCGTAAACATCCTGGAACCTCTTCATCTGAAGGATCATGTTGTTCATCAGGTCCTCGCTGTCAGCTCCAACGGTCAGTGTAAGCTTTGAAAGGGCATCATTAAGGCCCACTTCATATACTATTCCCTCAAGCTGGCAGCCTCTTTTTCTCATCAATCCTGTAATTCTCATTAGAGTCTCCGGTCCGTTTTTTACCATTGCATTCAAAGTTCTTGTCATTTTCATTTCCTCCCTTTATTTTTTGTTTTTGGGTATTAAAAAATCTCGTCTCTGAAATACTTGCATGTATTTCAGGGACGAGATAATATTCGCGGTACCACCCTGTTTTTCAATCCACTCACGCAGATTGACTCTTCAGGTCCAAGGACAAGCCTTTAACCATAGCCATGTAACGGTGGCGCATCTTCCATTTGAAAGATTCCCGGTCGCAGCTACTTTTTACATTTCGCCTTGACAGCTCCGGAGTGATCATTCCTGCGTCCTCTGATCCTGACTCTCACCATCCATCAGTTCTCTGTTATCAGACTCTCTGCAGTTTTGTCTCCGTCATCGCTCTTGTTTGTGATTTAAATTAAACTCATTCTATAACTTTAAATTATGGGTGTCAACACCTTTTTTTAAATAATTTAAATTATTTAGAATATTTTCAATTGGCACCATTTTCAATGTTCTTGGCTATAAGCCTTGTAATTTCCTGTGTTCCCACGGTTTTTCCGCCCTCCATGAAAACGTCTTCAGTATGATATTTTTCCTCAAAAACTTTTTTTACAGCATTCTCGATTGACCTTGCCTCCCGGGTGAGTCCAAAGGAATGCTCAAGCATCATGGATGCCGAAAGGATTGTCCCTATGGGATTGACCCTGTCCTGACCTGCGATAGTTGGAGCTGAGCCGTGTATTGGCTCATAGATCCCCTTTTTGCCGTCACCCATGCTGGCTGATGGCAGCAGGCCTATTGACCCTGTCAGCATGCTTATCTCATCTGAAAGTATGTCCCCGAAGATGTTTGATGTGAGGATCACATCAAACTGGGATGGGTTCCTTACGGCCTGCATGCAGGCATTGTCTATGTACATGTGAAGGAGCTCAACTTCAGGATAATCCAAATGTACCTCCTCCACCACCTTCCTCCACAGCCTTGATGTATGGAGGACATTGGCCTTGTCCACACTTGTAACCTTTTTTCTTCTACCCATGGCAGTCTGAAAGGCCTTCCTGGCTATCCTCTCTATTTCCATGCTGCTGTATTCCTCTACATCCTCTGCCCTTTCTCCATTTTCATCCTCCCAGGTCCTTTTCCTGCCAAAGTATATTCCTCCCGTAAGCTCCCTAACCACACATATGTCAAAACCATTTTCCACTATGTGATTCTTCAGTGGAGAAGCCTCCTTCAGCTGAGGATATAGGATGCCCGGTCTAAGGTTTGAGTAGGCAACAAGGGCCTTTCTAAGTCCCAGGATTGCCTTTTCAGGTCTCAGCTCATGGGGAAGTGAATCCCATTTGTCTCCTCCAACCGCACCGAAGAGGATGCTGTCACAGCTGTCCACAGTCTTAAGGGTAGCTTCAGGCAGGGGACTTCCCGTTGCGTCATAGGCTGCCCCTCCCACTAAAACATCATGGTAGCTGAAATCTATTCCAAACACCTGTGAAACCCTGTCAAGAATCTGTATTGCACTTTCAACAACCTCCGGTCCCACACCGTCACCCCGTGCCACCGCTATTCTGTATGTCATATTATTCTGCTCCTCCCGCTTTCACATAGCCCACAAGTCCGCCACTTTCAATTATCTTCCTGATGAAGGGCGGGTAGGCCTCCCCACTGTATACCTTCCCTGTAGTCATATTTATGATTTCACCTGTTTCATAGTTCACGGATATGTCATCCCCATCACTTATATCCCTGGAGGCTTCAGGGCTTTCAATTATTGGAAGTCCGATGTTGAAGGAGTTCCTGTAGAATATCCTTGCAAAGCTTTCTGCAATAACACAGCTTATACCAGCACCCTTTATGGCTATGGGAGCATGCTCCCTGGATGATCCACAGCCAAAATTCCTGCCTGCCACAACAATATCCCCCTCCTTGACCCTCTTGCTGATTTCAGGGTCAAGATCCTCCATAAAGTGCTCTGCCAGCTCCTTGGGATCTGCCGTTGACAGGTACCTTGCAGCTATTATAAGGTCAGTGTCGATATTGTCTCCAAATTTGATGGCTCTTCCCCTTGATTCCATCTACATCACCTCCAGATTTTCAGGATTCTCTATATACCCGGCTACAGCCGAAGCAGCTGCCACTGCTGGACTTGCCAGATAGACCTCTGACGTGTGATGACCCATCCTGCCTATGAAGTTCCTGTTTGTTGTGGATACCGCCCTTTCACCCTCTGCCAGTATCCCCATGTGGCCTCCCAGACAGGGACCGCAGGTTGGAGTGCTTACAATCGCTCCCGCCTCTATGAAGGCTTCAATGAGCCCCTCCCTGACAGCCTGCAGGTAGATCTCCTGGGTAGCGGGAAATATTATGGTCCTGACCCCCCTGGCAACCTTTCGACCCTTAAGTATGCTTGCAGCCATCCTCATGTCATCCAGCCTTCCGTTTGTGCAGGACCCTATTACAACCTGGTCTATAATAATCCTGGGAACATCATCAATTGAATGTGTGTTGTCCGGGCTGTGTGGAAATGATACAGTAGGTCTCACCTTTGACAGGTCAAGTTCAATTACCTGGTCATATTCCGCGTCATCATCCGGACTGTAGGCCTTCCATTCCCTCTTTGCCCTACCTTCCATGTAGCTTTCCGTGATCCCATCCACAGGGAATATACCGTTTTTTGCACCTGCCTCTATTGCCATGTTTGAGATGGTGAACCTGTCATCCATTGTAAGGTGCCTGACCCCCTCACCTGAGTATTCCATGGACCTGTACCTTGCTCCGTCAACCCCTATCATTCCAATGATGTGAAGGATTATATCCTTGCCTGTAACCCACTTTTGTGGTTTCCCCTTAAGAACTATTGAGATTGCCGAAGGGACCTTGAACCAAGCCTTGCCCGTGGACATTCCGGCTGCCATGTCGGTGCTTCCGACCCCTGTTGAGAAGGCTCCAAGAGCCCCGTAGGTACAGGTGTGGGAATCCGCTCCAATCACAGCATCCCCTGCAACCACAATCCCCTTTTCAGGCAGCAGGGCGTGCTCTATTCCCATTTCCCCGATCTCAAAGTAGTTTGTTATACCCTGACTGTGGGCAAACTCCCTCATGATCCTGCATTGCTGGGCAGCCCTTATATCCTTGTTTGGGGCAAAGTGGTCCGGAACCAGTGCAATCCTGTCCTTGTGGAAAACCTCCCTGGACCCCATCCTTTCAAACTCAGCAATTGCGGGAGGAGCGGTGATATCATTGCCAAGAACCATATCAAGGTCCGCCTCTATGAAATCTCCTGCAGCCACACTGTCCCTTCCAGCATGAGCTGCCATTATCTTCTGTGTCATTGTCATTCCCATCCAAATCACCCTTTCTATACAGCCATTTCCTGGTGTGTCTCTTCTTCCTGCATAAGCTTGTTGACTGCGTTTATATATGCGCTTATGCTTGCCTCAACAACATCGATGCTGGCATCTCTCCCCACAAAATGCTTGTCCTTGTATCTTAGCTTCACCACCGCATATCCCAATGCATCAGTTCCCTCTGTAATGGATTGCAGGGAGAAGTCCTCAAGGGTTATATCCTTATGGACGCACTGCGCAATCGCTCTGAAGGAAGCATCCACAGGTCCCTGTGCAAATGAGATTCCCTCCCTGATTCCCTCCGGGGTATCCAGAACAACAGAGGCTGTGGTCGTTATGGTATTTCCACTGTTTACAACAAATCTCTCTAGCCTGTAGTAATCCCTTGTTTCCTTAATCCCTCTGGTTAGGAGTATCTCAATGTCCCTGTCAAAAATCTGCTTTTTCTTGTCTGCAAGATCCTTGAACTGGGCGAAGATAATGTTAAGCTGGTCATCGTCAATCTGATATCCCAGGGAGGCCACCTTATCCTTGAATGCATGCCTCCCGGAATGCTTGCCCAGGACCAGATTGTTGTTGCTTAGACCAACGGATTCCGGAGTCATTATTTCGTAGGTTTCCCTGTTGCTAAGGACCCCATGCTGGTGTATTCCCGACTCATGGGCAAATGCATTTGCTCCAACAATGGCCTTGTTTGGCTGGACGTTTACCCCTGTGATGCTGCTTAGCATATTGCTGGTTCTGGTGATCTCAACGGTTTTGATATTGCTGTTTGCATCGTATTTGTCTCCTCTTACCGACAGTACCATTGCTATCTCTTCAAGGGCTGCATTGCCAGCCCTTTCACCGATTCCATTCACTGTACACTCTATCTGTGTCGCCCCTGCCTTGATTGCTGCAAGGCTGTTGGCAACCCCAAGTCCCAGGTCATTGTGGCAATGGACTGAGATTTCCACCTGGTCCAGGTAGTTGGACTTGCTTCTGATATCCATTATGAATTGGTAAAACTCATCCGGTGTTGTGTAGCCTACAGTATCAGGTATATTGATGATTTTTGCACCTGCCTGTATCACCCTGTCAAATATCTCTGCCAGAAAGCCAGTGTCGCTTCTAGTGGCATCCTCCGCAGAAAATTCAACCTGGGGACAAAGGCTGGACGCATATGCCACCATCTCTTCTGCCCTGTCTGCCACCTGCTGAGGTGTCATCTTCAGCTTGTACTCCATATGTATTGGTGATGTGGCGATAAAGGTGTGAATTCTTGGTTTTGATGCTCCCTTTACAGCCTCCCAGGCCTTGTCTATATCATCCTTTACAGTCCTTGCAAGGACTGCCACAGTTGATTCAGTTATCTGGTCCGCTATGGCCTTTACAGATTGAAAGTCTCCAGGTGATGCGGCTGCAAAGCCCGCCTCAATAACATCAACTCCCAGCCTTTCCAGCTGCCTTGCCATCATTAGCTTTTCCCTGTGGTTCATGCTGCACCCTGGGGACTGCTCCCCATCCCTTAATGTTGTGTCAAAAAAACTGATTCTCTTTGTCATTTTCCATCCTCCTTTTCATAAAAAAAAATCCCCCGTCCCTATAGATATCACTCTATAGGGACGAAGGATAAATCTTTCGTGTTACCACCCTAATTCGCAGCAAGCTGCCTCATTCCCGGACAATCATCCGGTATCCATATAACGGTGGCACCGTCACAGACTACTTGCCGAAGCTTTCGCCCATGCTGCTTTGAAGCTAGTATTACATACCCATCCACTGCTGATTCACACCAACCATCAGCTCTCTTGAAGTAAATTCCAGGTATCTTTCTCTTCATCTTGGCATTTCTTAATATTGAAACCTATTATATATGCAGGTGGATTTAAAAGTCAACACAAATTTTACACTTTTCTAAATATTCTTTTTTTAATCTGAAGGATATCCCGGATTATTGCGGCTGCAGCGCCCCTTACATCAGATGCTCCCCCAAGGACCGCAAGCTCTCCAAGATTGTCTGTCACATACTGTATTCCCTTGTTCTTCCCCTGGACTCCATAGAAGATGTCCTCATGGGATACCATGACAGGCTTAACTACCACCCTTGGATTCTCAGCCTCAAGGTACAGCTCACCAAGGAGCTTGTATCTCTTGTTCCTATCCTTGGCAGACCTTATGTCCTCAATGGTCAGATGGGTTATTCCCACAACCTCAGCATCCTCCAATGCAAGGGATGTTCCTGCAAGGGCATTTGCAATTATGGTCATCTTTATGGCAGAATCCCAGCCCTCGACATCCTGGGTGGGATCGGTCTCTGCAATCCCTTCCTCCTGGGCCTTTTGGAGGGCAGCCTGATAGGTTACCCCTTCATTCTCCATCAGGTGGAGTATGTAGTTTGTGGTCCCGTTCAGGACTCCCCTGATCCCAAGGAGCCTGGAGCCCAGAAGGTCGTTTTCTCCTGCGCTTATGGTGGGAAGTGCAGCTCCTGCAGTTGCCCCTATGCCAAAGCCTAGTCCCCTTTTTTCAGCCAGGTCCTTAAGGTCCCTGTAATGGAGCATAACCGGTCCCTTGTTTGCTGTAACAACATGCAGACCATTTACCAGCGCCAGTCTTATGGTAGAGCTTGCAGGCTCTCCCGTAGTCTTGTTGGTTGGTGTAGCCTCAACCAGAAGGTCCACCCTGTACTTATCAAGGATATCCTGAAGCCTCCAGGCTCCAAAGCCCCCTACCCCATATCCTTCCAGGTCTCTGGTCCTTTCAAGATACCCATACAGCTTTTCTGGGTCCAGTCCGGATTGGTCCCCAA
>CAYMHD010000072.1:5500-9657 GCA_964390135.1 uncultured Gudongella sp. | reverse complement strand
GACAGGTCCTTTTTTTAGTTGGAATCTACACAAAAAGAATTCAATAAGGTATACTATTAGTAGCAAAAACCATATGGGAGGATAATGTGATGAGTCAGCTGATTAGATTTCTTTCGATTGTGCTGGTGGCAGTTATGATTTTTTTGGGAAGTTCAATACTGGGGAACAATGCACCCTATCAGGGAAGTGTTGTTCAGCCGGAGCAGAACAACCTATTTCCCTTGGAAAGGATAGTCCATTCCGGAAAGGAAGGAGACGTTGAAATATCATTAAAGGCTGAATATGACATAAGAGGTGTAGTCAAGGGAAAGAAGAAATACTCTGATTATCCATCTCAGGTTTCTGAATACGATTTGATCCTCGCATGGGGTGACCTTAACAAGGAGGAATATGACCAGCACGTGGATTATTCACAAAGTGGAAGATGGTACTATTACACATATGACCAGGAGTTTGTTGAAAAAGGATTAATAGCAAGGAATTCAGCCAATGTCCATCTCATCGCAGAAAACGATGAAGTCAGAAAGGACATTAGAAAGATTCGGAAGAATGACTATATCAGAATCAAGGGATATCTTGTGGATGTTCATTTTGACAACGGAGCCTGGGAAACCAGCATGACAAGGGGAGATACAGGTAATGGAGCATGTGAGATAATACTTGTTGAGGAGATCCATATAGTTGACTAAAATTTTCAAGGTGGTGTTTTTTTGGATACTATTATATATATTGTTGGAATAATTCTTTTGGTATATTTCCTGGCTACCAAGATACCAGGAGGCTTTCACAAGAGAAGGATCAACAAGGAAGTAAAGAAGCTTAAGGAAATGCAGGATAAATCAAAGGAGGGAGTAATAGAGAAGAAGGACATTGCTCATCTTCCTGGGATAGTCCAGAAGTGGCTGATAAAATCTAACGTGGTGGGAAGTCAGTGGAAGACCACAGTCCACATAAAGCAGAAGGGGCAGATGAGACTTGATCCTGATTCTGAAAAATGGATTTTCGCATCCGCAACTCAAGTGGTAGGTTTGACTGAGCCTTCATTTGTATGGCAGGTAAAGGCTGAAGTCAAGCCATTTGTTTATGTTTTCGGAGCGGATAGCTATATTGACGGAGTGGGATCTCTTCAGATGAGGCTGTTGAATTTAATAAAGGTTGCAGATGTAAAGGGTGGGCCGAAAGTAAACCAGTCCTCATTCCAGAGGTATCTTTTGGAGCTGCCTTGGTATCCCCAGGCAGCCTTGAACAGAAACATGAAGTGGAAGCAAATTGACAAATATACAGCAAGGGTTGTAATGAACCACAGGGGAGTTCCTGGGGAGGCTTACCTCCACTTCGATGATGAGGGGGATGTGGTCTACACAAGCGCCATGAGGTTCAAGGACACCGATGAGAAGGCTCAGCTATTGGAATGCATAGGTGAATCCAAGGAGATTAACCAGATGGATGGAATTCGGATGCCAATTTCAGTTCATGTGACATGGAGGCTGCCTGATAAGATCTACACATGGTTTAAGGTTCAGATATTCAAGCTGGAATTCAGATAAGCCTTTGTAAGTGAATGATTTGAGTGTTCAATGAAGGGTATTACTTTTCATAGGAAGGTTAATGTATTAAAATTTGGGAGGAAGGATACCATGAAACTTAGAACAAAGCTCAATATCCTTGCATCAATATTCGTGCTTGTAAGATCAATTAGGAACATGACAAGGGGTATGAGGAGTACGTCTCCGGTGCTTGTTGCTACGACATCGGCACTTGTAACCGCAGCGGCATTTATGGTAGCGCCAAGGATAAATGAGGAGATCAAGGCTAGAAGAGTACTTAGTTAGGTTTTTCGCGGGATCGTCGATTATTTATAATCGACGATTTTTTCTTTTTTTGCGATTTTACATACTCTTAACATTGGCATCATAAATCCTTAATGAAGGGCTGTTATTCTATGTATGAAAAGAGAATAGAACATAACCTAAGGAGGAAATTACATTGAGAAATTCAAGGAAATTTATTTTATTGGCATTTATCATGGTGCTGACATTTGCATTGACAGCCTGCGGCGGAGGAGAAGAGGCTCCAGCAGATGGGGGGACCGGAAGTGAGCTTGAAGGTGCGGTAATAGTTGATGGATCAGGAACGGTATATCCACTTATGGCACACATTGCTGAGGAATACATGACCAACGAAGCTTCAGGGGTAAGCGTACAGGTTGGAAGAGCCGGATCAAGTGCAGGCTTCAAGAAGTTCATTCCTGGTGAGACAGACTTTTCAGATGCATCAAGAAAGATAAAGGATGAAGAGATTGCTCAGCTTGAGGAAAACGGACTGGTATTTGGTGAGGACGTAATGGAAATCAAACTGGCATATGACGGACTTACTATGGTAATAAACAAAAATAATGATTGGGCAACAGAAATGACAGAGCAGGAAATAGTTGACATGTATATATCAGGTACCTATGCAGATGATGACGTGGTACTTTGGTCAGACATTAGACCTGAGTGGCCAGCAGAGGAGATAATGTTCTACGGACCAAATGAGAACCATGGAACATTCGAGTTCTTCTATGAAGTAATTCTTGATGAGCAGGATATGGTTAAGACAGCAAACCTTCAGCAGGAGTATTCAACCCTTGTTGACCTTGTAGCCAATGATGAATATGCAATAGCGTTCTTTGGATACGGATACTATGCAAGCAACACAGACAAGCTTCAGGCTGTGAATGTTGACTTTGGAAGCGGACCTGTTGCACCAGCTCTTGAGACAATAGGGGAAGACCTTCCATACGCAGGATTTACAAGATTGGTTTACACATACCTTAACCTTGATTACGCAATGGAAAAACCACAGGTTCTGGATTATGCAATGTATGTCGTATCACCTGAGGGAGCGGAGAGACTTGCAGGAGAGAACGGATTCGCACCACTTCCATCAGACATGTATGCAGAATACTACACCCAGCTGGAAGGCTTGAAATAAGAATACTATTTCGACTTAGTCATGTAGATCGATTAGGAAATATCAGGGGAGATAAATATGGATAACAACGATATCAGGGAAATAATACAGCAGAATATAAAAAAGAAAAGTCATTTTTCAGACAGGGTGATGCCAAAGTTTTTCCTTTTCATGGCCTTGATTTCTGTTGTAACAACATTTGGAATTGTATATACGCTAATTTTCGATTCTATAAAATTCTTTTCACAGGTGCCAATAAGGGAGGTTTTTTCAACAAATCTAAGCCCTTTGTCGAGAGAACCCTCTTTTGGTTTCCTCCCCCTTCTAAACGGAACATTTTTGACTACAATAATAGCAATGCTTGTTGCAGTGCCTGTGGGGATGGCGGCAGCAATCTACCTGAGCCAGTTTGCATCACCAAGGCTTAGAAAGGTTCTAAAGCCAGTTCTTGAGGTACTGGCTGGAATACCTACAATAGTATATGGATTTTTCGCATACTCTTTCGTTACCCCTCTGCTTATGAGACTGATTCCTTCCCTGGGGGCAAAGAATGTCCTCAGCCCTGGAATCGTCATGGGGATTATGATAATACCAATGGTGGCATCACTTTCAGAGGATGCCATGAATGCAGTACCTACAATCATGAAGGAGGGTGCAATGGGCCTTGGATCCACAAGGCTTGAAACCACGACAAAGGTTATAATACCAGCATCCATATCAGGGATTGTAGCTTCAATAGTCCTTGCAATATCAAGGGCTATAGGGGAAACCATGATAGTTACAATAGCAAGTGGAAGCGCAAAGAATTTCACATTCGATATCACCCAGTCCATGCAGACAATGACGGCATATATAGTTGAATTCACAAGTGGTGATGCTGGTAGTGGAACTGTGGGCTATTACAGTCTCTACGCTGTGGGGCTGATACTGTTTGTATTCACCCTGGGAATGAACCTTATTGCCCAGCATATTGCAAGGAAGTACAGGGAGGAATACTGATGAGGGATAGAAACACAGAGGATTTTATCCTTGAAGAGGATGTGGAACTTATGAATGAGAAAATAGAGAAGCCTGTAAAAAAACAGGTGACTTTCAATAAGAATAGAATTTCAAGAAGGATTGTCCTTAACAACTTTGCAAAGCACCTGTTTTCACTGTCAACGGTATTTTTCGGACAACCCAGCGCAATAAAGGCAATTGAA
>CAYMHD010000072.1:4748-5490 GCA_964390135.1 uncultured Gudongella sp. | reverse complement strand
GTCAACGGTATTTGCCATGTTGGTTCTGGGAATACTACTATACCAGATAATATCGGGGAGCATTGGTTGGTTGGATTGGCAATTTCTGACCAGCAACCTTTCAATATTTCCGGAGAAGGCAGGTATCAGGGGTGCCATCGTCGGGACCCTCTTCCTTATGATGATAGTAATTCCCGTAACACTTGTATTGGGTGTTGCAACTGCCATATACCTTGAGGAGTATGCAAATGAGGGAAGGATTCAAAGGCTGATCAAGGTAAACATATCAAACCTCGCCAGTGTCCCTTCCGTTATTTTTGGTCTTTTGGGTCTTACTGTATTCTCAAGGATGCTAAGCCTAGGATCCAGCATTCTGGCAGGAGGCCTTACAATGTCACTGCTGGTCCTGCCAATAGTTGTTGTTGCTGCCCAGGAAGCCTTAAGGGCTGTTCCTGGATTCCTGAGGGAAGCCTCATATGGTATGGGGGCGGACAAGTGGACCACCATATGGAGGGTTGTACTGCCTGTATCCATACCTGGAATACTGACAGGGGCAATACTGGCCATATCGAGAGCCATTGGAGAGACTGCACCACTTGTTGTACTTGGTATTCCAACATTGATAATGAAGATTCCAACGGGTATAATGGATGATTTTACGGTCATGCCAATTCAGATCTATTACTGGACCCTGGATACGGTACTCACACCCGAGTATGCATATCTGGCAGCCGCAACAATCGTTGTACTGCTAGTGACCCTG
>CAYMHD010000072.1:0-4711 GCA_964390135.1 uncultured Gudongella sp. | reverse complement strand
AAAACATTCTAGGTGGGGGAGAATAAAATGATAGATATAGATCAATACATCACCAAATACGTATATGATGTAAAGGGGCTTAACCTTTGGTATGGAGACAATCAGGCCCTAAAGGACATTAACATGCAGGTTATGGAAAACGAGATAACTGCCATAATCGGCCCTTCAGGCTGTGGTAAGTCAACCTTTGTGAAGACTCTCAACCGTATGATAGAGAATGTACCCATTGTGAAGACAGAGGGGGAGATTCTTTACAACGGCAGAAATATATTCAGCTCAAAGATGAAGGTCGAGGAGCTGAGAACCAGGGTGGGGATGGTTTTCCAGAAGCCAAATCCATTTCCAAAGTCAATTTATGAGAACGTGGTCTATGGACCCAAGATACATGGAGTTAAGGACAAGAAGACCCTTATGGAGATCGCTGAGCAGAGTCTTAGGGGAGCTGCCCTTTGGGATGAGGTCAAGGACAGGCTGAATGATAATGCATATGGTCTTTCCGGTGGACAACAGCAGAGGCTTTGTATTGCAAGGACAATGGCGGTTAGTCCAGAGGTTATCCTTATGGACGAACCTACTTCAGCACTTGATCCTGTAGCAACAATGAGGATTGAGGAGCTGATGGAGGACCTTAAGAAGGAATACACTGTAATTATAGTTACACACAACATGCAGCAGGCTGCTAGGATTTCAGACAAGACAGCCTTCTTCCTAAGTGGTGAGCTTATAGAGTTTGACAAGACAAACAAGATATTCGCAAATCCAAGCGACAAGAGGACAGAGGACTATATCACAGGCAGATTCGGATAAAATAACGCAAAAAGAACCGGAACCGATGCGTTATTTTGAGTGGACTGATGGCTATTAAAGCTGTCAGTTTTTTTGTTGCATATGGGCTTTGATGCTTCAAAATGGCAGAGTGTTGCAAGGGGCAGATTTAGATGATATACTTGTAAAATGTATAAGTATGTAAATTTACACATTGCCAATATGATTTCAAGTTGTTGAAATAAACCAAAAAGGAGCATAATATGAATGGATCATTTAAAAAGTTCATTGATTCAATTTCCATCAAAGCTTCGATAATTTTAGTTTTTATACTCAGTGTTACCCTGACAGTGGGAGCAATAGGCTATGAAACCTACACCAGTTGGAACGCCTCCAATGAGCGGGTCATAAACAGACTGGCTGACAATCTCAACCATGATATTGTTCATCAGATACAGGATTATCTAAGCATGCCTGAGGAAGTTGTTGAGCTGAATGCAGGAATGCTTGAGAATGGTGTTGTGGGAATGGATGATACCATTTCAAGGAATCATTTTTTCATAAACACAATAAACACCCAGGAAAGCATCCTTTACAGCTTTAGCCTTGGAACGGAAACAGGTGAATACTACGGTGCCAGGAGAAACGGTGATGGTCAGGTTGAGTTGATGGTAAACAACAGTGAAACAGGGGGAAATTCCTGGTACTATCATGTCAATGAGGATGGTACAGCCGGAGACCTGTCAAGGGATGCAGGTCTCTTTGACCCGAGGACAAGAGCATGGTATGAAAAGGCCCTTGAGGAGGGAGGATTCTCATTTTCGCCGCTATACAGGCATTTTGTTATGAATGACCTTACAATTTCAGCTTCCCAACCCATATTGAACGCAGCAGGCGATCCTGAAGGGGTATTGGGCGCCCATGTGCTGCTTTCAGGGTTGAATGGTGCCCTAAGTGCCATCACTGAGACATCTGATTCCTATGCAATGATAGTGGAAAGGGAAACAGGCCATGTGGTGGCCAACTCCCTTGGACAGGAAAACTATAGATTGGATCCGGATGGCAACTTTCAGAGAGTCAGTATCTCAGAAACAGGTAACCTGGTTGCATTATCGACCTATGAGGAATATTTGTCCGGAGGCGAAGATCTGGTTGAAGGGGAGAGAGGAGATGAAACCCTATTCAGCAAGGCAACGGAGTTCAGGCATGAAGGGGTGGACTGGCTTGTAATCACTGCGATCCCGGAAAGTCTTCTGGGTGCCACAGTGGATGATTCCCTAAGGGACAGCCTTATGATTGGGCTTGTTGGACTGCTCTTCTCAATTCTGATGTTCATGATAATAACAAGGAACCTGTTTGAACCAATGGAGGAGATACTTGAGGCAAACAACAGCTTCTCAGGAGGTGACTTGACCAGAAGGGTTGAGATTCACAGACAGGATGAGCTGGGAAGAATTGGACAGTCATACAACGATATGGCAGACAGGATCCACTCCCTTGTACATGATCTTGAGGACAAGGTGGAGGAAAGGACTGAAGAAATCAGGCATGTGAATGTAAATTTGAAGGAAAGCAAGGACCAGCTTCAGCTGATTCTTGATTCCACCGCAGAGGGAATCTACGGAATGGATCTTGACGGAATATGTACCTTTATCAATAAAAGCGCACTTGAAATACTTGGGTATGGGGATCAGGATGAACTCCTTGGCAAGAATATTCACGAGTTGATCCATCATTGTTCCAGGGACGGAATGCCTAGAAGTGAGGATGAGTGCCCGATTGCAATGGGAATATCAACCGGCAAGGGAATCCATGCTGCCGATGATGTATTTTGGAAAAAAGACAAGACAAGCTTTGAGGTGGAATACTACAGCTACCCTCAAAGGGTGGATGGAAGAATTGTTGGCGGTGTGGTAACATTTATGGATATCACCGAAAGAAAAAGCCTGCAAAGGGAGGTATATTCTGAAAAGGAGCAGTTCAGAACAACACTTCTATCGGTTGGCGATGGAGTAATATCAACAGATAACAGGGGAAGGGTCCAGGTTATGAACCCGGTTGCGGAAAACATGACGGGATGGTCACAGAAGGAAGCAGCAGGACAGCCCTTTGACAGGATTTTTCATATAATCAATGAACACACTGGAGAGAAGTGCGAGAACCCTGTGGAACGTGTATTGGAAAGTGCTGAGATAATTGAGCTTGCCAACCATACCATCCTGGTTTCAAGGGATGGCGGTCGAATACCAATAGAGGATAGTGCGGCCCCAATAAGAAGCAGGGATGGCAAGGTTACAGGTGTTGTAATCGTCTTCAGGGACTTTACTGAAAAGAAGGAGAAGCTGAAGGAGATTCAGTACCTAAGCTATCATGACCATCTGACCGGACTCTACAACAGGAGATATATGGAGGATTCAATGGATCGGTTGGATACGATGAGAAATCTTCCATTTACCATAATGTCCATCGATGTCAATGGACTCAAGCTTACAAATGATGCCTTTGGCCACAAGATGGGTGATCGGCTCCTTACAAGTGTGGCTGACATGCTGAGAAGGGTTTGCAGGGATGATGACATAATTGGAAGGATGGGAGGAGATGAGTTTATTGTTCTTCTTCCAAAGACGGATGAAGTCCAGGCTGAAAGGGTCAAGAAGAGAATTGAGGACGCAGCAAAGCGAATCAAGCTGGAATCTGTGGTGGTATCCCTTGCAATAGGATACTCCGTAAAATCAACCCAGGATATGGACATTAAAAAGGTAATGACAATGGCGGACAACAAGATGTACAAGAACAAGCTGAAGTACGGTAAGCTCATGAGGAGTCAGACTATTGAGGTGGTATTGAAGAATATAAACCTGAAGTATGACAGTGAACAGATTCATACGGAAAGGGTCACTCAGTACTGTGTTGCCATAGCCAGGGAAATGGGATTCGCTGAGGATGAGGTTGAAAGGGTCAAGACAGCAGCTATACTGCATGATATTGGTAAGATAATGGTTCCTCCTGAGATACTCAATAAGCCTGGAAGGTTGACTGAGGATGAGTTCGAGATAATCAGGAAGCACCCCGAAACCGGATATCAGATATTGAAATCTGTTGATGAGTATTCATCCTTTGCTACAGACGTACTCCACCATCATGAAAGAATGGATGGCGAGGGCTATCCTGAAGGACTGACCGGCAATGACATCCCCTTGGTGGCAAGGATCATATCCGTTGCCGATGCATATGAGGCCATGACTGCTAGCAGACCATACCAGACACCAAGATCAAAGGATAGTGCCGTGGAGGAGCTTTTGAGATGTTCTGGATCACAGTTCGATCCTGAAATTGTTGATCTTTTTGTTAAAAGGGTTCTATAGACTAGAAACCAGAGCATAAAAAGGAGCTGATCCAATGGATCAGCTCTATTTAACAAGTTTTGATATCATCTTGAAATCAGGTGTTCCTGCAGTCTTTATCAGGTCGAAAAGCACCGTTTCAACATTTGTTATTACCGCTCCCATTTCCTGCATAAGGTCCAGGGCGTTTCTGTAGTTCTCATAGGTCCTGGAGCCGACGCCATCCATCAGGACAAATACGTTGTAATGGTTCTCCAGCAATTCCCTTACAGTTTGGAACACACAGACATGTGTTTCCATCCCAGTCACTAGAATGTTTTTCTTGCCACTGGAAAACAGGTCATCCCTAACCTCTTCATTATAGGCTGAGAACATGACCTTTTCATGAGGCTTTCCTTCGATCAGGGCAGCCAGCTGGGGCAGTGTGTTGCCAAGACCCTTTGGATATTGCTCAGTGTGGATAACCTTCATGCTCAACTCCTTCATGGCTGTAAGGAGGATCCTGTTCTTCTCAATAATCTGGTCTCCATTGTGGATTGCAGGTGCAAGTCTTTCCTGGATATCAATCATTAGAAGCAGGGTATCCTCTCGGTCTAGGGTAT
>CAYMHD010000071.1:3706-9668 GCA_964390135.1 uncultured Gudongella sp. | reverse complement strand
GGCTACCACAACTGATGACTATAGAGCCCTCTATGATTCTGCAACCTTAAAAAGGACCATATTAAAGCAGATTGAAGCCCTGAGCGTTAAGGAATTGAAGGCTTTGAACCTTCTATCCTGCTTTAATTACCCGGCGGATATGAATGACCTTATGGAAATCCTGGGGATGGAAAGCCCGGAATTCAGAGAATTGATCCTGGAGCTTACAAATAAAGGTATAACGAGAATTGACATGCAAACTGAGAGGTCGATTTCATTTGTGGAAGGAGATTTCAAGAGACAGCTTTACAGCGACCTGCCGGAAGAGGAGAGAGAGGAGCTTCATGGGAGAATCGCTGAGGTCTTGTTGTCTAGAAGAGATGATAACCACGTTATAAATTTCGATTCATTGCTACATCATCTAGGTGAGTCCAGGCAGCTGGACAGGATGCTGAGGATTGTATTGCAAAGGCTCCACAAGGAAAAGAACAGATATAATGAAAACTCTGTCAATATTCTTGAAGCATGCTACAAGAGATTAAGGGGGAAGGATCATCCATCAATACTGATGGTTCTTAAATACTTGACTGAAGCTCTTTTGGCCCAAAGAAGATATTCGGAAGGGATGGATTCTGCAGGAACATATGTTGATGAAGCAAAAAGGATGGGCAATTCAGATCATAGAATACATGCTGAGCTTATTCAGCTTGAGTTTATGATCCGCGCTGGAGATTACAACCATGCACTTGAAATGATGTCCGAGTATGAATCCATTGTTTCTCTGTATGGGAATGAGGAGCACAGGATAAACCTCTATAAGCTCAAGTCGATAATATACCAGATTCTGGATAGGCTTGAGGAGTCACAGGATGTTATAGACAAAGCCCTGCAACTATCCCAGGAATTAGATATACACAAGCATGATGGGGATCTTTACAATCTTCAGGGCATAGGCAATTATCTGGTTGGGGATCATGAAAAAGCATTGGAAAGCTATCACAAGTCAATAGAGACCTATGTTCTTTCAGAGAGGGATTTTGACAGGATAAAACCCCTGAATAATATTGGGAATCTATACAATGAAATTATTGGTGATCCTCAGGAAGCGCTTGACTACTATTTCCAATGTCTAAGGGTTTCTGATGAGAATGGCCTGTCCTCATTTCAGACCATCACATTGACCAATATCTGTGATGTATATCTGACCTTAGGCTCGTATGATAATGCAAGAAGCTACATTGACAAGACCATAGAGCTATCACACCTCAATGGAGACAGGATAAATGAGTTTCAGGTGAATGTCTACAGGGGTGTCCTGGAGCTTTCCATGCAAAACATGGAAGCTGCAACTGAGATATTTCTCAAGGTAAGGGATTTCAACAAGGAGGAACCAATTGTTGAAAAGGAAGTGATAGTTCACTATCTTGATTTCCTGGGACGTTTCTACATGGAGCTGGGAGATTATGCCCTGGGTAAAATGTTCAGCAGAAATACAATGGATAAGGCAAAGGATTTCAATCCCAAGCTATTCTTCAGATCAAAGGCAAGAATCATCACCATAGATTCAATAATGAACCAGAAAATCGACAGGAGTCAAATAGAGGCCTTGTTTAAAGAGCTGGGCAAAAATGCAAATGAATATGAAATAGCATCTTTTTTGATTGAAATGATGCATATATGCCTTCATATACCAGATAAGTCAAGCTATGATTACTTGAAAAATCTGTATTTGAAGATAGGATCAGAAGGAGCAAGGGAGCTTTATCTTAATGACTTCGAAATCATGGATATGCTGGAGACTGGCAACAGCCAATATCTTGATGATGTTATTGAGATACTGGATAAGGGTGATAAAAAATTTTCCCAGTCCATATGCAGGTACTATGCATATGTGGGTGAAATGCTATATATGGATGGTGACTACAAAAGGGCAGCAAAATACCTGATAAAATCCATGGATTTGGTTCAGACCAAAATAAATCAGATAGGCATAGGAGGATATAGAGATAAGATACTGGCAAACTATAATATTCCAAGGATTAAGAAAATACTGGATGAATTATTCAACCGAGAATTCAATATTTCTTTAGATAAACCTGACTTAAGGGAAATACAGGGAAGTTTGGTTGGGGGATATATATCCATGCTGGACTATGCTCAGTACAATCAGCTGTTTCTAGATGGTGAGGGTGAAAACCTATCAGCTACAGTTGAAGGAGTATTGTCAAGCATGACGGATGACTACAGACTCAATCTGGAAATTATACTCAGATTTCTTCACCGTGAAACTGGAGCGAAGGATTCACTGATTAACATTTTTAAACTTGAGGAGATTGAAAATGAACCAACCCTGATCCGAATGGGTGTGGGAGAATTTGAAATGAGTCAGTTTATAGATAACACATTACGGTCAGGTGGTAGTGTGCTTTTCAACCGGGACATGGATATCCTATCAATGGATATAAGCAAGGAATACTTTGACAGGAGACTAAGTGGACTGATTGGAGTGCCCATAATGGAACCTCTTGGTAATGATATTGAATTTGAAAGAAGGTCATCCACCAGGAAAAGCAAGGTGTTGGGGTATGTGTATCTGCAGACTGACAGTGCCATAAACAGATTTGACGAGGAAAGGCTTCAATTGTCAATTGGCTTGGCAAAATTGATGTATCTTAATCTGGAGAATAGGAAGCTTCACAGAAGAACCAATTATGACAGGTTGACCAGTGTGCTGAGTCGTGAAACCATTGAGAATGAACTGGAGGAAATGCTTGAGGTCTATAATGGAACTGAAAATGAGTTTTCAGTGCTTATGATGGACATCGACAAATTCAAGGATATCAACGATACCTATGGACATCAGAAGGGGGACCAGATTTTAGCCATTATCGGTGAGGTTTTGAATGAGAATACAAGATCCAGCGATCGTGTCGGAAGATACGGTGGAGAGGAATTTTTGGTTCTGCTTGAAAATATTTCAATCGATGATTCAGAAGCCGTTGCAGAGGAGATTAGACGTTCAATTTGTGAGGATAGAAGATTTGGCATTGACAGAAAGGTTACCTTAAGTATTGGAATATCACATTACCCTCATCATGGAACCTCAAAGGAGGAGCTGGTTTACAAGGCGGATCAGGCATTGTATTTTGCCAAGGAAATGCTTGGGAGAAATAAAGTTGCTGTTTGGAATAATGACATGGATAAAATCGAGAACCTTAACTCAATGGGACATAAGGTTACCCTGGAGGTTTTTGGGAGGAGTCAGAATGGTATTGTCTCCCTGATGGATATAGCCCTACTTTCCAAATCCCCTGAAACAATTGATAAAAAGCTATTTCGTTTTTTGGGAGCCATCAATGAGAGTGTTGATGCTGATCTAAGCTCTGTATTGATTATTGATGACGGAGTGGTTATGGACCAGTTCACCAGAGAGGGGTTAGCTAGCGGCTGGAGTGATAACAAGAAAATAGCTGAAGATATGATAGGAAAAATTATGGAGACAAAGGAATCCTCATTATCTGTTAACTGGGCCGGTGCAATGTACAATATGGGTACAGTTGATATCTCATCACTCAAATCCATAATAATGACTCCTGTAATGGTAGGTGACTCCATAAAGGCTATGGTTTATTGTGAATCCAGCTTAAGGAACAAGGATTTCACATCTGCAGACGTCATGGCGGTGGAAGTTTTAAGTGGAGTATTTTCTGTAAATTTAGTATAATATATATGTTGCGACTAAGATTTTACCTAACAGTCGCTCAAGGAGGGATAGGATGGCAACTACAATAAAGGATGTTGCAAAGCTGGCAAAGGTTTCCATATCTACGGTTTCAAGAGTAATAAATGATTCGAAGCCTGTAAGTCCAGAAGCAAGGAGAAGGGTGCTCAAGGCAATTGAAGATTTGGGATATAAGCCAAATGAGGTGGCGAGAAGCCTGGTCACCAAGAAATCAAACCTTATAGGAATAATTGTGGATGACATCGGCAGCTCATATGTCGCCCAGATAATCCGTGGGGTTGAAGAAGTGGGAAGGATGTACAATTATGACATCCTGTTATGTAGCAGCTATGGGGACAAGGAAGCGGAAATGAGGTTTGTGCAGCTACTTATGCAAAAACAGGTGGCTGGAATAATCATGGTTTCAGAAATACTCAATGCTGAAGTTCTGACATATTTGGACATGTCAAAGATCCCTTTCATTTACCTGAACAAGTATTACAATGTACTGGAAAGTCCTACTGTTGCAATAAACAACAGAGAGGCAAGCGACAAGGTCATGAAGCATCTTATCGATGAAGGTCACAGGAGGATAGCATATGTGACCCAGGAGAAGGATATGGAGTTGACCATAGAAAAACAGAAGATTGAAGCCTACAGAGAGTGGATGTCTTCAATAGAAGAAGCACCCCATGTATTTGAGGTGGACGGTCATAGCATAGCAGATGGATATGATTTAGGCGAGAAAATCAAAGATCAGCTTCTTGAGGGCAGAATAACAGCAGTTTACTGCTGCGAGGACGAGATTGCCCTTGGATTGATAAATTATTTTTATGATCATGGAATCAGAGTCCCTGAGGATATTTCTGTTGTTGGATATGGGGACATTAGTCTTGCGTCCTACTATAGACCAAAGCTTACAACCATCAAGGAACCATATTATGACATTGGAGCTGTTTCCATAAGAAGAATCCTGAAGGTACTGCAGGGTGAAAAAATTGAAGAGCAGACATTGGTTCTGCCGGTGCAGCTTATAGAAAGGGACAGTACTTCAAAACCAAAAAATATTTGATACTTTTACACAATATGATATAATTAACTCAATAAATAGAGAAGTGGGGATAATATGTGTAAGACATTATTGCTTCACAAATTTCAAAAGCCAAGCCACAGATTATTCTGTGGCTTTTTTTGTGCCACTTTATCTAGATAGTATAGCTCAGTGGGAGGAGGATTTAGATGAACAAAGTAATTTTGGATGGTAATAGTCTGACATTGGAGGATTTCATAAGAATTGTAAGAGGTGGCTTCAGGGTTGAATTATCGGAAGAGGCCATGAAAAGGGTGGAAAAGGCAAGAAGTCTTGTAGATAGGTTTGTTGAGGAGGAAAAGGTTGTCTATGGTATCACCACTGGATTCGGGAAGTTCAGTGACGTTGTAATCAGTTCGGAGGAAACAAAGGCACTTCAGAGAAACCTTATCATAAGTCATTCATGTGGAGTGGGAAGTCCTTTGCATGAAGAGGCAGCCAAGGGAATAATGGTTTTGAGAATAAATGCTTTGGCAAAGGGATTTTCGGGGATTAGACCTTCAACACTCAATACTCTGGTAAAAATGGTGAACAAGGATGTAAATCCGGTAATACCAGAGAAAGGATCCCTAGGTGCAAGTGGTGATTTGGCTCCATTGGCACACATGGTATTGGTAATGCTTGGTGAAGGTGAAGCATACTACAAGGGTCAGAGAATGCCAGGTGCAAAGGCCATGGAAATGGCAGGTATAGATACGGTTGAGCTTACATCAAAGGAAGGACTTGCCCTGATCAACGGAACCCAGGTAATGACATCAATTGGTGCATTGGCAATATACGATGCAATCATGCTTTCAAAAACAGCAGACATAGCAGCTTCACTTACAATTGAGGCGCTAAATGGAATTACTGATGCATTTGACCCTAAGGTTCACAGTGCAAGAGGTCATATGGGACAAATAAACTCTGCTGACAATCTACTGAGAATCCGCAAGGGGAGCAGCATGACCACAAGACAGGGAGAAATGAGGGTTCAGGATCCCTATTCATTACGATGTACACCACAGATTCACGGTGCAACCAAGGATGCCCTTGAGTTCATCAAATCAAAAGTAGAGATTGAAATGAATGCAGCAACCGACAATCCCTTGATATTTACTGAAGAGGAAGAGGTAATATCAGGAGGAAACTTCCATGGCCAGCCAATGGCATTACCTTTTGACTTTATGGGA
>CAYMHD010000071.1:0-3696 GCA_964390135.1 uncultured Gudongella sp. | reverse complement strand
AGACTTGTTGGACTTCAGGGCTTACTTTTATGTGGAATTGCCATTGCTGAACTTGCAAACATATCCGAAAGAAGACTGGAAAGACTTGTCAATCCTTCACTTAGCAATGGGTTGCCGGCTTTCCTTACCAAAAAGGGTGGGGTAAACTCAGGCTTTATGATAGTCCAATATTCAGCAGCGTCACTGGTTTCAGAAAACAAGGTATTGGCACATCCTGCTAGCGTTGACTCAATACCTTCATCAGCTAACCAGGAGGATCATGTTTCAATGGGTACCATCGGAGCGAGAAAAGCAAGGGAAATCCTTGAAAATACCAAGAAGGTAATAGCGATGGAACTAATGTGTGCCTGCCAGGCAATTGACATCAGAGGGAATAGTGGACTTGGAATGGGTACTGGGGAGGCCTACAAGGTCATGAGAGATAGGAT
This sequence comes from uncultured Gudongella sp., assembly GCA_964390135.1. Lineage (GTDB taxonomy): Bacteria > Bacillota > Clostridia > Tissierellales > Tissierellaceae > Gudongella. The sequence goes on along the minus strand of CAYMHD010000071.1, from coordinate 3,268 downwards.
TGCTACTTTGGAAAATGACAGGATCATGTACACAGATATAAATATGGCAGAAGATATTGTCCAGTCCTGGGAGATGGTTTCCAAGGTGGAAAGCAAGGTCGGAGAGCTTGTTTAAACCCGCGAGTTAAACTTGGGAGTGGATATATTCCACTTATATTGTCTAAGTGGAAAGTATAATGTATAATATATAGATACAAAGAAAAAGACTTTTAGCATATGCTAAAAGTCTTTTTGAAGGTTGGGGAAAGTGAATGATTAACGAGTTCATAAAAGCATCGTCATTGATATTCATGGCTGAAATGGGAGACAAGACCCAGATAATTGCCATGACATTTGCTACACAGTACCTGGTGGGGCATGTGCTATCAGGAGTTGCCCTGGGGGTTTTGGCCAATCATGGAATAGCAATCATACTTGGTGCTTTAATAGGAAATATGGTAACTGGAGATGCTGTCAACATCATAGCTGGTGCCTTGTTCATATTCTTTGGTTGGAATGCATTAAGGATTGAAGATTCTGATGATGTTGTAAACAAGGTGAGGCTTCATCCCATATGGGCAGTGGCTTTGGCATTTTTTGTCGGTGAGCTTGGAGACAAAACACAGCTAACAGCTATGGCACTATCTGCAGAATCTGAATTTCCAGCCATTGTTCGGGCAGGAACAACTGCTGGAATGGTAGCTACAAGTGGATTTGGAATATTTGTTGGATCCCGGATCGGTGGGAAAATCCCTGAAATTGGACTTAAAACAGCCTCTTCAATTGTGTTCCTGGGATTTGGAATGACAAAGCTTTATGATGCCATGAACTACTATCTGGAAAGCTCCATGGCAATAGTTGCCATATTTTCAATCATTGTCATGGTTGAGGTCATACTGATACGTAAGGCTGTCACAACAGGTAGAGAAAAACCAGAGAGGCTTGGAGTTAAGAAAGCAGCAGAAAAATTGTACCAGATGACCAAAAGGATAAACGAAGAGCTGGACAGTGTTTGTCTGGGTGAGGAAAGCTGTGGAACATGTGCAGGTGCTGGCTGTCTTCTTGGATATATAAGGATCATTCTTACCAATGCCAGAAGGGATAGGGACTATTTTGTGGATTCAGACATCCGATTGGAAGAGCTGTTAATAAGAGACTACCAGAAGGACAGGATTGAGGATGCACTGCTTTTGACTCTGCAGGAGCTTGAAGACTATGGATGGACTGATGAGCCGGAATTCATCATTACCAAGGTCAGGGAGTCCTTGGAGATTCTTGCATTTGAAAGAAGGATAATCAACACAAAGTCAATGGAGGCATATTTAAAGGAAGTCTTAACCATTGATTATCCTTTGGGCAAAAGATTTATGAACATACTGCAAAGGGAGGCTGCAAATGAAAAGAAAGACAATTAAGGTTATGTTGGCGGATGCTCAATTACTATGCCTTCATGGGTTAAAGCATATTCTGGATGCTCAGGATTTTATAAAGGTTGTTGCGAGTGCCAGCAATCAACTGGAGATTCTTGATAGAGGATTGGCTACAGACCCTGACATATTGATAATGGACCCCCAACAAAAGGACAATGATGGATTCGAAACAATAAGACTCTTAAAGGAAAGAGGATTTAAAGGCAAGATCATATTACTTCTTGAAAACATATGCAATGAAAGATACATGGAAGCTTCGAAAATAAATATTGAAGGCTATGTCCTTAAGACTGCATCCCCTGAAAAGCTAATGTACTCCATAAAGGAGGTAAACAGGGGAATGCAGTATGTGGACGAAGAGGTGAAAAAAGAGCTTCAGTACTCAGATGAGTGTTTGAAAATATCCAGAATAGAGAATGAGAAGGTTGATTCTCTATCCCAAAGGGAATATGATATTCTAAAGCTGGTTGCATCTGGCCTAAGCAACAAGTCGATTGCAGAGCAGCTTTTCATAAGTGAGAAAACCGTGAAGAATCATCTTACTCAGATTTTCAGAAAGCTTGAGGTCAGTGACAGGGTACAGGCTACATTGTTTGCGATTCGTTCAGGGATAAGATAGGTGCATGCAAGACAGCTATACTATAGAAGAATATGTTAGTGCAAATTCCTTGAAGGCTTCTCCCAACGGAGAAAGCTTTCTTTTTTTATGGAAGACAAGATAGAATTTTCTATCCAGATGGAGCTGGTCAATTCTAAAAACATTACCATCTACCAGCTTCTTGCCCGTTTGGTCAAACACATCCTTATATGAAAGAAATGATGATCCTGTACCTAGAGAAATCATCTTCTTGATTGTTTCCGTATCCGCAACAATTGCAGATACCCTTAACTGATCGAGAAGTATTCCCTTATGCTGTAGTGCATCCTTGAGTACCTTTCCAGTGCCTGAGCCTTCTTCCCTAAGGATAAGGGATTGGCTTTCAATGGCTCCGATATCAAGACTACTCATTTCCGTTCTATCTGAATATACGTCATGGGGAGTCACAAAAACAAGAGAGTCATCCATGACTCCTTGGTATTCAAGATTTGGATCCTCGAATACAGCACCAACAAAACCGAAATCAATATATCCATTCAGTATATTCTGGACAACCTTGCTGGAATCAACGTCTATTATTGAAAAAGTGACCATCGGATGCTGCTTCCTGAAACCGTATATCAACTGAGGCAACAGATGCCTTCTGGGTACAGAGCTGCTTGCTATTTCAAGTCTTCCTTCGATTTTACCCTTGTGCTCCTCGATTTGATACTTCATGGAATCGTAGAGATTGATTATATCAATGGAGTGCCTATAGACTATATCACCTGCCTCAGTGGTGGTGACGCCCTTGGACATTCTGTTCAGTAATACTGCATCCAATTCCTTTTCAATGGACTGCACATGGTTGGTAACAGTCGGCTGAGTCAGGAACAATTTTTCAGCAGCCTTTGAAAAGCTACCCAGCTTTGAAACCTCAATAAAGGTCTTCAATTGTCTAATATCCATCCATTTCAACTCCCTTCGTATGTTAATTGTATAATATTTGAAAAACGCTTAAATATCAACCTTTAATTAAATTGTGCAGAAAACGGAAAAAATCTATAAAAACGTATTGACTTTTAATTAGAAACCCTGTATAGTTAGTATTTGTTGAGCGAAACTCAGTCAAGACAGCCTAGTAAAAAGTAATGAAAAACATTCAAAACACCATTGACAAATTAGACTGGTTTTGCTACAATAATCTAGTCACCTCAAATCAGAGGAGGCAATGAACCTAGATAACTAAACAGCAGTGAGAACTTTGAATAAACCAAAGATT
>CAYMHD010000070.1:2897-9926 GCA_964390135.1 uncultured Gudongella sp. | reverse complement strand
CAGCCCCCCAACAGCGTGCTGTATGCTCTTGTTGACGGTTGATGAGCCTACAAGGATGCCCTTTGATCTGAAGATTTCAGTGATTATATCATTCTTGTCAGTAATTGCTGCATTGAAAAGCTTCACTGTAACCTCTGGATCAGTCTTTCTTATTCCCTCCATGATTCCCTCTGCCATTCTTCTGGTTCCATGCCACATTGAATCATAGATTATTGAAATCTGATTTTCCTGATAGTTATCCGCCCACTCCAGATATTTTTCAACAATCTGTGCAGGGTTATCCCTCCAGATTACACCATGGGAGGTTGCAATCATGCTCAAGGGAAGCTCAAAGCCAAGCACTTCGTTGATTTTCATTGTAACAAGCTTGCTGAAGGGCGTAAGGATGTTGGCATAGTATTTTATACACTCTTCCCACAGCTCACACTGGTCAACCTTGTCATTGTAGAAGAACTCAGAAGCATAGTGCTGGCCGAATGCGTCGTTACTGAACAGTATATTCTCGCCGCTCATGTAGGTCATCATGCTGTCTGGCCAATGAAGCATCCTTGCCTCTACAAAGGTAAGGGTCGATTCGCCTATATCCAATGTATCCCCTGTCTTAACCTCAACAAAGTTCCAGTCCTCATGATAGTGTCCCTGAAGTATCTTTTTTCCATTTTTTGTACAATACACAGGAGTATCAGGTATTTCCTTAAGAAGCAGAGGAAGGGATCCACTATGGTCAACCTCTCCATGCTGGGCAATTATGTAGTCGATCTCATTAAGGTCAATTTCCTTCTTGAGATTGTCCACAAATTCCTTGGCATAGGGAGCCCACACGGTGTCGATCAAAACTGTCTTCTCGTCTCTTACCAGGTATGAGTTATAGGATGAACCCTTGTTTGTGGAGTACTCGTCACCATGGAACTTTCTAAGCTCCCAGTCTATTTTCCCTACCCATTTTACCTTGTCCGTAATTTTAAAGCTCATTGAAAAACCCTCCTTTTTAATGTGTATATGTTAAACCCCACTTATTTGGGGTAAAAACCCAACTACAAATAACTAATTGAGGTGATAACTTGAAATCTATTGAAATAATGGTTCAGGAGCATGAAAACATCCGTAGGATGCTTAAGGTCCTCAGGGAGGTTTCCTACAGGATAATGACCGATGGCCACTACGACCTGGATGACCTTCCTGAAATGATAGATTTTGTAAGAAATTATGCCGATAAGCTACATCACGGCAAGGAAGAGGATATCCTCTTTGAAGCCATGAATGCCCAAATCGAAAAGCTTGCAAAATCTGGTGCCATTACAGGAATGTATATCGAGCATGATCAGGGAAGACTGTTCATTGCCAATCTTGAGTCAGGCTACAAGTCCTTCAGGGAAGGAAATGACCGTGCCCGACTTGATATCATCGGAAATGCAATAGCCTACACAGACCTTCTTGACAGACATATCGAAAAGGAAAATACAGCCCTTTACAGATTTGCCGAAAACATGCTGCCGGACGAAATCAAATCAAAGGTTGATTCTAACTGTGACAAGGTTGAGAGTGAAGCTATCAACGCTGGCACACAGGCAAGATACCTCAACATGCTCCAGCTTATGGAGGACAAATACAGACCGGAATAGAGCCCGAATGGGCTTTATTCTATTTCCTCAAGCCTTTCCATGTCAAGGACATGGATTTTTCTGTGCCCCTCAAGCCTTATGACGCCTTCCTCCTGAAGCTGCCCCAGCTTCCTGCTCAAGGATTCCTGGCTCATCCCAAGATGTGATGCCCAGTCACCCTTTGTCATCTGGAGCTGTACAAGTCCATCCTCTTCCATATCCATAATGCTCCTTGCAATTCTTCTTTCCACTGATGACAGGCTTATATCCTCGACAAGGGTTTCTGCCTTCTCCAGCCTCTGGCTGAGCTCCTCCAGAATCTTCAGGGCAATTGAAGGAAATCTTGCCATCAGCCCCTTCAGGTCCTGACCATCTATCTTGCACATTATTGTATTTTCCATGGCCACTGCATTGTCCTTGGTCAATTCCTTGGAGAACAGGGTCAATTCCCCCATAAACTGTCCAGGTCCAAGGATACGCAGTATCTGCTCTCTTCCAGATTCACTGAATCTGGTTATCTTGACCCTTCCCTTATGAATGACGTATAGGCTGTCATGCCGATCACCGGCATGGTAGATCACTTCACCCTTCTGGAGGCTCTTCTCCGAGGTGATCATGGCAATCTCAAACATCTCTTCCTTTGTCAGGTTGCTGAATATGGGTACAAGCTCTATGCAATTTTGGTTTTCCCTTTCATGACAGTTGCATCTCATAACTATTCTCCAGTCTGTAGCACCTTTTTCCTGGTCCTTCCCTTATCTCCATATGCAAGAAGTCTTACTGCGTTTATTATTACCAGAAGAACGCTTATCTCGTGAACCAGCATTCCAAAGGAAAGGTTCACGGTTTTAACCAAGACTCCCATCAAAAGCAGTGCTGCAACTCCTATGGCAAAGTAGATGTTCTGCTTCATATTTGCAACAGTGGCCCTGCTTAAGCCTATCGCATGGGAAAGTCTTTTTATCTCCTCAGACATCAATACAACATCCGCTGTTTCCATTGCCACATCCTTGCCTGCTCCCCCGATAGCGATTCCAAGGTCTGCGGATGCCAGTGCAGGCGCATCGTTCACTCCATCTCCAACCATACCTGTAGCACCGTATTTATCCTGAAGCTCCATAAGGACCCTCACCTTATCCTGGGGTAGCAGCTCAGCATAATAATCATCAAGACCAAGCTCTTGGGCTATGGCCTTAGCTGCCCTTTCGTTGTCCCCTGTGAGCATTACAACCTTCTTTATCCCTAGGGATTTGATGTTTTGAATCAACAATCTCGCATCTTCCCTTACAACATCCGCTATTGCAATGATACCCAATATCTTCTTATCAAATCCTACCATAATGGCAGTCTGTCCCTTGTTTTCCTCATCCTGAAGTATTTCCTCAACCTCCTGAAGATCGTATCCATTTTCAGATAATAGCTTCCTGTTACCAAGAAGATATTCCCTGCCTTCTATTTTTGCCCTGATTCCCTGTCCGGTTATTATTTCAGCATCCTCAACGGATCCTTGATACTCACCCAGTTTTTTCTTTGCATGATTTATAACGGCTCTTCCAAGTGGATGCTCAGAGTAGCTTTCACCTACGGCTGCTATTCTCAGAAGCTCATCTTTTTCAATACCCATTGCTATTACTTCTGTAACAACAGGCTTTCCTAATGTCAGGGTTCCTGTCTTGTCAAAGGCCAGCACCTGGAGCTTTCCAAGCTTTTCCATGATTTCTCCACCCTTTACAAGGACACCGTGCTTGGCTCCGTTTCCTATTCCAGCGACTATGGACACGGGTGTGGATATTACCAATGCTCCTGGACATGCTATGACAAGCAAGGTCAGTGAAAGGACCAGATCTCTTGTGAACAGGTACAATAGGGCTGAAAGGACAATGATACCAGGGGTATAGTATCTTGAGAATTTCTCCAAAAACTTCTGGGTCTTGGCCTTCTTGTCCTGTGCCTCCTCAACCATTTCAAGTATCCTGGCAAAGGTTGTGTCATCTCCAACCCTGTCAGCTCTGATCTTAAGATATCCAGACTCCAGGATAGTGCCTGAAAAGACCTGGTCATCTTCAGCCTTTGGAATGGGTAGGGACTCACCTGTAATTGCAGCCTGATTTATATATGCATTTCCTTCGATTACGGTTCCATCCACGGATACCTTCTCTCCAGGCTTTACCATAACGGTTTCTCCTTCAAGCACATCCTCAGGATCAACCTGGATCTCCTTGCCGTCCCTGATTACCCTGGCTGTATCAGGCGCCAGGTCAAGTAGTGCCTTTATTGAGGACCTGGTCTTCTCTATTGTCCTTGACTCCAGATAATCTCCGAGCATAAATAGATATGTCACTGCTGCAGCCTCCCAGTACTCCCCTATGAAGAGTGCTCCCGTAACTGCAATTGTTACAAGTGCATCTATTCCTACAATCCTGTACTTAAGGGCGGCAAATGCATTCTTGAATATGGGAAGACCTGCCACTAAAGCTGTTGCAAGCATAAAAGCTATTGTCAAGGGTGCATATCCTGAAACCTCCTTTAGGACAAATGCAATCACAACAAGAAGAGTCGCAAGAATGACCCTGTATTTTTTACTTATCTTTGGCATAATCTTCACCTCCTGTGATTACTTTTCCTTCAATACCTCAAACCCAAGCTTTGCAATGTTGTTTTTTATTGTTTCAGAGTCCACAACGTTTTCATCGTACTCCAGCTTGATCTTTGAGGAGTTGAAAAACACCTCGTATTCCTTTACCCCTTCAGTCTTCTTAAGCATTCCCTCCAGCTTCATGGTACATGAGGGACATGTTAGTGTATCCAGTTGATATGTTTTTTTCATGATATTTCCTCCTTTGATTTCTTTGTTGACTTCATTATAGGATAGTTTACCCATTAAAGCTTTGACCTAGGTCAAAATTCATTAAAAACATATGACCACAGCTCTCTCCATGGAAAGTGCTGTGGTCAACTGGTTCACATTATTGTTTCAGTTATCTGTTGTTGTACTCTATTATATGGTCCACAAACTGGTCAACATCCTCCTTGGTGATGTCATAGGAGGTTACAAATCTAACCTGACCCTGGACAGGGTCTGTCACATAGAATTTGAAAGTCTTTGAAAGGTGCTCAATAAGCCCCTTGTCCATAAAGGCGAATACCATGTTTGTGCTTACGGGAGCATAAAGCTCTACTCCATCCTGCTGAGAGAGCCTTTCTGCAAGATACTGTCCCATTTGGTTTGCATTCCTTGCGTTTTCAATCCAAAGGTCATCCTTAAGGTATTCGATAAACTGGGCGCTCATGTATCTCATTTTTGATACCAGCTGCATTCCCTGCTTTCTATGGAAAAGATAGCCCTTTCCAAATTCCCTGTTCATGGATACTATTGCCTCTCCCATCATCATTCCATTTTTCGTTCCTCCAAAGCTTAAGAGGTCAACCCCTGTATCAGCAATCATTTCCTTTAGGGTGGTGTCAAGGGCTTCCACAGCATTTGCAATTCTGGCTCCGTCCACATGAAGCAGCATATTGTTGCTGTGGGCAAAATCCGCAAGCTCCTTTATCTCATCAATCGTATAAAGGGTTCCCATCTCTGTTGTCTGGGAAATTGAAATCACCTTGGGCTGGGCAGAATGTTCATCCCCAACAACCTCAAGCAGTGGCTCAATATCATCTATTGAAATCTTGCCTTCCCTGTTAGGCACCTGAATGATCTTGTTCCCTGCAAACTTTTCCATGGCACCACACTCATCCACATTTATATGTGCAGTTTCTGCTGAAACTATTCCCTCGTAGGTCCTTAATAGTCCCATCAGTCCTATTACATTTGCGGCTGTTCCAGTTGTCACGAAGAAAACGTCAGCATCACATCCCAAAGCTTCCCTAATCTTATCTTCAGCCCTCTTTGTGATGTCATCCTCTCCATATGCATGGGCATAGCCTTCATTTGCTTTTATAATGGCTTCCATAATTTTCGGATGAACACCTGAAGTGTTATCGCTCTTGAACATTTTCATCACCATTCCCCCTGTCCTTTTTCTCCATTATACAACAAATGTTTCAATTTCTCTATTTTACCCTATTATTATATAGTATAATTCTAGTTGAAAGAGGTGACTATCAATGCTTTCCTATTTTGCCATCATGATCATTGGATACCTGTTTGGCTGTCTACAGTTTGCCTACATATACGGGAAAACAGTAAAAAAAGTTGACATCAGAAACCTGGGAAATAGAAATGCCGGTGCAACCAATGCCGCCCAATCCCTTGGGATGAAGGTTGGAGTAGTGGTGGCCCTTTTGGATATTCTAAAGGCCATAGCAGCCGCTGCTCTTGTAAGGTATCTGTTCCCGCAGCTTCTGACAAGGGATGGAATGCTTCCACTCTATGTAAGTGGGGCAGCAGTTGTCCTTGGTCACAACTACCCATTCTTCATGAACTTCAAGGGTGGCAAGGGAACAGCTTCCACCGTGGGCATGCTCTTTTCCATAAACATGGTCCTTGGTTTTCTGGGCATTCTTACAATTCTGATTCTAACTGTCATAACAGACTATATCATCTATGGGACCTTGGGACTCCTTATTCTTCTGGTTTCAGCAACAGTCTATTTTGATTTTGGCCTAACCTGTCTTGTAATTGCCCTCTTAATGTCAGTGCAATCCATATACAAGCATATCCCCAACTTCAGGAGAGTGTTCAGGGGAGAGGAAAAGGGCCTTAGGGCAACCATAAAAAAACAGCCATAGGACAAGGTCCTTTGGCTGTTGCTTTTTTATAGATTATTTTCTTTTCTTTTTCTTTTCGCTGGCTCTTTCGACCCTTATTTTGTGGCCTTTAATTGTCTTGCCATTAAGGCCATTCATGACCACATCTGCATAGTTTCCCTCTATCTCCATAAAGGTGAACTTGTCGTAGACATCAATGTTTCCAATTAGCTTCTTGCTGAGTCCGGTCTCCTGGAATATTGCAGATAATAGATGTCTTGGGCTTATTCCCTGCTGCTTACCTACGTTTACGTGGACCCTTGTGCTTGTACCCTTTGACTTGTATTTCTTGCCTGTGTCAACCATATCAAGCTCCTGGTGGTTTTCCATAAGCTTGTTTTCCTCAAGATACATCTTCAATAGGGCACTGGCTATATCAAAGGAATTGTATTCCTCCTGCAGCAGCGTGTCTATCATTGAGGAGTGCTTTGCAAGATCCTCTGAGTCAATGGCTTCCCTGATTTTCCCAAGAATTGTATCAGTATGCTGCTCCTTGATATCCTTCAGGGTTGGCAGGTCTCTTCTCTCTATTTTGGTTTTGGTGTACTTCTGGATATCCTTTAGCTTGTAGATCTCCCTGCCTGAAACAAAGCTGAAGGCAGCACATGACTTCTTTTCTTTTTTCTGGATTACGGTACAGGGTCCCGCCTCGATTACCGTCACCGGTATTACCGAT
>CAYMHD010000070.1:0-2887 GCA_964390135.1 uncultured Gudongella sp. | reverse complement strand
GCTCTGGCTGTTCTACCGATTCGGTGTACATAGTACTCCTCATCCTGGGGTATATCGTAGTTGATTACCATGTCAACATCATCAACATCCAAGCCCCTTGCGGCAACATCAGTTGCAACCAGAATATCTATGGTTCCTTTTCTGAACTTACCCATTACATTGTCACGCTGATTCTGCTTGAGGTCCCCGTGAAGTGCATCAACGGAATATCCCCTGGACTGAAGCTCCCCAGCAAGCTCATCAACCTTTCTCTTGGTGTTGCAGAAAACAATTGTAAGCTTTGGATTTTGTATATCAATCAACCTGCTTAGTATTTCAGTCTTCATGTGCTGCTTTAGTTCAAAGTAAGCCTGCTCCACTCTTGGAACTGTCATTTCCTTGTGAACTACCTTGATGAACTCTGGATTTGTCTGGTATCTTTCAGCAAATCTCCTGATTTCCGGTGGCATTGTGGCTGAGAAGAATATTGTCTGTCTCTCCTCAGGGATCTTGTTTATTACAAGCTCAATGTCATCCCTAAATCCCATATCAAACATTTCATCCGCCTCGTCAAGTATCATCATACTCAAGCCGCCAAGCTTCAATGTTCTCCTGTTTATGTGGTCAATAACCCTTCCAGGGGTACCCACCACTATTTGAACTCCCTTTTTAAGAGCCTTTATCTGTCTGTCAATAGGTTGTCCTCCATAGACCGGAAGGATATTCAAGCCCTTCTTGAACTTGCCCAGCTTGCTGATTTCCTGGGACACCTGTATTGATAACTCCCTTGTGGGACAAAGTATCAGTGCCTGCACTGATTTGTCATCCGCGTTGACCTTCTCCAATATGGGAATGCCAAAGGCAGCCGTTTTACCTGTTCCTGTCTGTGCCTGCCCGATTATGTCCCTGCCCTCCATAAGCAATGGAATGGCCTGTGACTGTATCGGTGAGGCTTCCTCGAAACCCATGGTCTTTACAGCCTTCTTGATTTCCTCTGACAATTGCATTTCTTCAAATCTTAGTTTTTCCATTAAAATAATTTTCCTCCTTGTTGTTAACCTTATCAAGTATATATGTTATTAAAGGAAAAAGCAACTTAATTTTTTAAGTTTTTTTAATAATTCGCTCTTTCTCCAAAAATTATTACTATATTGGATTACATCGATTATCTAATTTAGTTAATTATTTGACAATTCGGAAAATATCTTGTGTATTGTATTTTTGTATGATACACTGTGTATTACGTCTAAAATATGCACGTATTTTAGACGTCTTGTGTGAGGGGAGTCTCTTGCACATGACATTTAAAGTATTATTACAACTAATTTTTAGGAGGGATTTCATGGAACAAAGAGAAAATTGGGGTTCTCGCCTTGGATTTATAATGGCTGCTGCAGGATCAGCGGTAGGCCTTGGAAACATATGGCGTTTTCCCTACACAGCCGGAGAAAACGGTGGTGGAGCATTCATTCTTATTTACCTTGGTTTTGTATTTGTAATTGGTTTGAGCGTTATGACAGCTGAATTAGCTATTGGAAGAAAAACCAGTCTTGCAGCTGTTGGAGCATTCAAGAGCCAGAACAAGAATTGGACTTTTGTAGGTGTCTTGGGTGTATTGTCAGCTTTCCTGATACTTGGCTTCTATCCGGTGGTCGGGGGATGGTCCTTGGCTTATATCATCAAGTCCTTTACTGGTCTATTAGGTAGTCCTGATGCAATACCGGATGCATTCGGTGCTTTCATATCAAACTCGGCGGAACCAATACTATGGTTACTTCTTTTTCTTGCTATGAATGTGGTCATAGTTGCCAAGGGGATTGCTTCAGGGATTGAAAAGGCTGGCAAGGTACTTATGCCCTTGCTTTTTGCTCTTCTGGTACTTCTTGCAATAAGAAGTGTCACCCTGCCAGGAGCAGGTGCCGGAATAGACTTCCTGCTTAAACCAGATTTCACCAAGGTCACTGCTGCAACATTCCTAGCTGCACTTGGCCAGGCATTCTTCTCTCTCAGTCTTGGGATGGGAATAATGCTAACATATGGTTCCTATCTTGGAAAGGACCAGAATCTTCAGCAGAATGCACTTATAATAACATCAATGGACACACTGGTAGCGATCTTGGCAGGACTTGCAATATTCCCAGCCCTGTTTGCCTTCGGTCTTGAGCCAACGGCTGGACCTGGTCTTGTTTTCGTTGTAGTGCCAACAATCTTCGCAAACATGGGAGTGCTTGGCCCTGTATTCTCAGCGCTATTCTTTATAGCACTGGCAGTGGCAGCCTTGACTTCCTCGATTTCACTTCTGGAAACGGTGACTGCATACTTTATTGACCAAAGGGGAGTTGGACGTAAGAAGGCAGTGTATGGAATAGGGGCGACTCTTGTAATTACAAATATATTATCATCATTGTCCATGGGGGCCTTAAGCGGATTTACAATATTGGGCGCAGGCTTCTTCGACTTCTTTGACATACTTACGGATAAGATATTCCTGGCCATCGGGGGCTTGCTTCTATCTATTTTCGTTGGATGGTTCATGAACAAGGAGGATCTTCGCCAGGAACTTACAAATCATGGCCATATCAAATTTGGTCTTTTCAATATTTGGTATGCTTTGGTGAAATTTATCATCCCTATAGCCATAGCATTCGTTGCCGTATCAGGGATAATATCCATAACACAGACTAGCTTGATGCTATTTGGAGTAATCGTAATCATCGTCCTGGCCGTCTTCTCAAAGAAACTAGCCTAATAATATCATTAAAGCTACTGGAGAGCTAAAACAAAGGCACCCCAGTAGCTTTTCTTGTAGTTAATCTATATCAACCATTCACCTAAAAGCGATCCCATCAGGGTCACTGCAGCCTGTGCAGTCTGGTTCTTGTTGTCAATCAATGGGTTTACCTCAACA
>CAYMHD010000069.1:6291-10113 GCA_964390135.1 uncultured Gudongella sp. | reverse complement strand
CGTTGGTTGGCATTTTCAAGCGCATCAATTGCTTTTTCATATTGTTAATTCTTCTCGAGGATAGACGCTAACTTGTTTCTTGTCGCGACCTTTTCTTTCATATTTAACAACACCATCAACCGTGGCAAATAATGTATCATCCCCACCTATTTGTACGTTGTTACCTGGATGGATTTTAGTTCCTCTTTGTCTTACCAGGATATTCCCTGCCAATACAAACTGTCCATCTCCTCTTTTGACACCCAGTCTTTTAGACTCACTGTCTCTACCGTTCTTTGAACTACCTACTCCTTTTTTAGAAGCAAACAATTGTAAATTCAATTTAAACACGAGTTCCACCTCCCCTATATTCAAGAGTGATATATTTAGGGTAACTTTCTATCATTGATCTGATTCCGACCTCATAGGTCCTTAATATCACCTGGCTGTCGGATAAATTACCATTTTCCAATTCTGTTCCCAGATTAACCTTCATATAGCCCATATCATCGTCGACCTTGTAGTCAAGTCTTTCCTCGTCCACACCAGCTATCTCCACAATGGCTCTTAAAGCCGTGTATCCCAAAACCGATGCAGCCGCACATACAATATCTTCTCCGTATGGTCCATATTCCGCATGTCCTGACATCTCAAAGCTTGTTATCCTACCTGATTTGTCAGTCCAAATTATTACCTTGATCATAATTAACCTACAATCTTGTCAATTTGAACCTTAGTAAATGGTTGTCTATGTCCTTGCTTCTTTCTAATGTTCTTCTTTGGCTTATACTTGAACACTACAATTTTCTTCGACTTGCCTTGAGCAAGAACTGTTCCCTCAACCTTAGCTCCTTCTACGAATGGCTTACCAGGAGTCACTCCTGAATCAGTTGACATTAAAAGAACCTTGTCAAAATTAACAGCGTCGCCTTCTTCAGCGTTTAGCTTCTCTACGAAAACCACATCGCCTTCCTGAACCTTATATTGCTTACCGCCTGTTTCAATAATTGCGTACATTTACTGCACCTCCTCTTACCTAGTCTCGCCAATATCAGGTGACTATGCTTAAAACCCATATTGAGCGGCTCTACACCTAAAATAGTTTAACAAAATAAACCCTTGTTGTCAAGCTTCATTTTTCCTTATTCGACCTCTACCATTGCAGGTCGGACACACTATGGTGGTTTCCTTGTCAAGTGTAGGTCTGTTTCTCTTTCTAACCACTTCCACTAGATTCAGTTTGGTCATTCCCACCACATAGGGCTTGTTCTTGTCCTTTCTGAACTCCTTGTCAAGCTTCCCCAGCACAATATCTATGTTATCCTGGTTTTTCATGTCAATAAAATCTATAATTATTATTCCACCAATGTCCCTAAGCCTTATCTGCCTTGCGATCTCAACAGCAGCTTCAATGTTGGTCCTGACTATTGTATCGCTTAAGGTAAGGTTCCCGACATATTTCCCGGTATTTACATCTATGGCAGTAAGTGCTTCTGTCTCATCAATGACTATATACCCACCACTTTTAAGCTGAACCCTCCTGGAAAGTGCTTCCTTCATATCCATCTGTATGCTCATATGGTAATCCATGTTGTATTGTGGATCATAGGTCAGTTTTTCCTTAAGATTGTAGTCACTGAGCTTGGTTGTTGTCTTCAGATAGTCAAATATCTCCTTGCTGTTGGTGACCACATCAGTCTTTGACTCGTCAAAATAATCCCTTAGTATCTGAAGGACCAAAACCGGTTCACTGTATATGAGCTTTGGTGTGGGAAGATAGTTTCTTTCGCCTTCAATCTTTTCGAATATTTCAACCAACTCATGGTATTCCTCTTTAAGAACCTCAGGATCCACTCCCTGGGAAACAGTTCTGAATATCATGCCCATGTCATTTCTCTCAAGCTCCTTACCCACGGCTTTCAATCTCTCAATCTCTTCCTGAGCTCTAATTTTTTTTGATATGTTGACCCGGTTGGAGTAGGGAGTCAGCACCATATACCTTCCTGGAATTGATAGGTGCGTGGTTACCTTGGGTCCCTTGCTTCCCAATGGCTCCTTCACTACCTGTACCATTATGTCCTCTCCGTGCCTTAGCACCTTGTCTATTGTCAATTTTTCCCTTGAGTACATCATTTCCCTGCTGAGGGCATCCTTAATGTTCAGATAGGCATTCTTCTCCTCGCCAATGTCAATAAAGGCAGCCTCCATCCCTTGAAGAATGTTCACCACCCTGCCCCTGTAGACATTACCAAGCAATCTGTGTCTGCCAGTGTCCTCCTTGTAATACTCAACAAGCCTGCCATCCTCTACAATACATATTCTGTTGATTCCATCCCTTGAATCTATGTAGATTGTATTCATTGGCTGCACCCCTATGCAAGTTCCTTGATTTCCCCATCCTCATCCATAAAAACATCAAGACGTTTTATCATGACCATATCAAGATCGGCCTTAAGCTCCAGCTCCCTTTCCATGGCCTCCATTAGTTCTATTGGCTTTAAGTTTCCAGACTCTCCTGACTTCAACAATGCACTTAAGACATGAAAGTCTTCATTGTCCTTACCCTTGTATGTTATATTTCCTATAAGGGGCTTGATATCAAGTTGCCTTTCAACCTTTTTCTTCCCCTTTTTCTTTTTCTTGGTTATATTCACCTGAGAAAGGCTGTTCCATTTGGAGAGTGCTTCCTCAAAATTATCTTCTCCATCCAGTTTATCAGAAATGAACCTTATCTCATAATGGGACCAAGAGATCAATGAGGTTAGAGATGCTTTCTTTTCAACCATTTTACATTCAATAAGCTGAATTCCCTGTGGCAAAGACTTATTCATCCTTTCAATGAAGGTCTCCGGGTCCATCCACTCAGCCAGCTCCACGTCCATGTACTCAGCAAGGCTTTCAGTGCCCAATGGCAGAGGATTTCCTATTGAGAATTTTGGATGGGGATTATAGCCTTCTGAAAACTTGATGGGTATTCCAGCCTTTGAAAATGTCCTTGTGAACAACCTTACCATATCCAGATGGGAAAGGTATTTCAAATACCCGACTTTAGTAAATCTAGTTCTTAAAATCAATTGAATACCCCCCACATTGCACAATCCTTTATCCCACATCCGGTACAACCAAGCCTGCAGTCCCTTGTGGTTTCACCCTTTATGGCCTTGGTGTACTCAGTCTGAAGGTATTTCTTGCTGGGTCCTGGATTAATGAAATCCCATGGCAAATTCTCCGAAAAGTCCCTGTTCCTATTTGCGTAGAAGCTTCCGTCAATACCAAGCTCCTTCATGGCTTCCAACCAGGTCTCGTATTTAAAATGCTCAGACCATCCATCAAATCTGCAGCCTTTCTCCCATGCCCTGTAAAGCACTTTGCTGACCCTTCGGTCACCTCTTGCGACAATGGCTTCCATGTAGCTTACCCTCGGGTCATGGTAGTTAAAGGTCACCTTCTTGTCCTTTATGCTTCCCTTAACGAGATTTATCTTATCATGAAATTCTTCAATTGTATCCTGCCCATGCCACTGAAATGGGGTGAAGGGCTTTGGAACAAAGCAGGAGGCGCTTGCAGTAACTGAAAAATTACCCTTGCGTTCTTCAGGTGGTCTGTTGAAGAACAGGTCCTTAACAAGGTATGCTAGCTCCTTTATGCCCATTACATCCTCATCAGTCTCTGTTGGCAGTCCTATCATAAAATATAGTTTGATTCTTGACCAACCTTCCTTAAATGCATAGCTTACAGCATTGACAAGATCCTCCTCGTCAACGCCCTTATTTATTACATCCCTCAGCCTCTGGCTCCCAGCTTCTGGAGCAAAGGTCAATCCGGTTTTCCTTACTTTCTCAA
>CAYMHD010000069.1:0-6281 GCA_964390135.1 uncultured Gudongella sp. | reverse complement strand
AATTTCCTTCAGAATATCAATGCTTACAGAGTCCAGCCTTAAGGAAGGCAAGGACACTCCAACCTTTCGATCCTCAAACCTGTCCATCAGGCTCGATATCAAAAGATGCAGCTGGGAATAGTCACAGGAGCTCAGTGAAGACAGTGATATGTTTTCATATCCCGTAGAATCCACAAGCTTCTCAGCCAACTCCAGCAATCTGTCAACAGACTTTTCCCTTATGGGTCTGTAGATCATCCCCGCCTGACAGAACCTGCAGCCATGGGTACAGCCCCTGAAAAGCTCCATGGATATCCTGTCATGAACGGTCTCCATATAGGGTACAATCATGGTCTCAGGGGAGAACATGCCATCAAGGTCCCTGATCATTCTTTTGTCTATTGTTTCAGGCAATCCTGAAATCAAGGGGAATCGATCCTTGATTGTTCCATCGTCATTGTAGCTTACATCATACAGGGATGGTACATATATACCCTCCATTCTAGCTTGAACTTCTTCAAGGAATTTTCTTTTATTGTAGCCTCTCTTCTTATGCTCGTCATATATCTTGATCAGTTCCAGGGTAACCTCTTCTCCCTCACCAATGACAAACAGGTCTATGAATTCCCACAATGGTTCAGGATTGTATGCGCAAGGACCACCTGCAATGACCAATGGAAACTCCTCTTCCCTGTCACTGGAGTGGATTGGTATCCCTGCAAGCTCCAGGAAGTTCAGCATCTTGGTATAGCTCATTTCATACTGTAGTGTGAAGCCCAGGAAGTCAAAGCTTCTGACCTCCTCCTTGGACTCAATTGCAAAAAGAGGAATGGACTCCTTCCTCATCTGGGCCTCCATATCAACCCAGGGTGCGAAAACTCTCTCACAGGAATATCTTGGTTCCTTGTTGATAAGATTATAGAGTATGTGCATCCCTAGATGGGACATTCCCACCTCGTAAACGTCCGGAAATGAAAAGGCAAAACGAACGTCAACCTCATCAGGGTTTTTTTGTATCATGTTTTGCTCCATTCCTATATATCTTGAAGGCTTCTCAACCTTCATCAAAGCTTTATCCAATTTATATTTATTAATCATTCCATTCACCTTTCAATCGTTTTGCTTGCCCTTGTGATAATGGTTTCTCACAGGCAAAGAAAAGCTCTAACCAAGGTTAGAGCAATCATTTCTTCTTGTCTTTTACGTTAACAATGGGGATGTTGGCAACCAGTGCTGATACAGGAGATTTATTGCCTTCCTTCTTCATCTTGGTCATCTTGATTTCAATTTCAGCTTCATCTATTTCTGCATATTGCGAAATCACCTTGACAATATCACCCTTGATCATTTCAAGGAATCTAGGAGACAGGTCGGAGCGATCATGAACCAATACCAATTTCAGTCTTTCTTTTGCCACATTCTTGCTGTTTTCCTTTTTTCTAGTAAACATTTTGAAAAAATCCAAACCGTTCGCCTCCTTTACTTTCCAAATATAAGCTTAAGAACCTTGCTGAACTTACTTTCATCGTTTTCCTCAAGATTCAGCAGCTCCACTTCCTCACCAGTGATTCTCCTTACAATGTTCCTGTAAGCCTTTCCTGCCAGGGCCTTTTCATCCATGACAACAGGCTCACCCTTATTTGTGGAAATTACTATTGACTCGTCATCAGGTACTATTCCAATCAGATCAATAGCCAGGATATCAATAATATCATCGATATTCATCATGTCCCCTCTTTTAACCATATCAGGTCTGATACGATTGATTCTCAGCTCGGGGTCATGAAGCTCATTGGCTTCAAGAATGCCTATTACCCTGTCCGCATCCCTTACTGCTGATATTTCAGGTGTGGTTACAATTATTCCTCGATCTGCCCCAGCTATTGAGTATTGGAATCCCTGTTCAATACCTGCTGGTGAGTCGATTATTATGTAATCATGACTCTTCTTGAGTTCATTTACCAGCTCAATCATCTGCTCAGGGCTGACTGCAGTCTTATCCTTGGTTTGTGCAGCTGGCAACAAATACAGCTTCTCATGTCTCTTGTCCTTAATGAGCGCCTGCTTAAGCTTACAGTTCTTTTCAACAACATCAACGATATCGTACACTATTCTATTCTCAAGACCCATTACAACATCAAGATTTCTAAGTCCAATATCCGCATCAAGAACTACAACCGAATAACCCATTCTTGCCAATCCGGTTCCAATATTTGCACTGGTTGTTGTCTTTCCAACACCACCTTTACCGGATGTAATAACAATAGCTGTTCCCATTTTATCTTTAGCCATTTATGTTCCTCCCTTTTATTTATTAGGTAAATAAGGCTCTATTACAACTGCTCCATCAACCACTCTTGCTATTTCAGGATATTTGTACTGTATGTCATCCTCCGGTGGTCTTACTATATAATCTGCTATTCTAAGCTGTGTAGGCAAAAGGCTGTATGCTGCAACAACAGCATATCTATTCCCTCCAACTCCTGCCTGTGCAACACCTCTTAAGGATCCCAGAACCACTATGTTTCCCTTTGCCTTCAAGAGTGCTCCTGGGTTTACATCCCCTATTACAACAATGTTCCCATTATAGGATACCTCCTGACCGGAGCGTAGTGTTCCATGTACAAACCTGGTCATTCCTTCCTGAACAACTTCAGATTCAGATACGACCATTTCCTTGATGGGTTCATAATTGACGGATGCAATTTCTTCAGGAACCCTTTCAATCTGTACTTCAAAATCATATCTATACTTAAGAAGCAGCATGATTTCAGTTCTATTTTCCTCACTGAGCTCCTCTCCCCTAACTCCAAGGAATCTACTGCCCTTAAAGAAATTCGAAGAAGTCTTCATCTTGCTTTCAAGCTCGGTTTTTATAAGCTCAAGGTCATTGCCTTCAACATTCAAATATATTCCATCTGCTACGCCCTTGATTGAAACAACATCTTTTCTCATGTGCTACCTCCAAATTAATGCCTTATTCTAATTCTACTAGTTTATGGAATAAAAATCCAGAGTTTTAGATTTTTATTTTAGGCTAATCAAATGTTATTGAATTCTCTATTGGCAAGGTGTCAATTTGCTCCACATCATTGAGTCCAAGATATTCAGCTATTATCTCCCTTACCATGGGTGCAGCATATCCACCTGAACCTCCCTGGAACAGCACTGCAGCAACAGCTATTTCCGGATCGTCGTAGGGCGCAAAGCCCACAAACCATGCGAAGTCATCAAAGGTATCTCCTGTAGATGGATTGATACCACTTCTTTCAGCAGTTCCAGTCTTTACGCCGACCTTGATCGGAAAGTTCTGGAATATCCATCTTGCAGTCCCGTCGTCTGCAACCTTTTCCATACCCTGCTTTACATGCTCCAGATTTTCATAGTCATTCATTTCGATCCTTTCTGACTGAGCTTCATGCTCGTACAGTACCGAAACATTATTGTAGTTTCGTATGCTGTCAATCAAGGTAACCTTGTTCAGGTAACCGCCATTGGCTATTGTAGCAATGTAGTTTGCCATCTGTATTGGAGTATATGCGCTTTGTCCCTGACCTATGGTAACATTGAGAGTATCTGAGATATTCCATCCAGCCTGGTTCAGGTAGGTGTACTTGAGCTTGTCTGCCAGCCCTTCACGCTCACCGGGAAGTCTCATCTCAGGTTCTATACCCATGTCATAAAGTCTAGCCAATTATCTCTTCTATTGCAATTTGAATGTCCTCGTCACTTAACTCTCGGTCCTCAACAAGGTAGCCTTCAATGCTTCTTTGA
The DNA here is from genome assembly GCA_964390135.1 of uncultured Gudongella sp. Taxonomy (GTDB): domain Bacteria; phylum Bacillota; class Clostridia; order Tissierellales; family Tissierellaceae; genus Gudongella. Next base: position 2,528 of record CAYMHD010000069.1, on the reverse strand, counting down.
AGCATTTGCTTCAGAAGGTATTTGGTGGTGATTATTTTTCTCTGGGGGTCGGGCACTCCACCTGATACTTCAGATGGTACGTTTATCTCGATTCCCGTTTTGTCATTGAGGCCCAGCTTCTTGGACATGTCTACAATATCCTCAATCTCTATCTTAACACCTATGTCCTGTCCCGTCCTTTGGTTTCTTCCAAGGGCCAAGGTATAGAAATAGTAGTTGCAGGAATCACTCAATGCCTCATAGAAATTCTCATAGCCGTGAGTACCTCCGGTGTTGGTGTATATAAGGCAATGGAATCTCTTGTCCCCTACGGTTACATAACCCATATCTCTGATCTTCAGAAGGGGATTTAAGCCCTTTTCCAGTGCAGTAAGACCAGTTACCATCTTAAAGGTTGAACCGGGCTGTACGGCCGTCTGAGTGGCTATGTTGTACAATGGTCTGGCTGCCAAAGGATTCTCCGAATCCTCTGGAAACAAGCTTAACCAGTCTGTATTGTTGATTCCAGTTGAAAACAGGTTCGGGTCAAAGGATGGATAGCTTACCATTGCAAGCGTTTCTCCAGTCTTAACATCAAGCACCACTACCGCACCTGAATTTGCATTGATATAGGGTCGGCCCTTCCGACGATGGGTGCCAAAGGTATAATCTCCCCATTGGCTCTTGAAGGTTCCACCCTTGCTTAACTGCTCCAATGTGTGTTCCATGGCCTCCTCTGCAGTCTTTTGCAGCTGAAGGTCAATTGAAAGGTATATATTGTCTCCTGGTACAGGGCTTATCTCCTCTATGACATTAGTTGTGTTACCAACTACATCCACCTCTACCTTTTTAATGCCACTCTCTCCATTCAATTGGAGTTCAAAGCTCTCCTCGATTCCTGTTTTACCTATTAGGGTTCCTGGAGAGTAGCCCTCCTCCCTGATATATTTTTCAATCTCAAAGGGTTGACTGATTTTGCCGATATAACCAAGTATGTGGGATGCTGTTGTACCTTCAGGATATATCCTTACGGGTTCAATGGATACATTGATTCCAGGGACTCCTGAAAGGCCTTCCTCGATTTTTGCTACGGTTTCATCCTTGATTCCATATGCGATATTTATTGGCTGATATGCCAAATATCCCTGTATATTCAACTGGTTTATCAATCCCAGCAATGATCTTGACTCGTAGCGGGATAGGTTCTTGTCAATGGAATAATTCTCCTTAACCGACTCAAATGCTACCTCAAGGGGTGTTTCCTTATCAACTTTATTTGCCTCATACCAATTGTTCATGTTATTTATATGGACATATTCAATATCCCCAGCAACTGAAATTCTTGGATTTACACCACTGTTTATCAAGTGTGACTGAGCTTCGTATCTTATTCTTTCATCCTTTACAAACTGTGGTAGGATCCCATTATCCCTTGCTGTCCTAATCAACTGCTCCAAGGGGTCCTCATCTGATATGCCGGTCGTATCTACAAAGCTGTAAAGAAGATCAGTGCCCTGGTCACTCATTCTAATCTGCACTGGAGAGCTAATGCCGTTTTCTTCCAGAATTTCTATGAGAATCTCTCCTGGAATCAGCTGCTCATCTGTTTCATCACCCAATGGGATTACTCTATTCAGAAATGAATACAAGCCAACCTCATTGAACAGATTAATAAAATCCTCTTCTCCTGTTGTTTCAATTGTAATGAAGGGATAGTCTGCCATCAGTTCCGTCTTTTGCTGAATATAATCCTCATGGTATATGAGAGCATAATCATCAATTACAATATCCTCCTGAAGATCATATCTTTGGATAAGCTCATAGGCCAAAAGCCTGGCAACTGGATGATCAATTATTTTCCTGGTGTTCACCTTGTCAACACTTAGCATTTCTGAGATGCTTGCAACATCCTCTGGGATACTTCCGTCCAGTGAATATATTTCAGGATTCTTTTCGCTTAAGACATCCTGAGCCCTTTTGAAAATACTTATGCCAAAATGATCAATGTAAGGCTTTGTGAATTCCATTGTCAGGTACTCATTCAGCAGGCTGTTCTCCAGCATTACCTTCACCAGCTTATCCATGGGATCATCCTCATTGGTCAGATATGCCTCTGTTGAACTGTATTTTATGTAGTTCAACTCCACAGGATAATCATTTACATATTCGGCTCCATCGGTTTCAAGGAGTCGTACAAGCTGCAGGAGACTTTCATTCCTAATGGAACGATCTCCAATATTCAGTTCATCCTTCAAGAGCTGCACAGTAAAGGTAGGTACATTCCCTGCCAGGAGTCTCCCATGTCTGTCACGGATTTCACCTCTGGGTGCAGTTGTATAAACTTCCTTGACTCTTTTATTGTCTGACAGGTCACGGTAGTAGTCCCCTTGTGCAATTGTCAGTGTAGCCAGCCTGAAAACCAGCATCGTAACTATCAGCACAAGAAAATATATCATCAGGCTGTACCTGTTGAAAAGTTTATCTCTAAGCTTCATAACTCTCTACCTCCTGCCAAATCTTAGGTTTGGCTGTATGAATATCCTTTGAAC
>CAYMHD010000068.1:2403-10190 GCA_964390135.1 uncultured Gudongella sp. | reverse complement strand
GTAGAAAACAGCCACCTGACCGGGAGTTGCAGCCTTTACAGGCTCATCGTACACAACCTTGAGGGTCCCGTCCGGATTCTTTGATACTGTAACAGGGATATCCTTCTGTCTGTATCTCAATTTGGCTGTACATTTCATTGGGAGCTCAGGCTCCACTTCAGCAATCCATGCAGGATCCTCTCCCACAAGGGAGATGGAGAACAATGCCGGATGCTTTGAACCCTGGGCTACATAGAGCTTGTTGTTCCTCAGGCTCTTTCCTACCACGAACCAAGGCTCGCCACTGCCAACTCCACCTATGCCTATGCCCTTTCTCTGTCCCAGTGTATAGTGGATCAGACCTGTATGCTCGCCGATTACACCACCGTCAACGTCGATTATGTCTCCTGGCTTGGAAAGCAGGTACCTGTCAAGGAACTCATCAAAATCCCTTTCTCCGATAAAGCATATTCCAGTGGAATCCTTCTTTGCTGCAGTATAAAGTTCATATTCGTTGGCTATTTCCCTAACCTCTGACTTTTCCAGATGCCCTATTGGGAACAGGGTCCTGGAAAGTGCCTTCTGACCAATTCTGGATAGGAAGTAGCTCTGGTCCTTGTTGCTGTCCTTGCCCCTTAGAAGGAGAAACCTGCCGTCCCTTTCCTCAACCTGGGCATAGTGTCCCATTGCAATGTAGTCCGCATCAAGCTTCAGTGCATAATCCAGAAACGCATTGAATTTTATTTCCTGATTGCACATAACATCAGGGTTTGGAGTTCTTCCCTTTTTATATTCGTCTAGAAAGTAGCTGAAAACCCTGTCCCAGTATTCCTTTTCAAAGTTTATCGTGTAGCAGGGAAAACCAAGCTCTGTGGCAACCCTCTTTGCATCCTCTGCATCCTGTGCTGAGGTGCACACACCGTCCTCGTTCTTTTCCTCCCAGTTTTTCATGAACAGACCGACCACATCATAGCCAGCCTTCTTAAGAAGTACGGCTGAAACCGAAGAATCAACTCCGCCGCTCATACCCAGTATCACTTTTTTAGCCATTTATATCAATTCCTTTCAAATCCCATAAAAAAGTCACTTCAGTGTATCCCGATGAAGTGACTGTAGCTGGTGGAGATAAGGGGATTCGAACCCCTGGCCTTCTGAATGCCATTCAGACGCGCTCCCAACTGCGCCATACCCCCAAATATAATAATATGATAGCATCTGAGAATAGTTTTGGCAAGGACTTTTAATGCGCTAAATTAGTGGTTGGCGGCAGGAGAGCTACATGTTAAACTATAAACAGGATGGGAGGGAGCAGGCATGTATATAAAGAAGCTGGTTGCGCCTATTGTTATTACATTGATACTATTGATGTATTACGGATTTATTTTGCTTAACCTAATAAGAATTCCAGAATCATTGGGTATAAGAATCCTATGGTTGATAATACCTCTGGCACTTATGGGAGTGAGCGTGTTTGTCCTGATAGAGAGAATAAGGGAGATAAGGAGTGGTGATGAGGATGATCTTGGTAAATACTGATTATATCAGCGGAAAGAATCTTGAAACAATGGGTCTTGTAAAGGGATCCACAATACAGAGCAGAAATGTTGGCAGAGACATAACCCAAGGCTTCAAGACCCTTGTGGGAGGGGAGCTTAAGGCCTACAATGAGATGATGAACAACGCCAGAGCCCTGGCCACCAAGAGGATGGTTCAGGAGGCTGAAGAGCTTGGTGCAGACGGAATAGTCAACATCAGATACGTTTCAGCTGCAGTCATGCAGGGGGCAGCAGAGGTTATGGTGTATGGTACAGCAGTAAAATTTATATAGTGTTTACCATGCTCCAGTTGTAAGACAGCCTCAGTAAAAGAATGGAGTGATTATATGCGAATTGCTATGCCAGGCAAGAAAAAGATTTTTGACATTGGACTTATTGCACTTGCAGTTGTATTGGCTGCCATAATTTACAAGCCCCTGGGTAAAATCATCAATCCATTTGTATATGCACTTATACTTGCCTATATTCTGGATCCCTTGGTGGAATTGCTGGAAAAGAGAAAGATCAAGAGAATATGGGCAATACTCCTCGTATTCCTATTGCTCTTTGCAATAATCGGAATTGCTTTTGCAACAATTATTCCTAGTCTGACCGGAGACCTAAGTGGGTTTATTGAAGACATCCCCAATATTGTAAAATTTGTGGAAAAGCTTATTGTAGATTTGCGTGCAGGGGAAATTGCATTCATACCAGAGGAGTTTCAGGATTTACTAAATGTTGAAGAACAGATGATCAAGGCGGGAGAATACTTGAGAAATGCATTCAGGGGAATATTCAATGCCCTTGTTAATTCCACTGGAACACTCCTTGACATAATTATTACACCCATAATAACATTCTACTATCTTAAGGATAAGGAGAGGATAATAAAGGCATTCACTCAAGACATACCCCAATCTGCAATGAGTAAGATCAAGGAGCTGGCGGGGGATATGGACAAGGTTCTTGGAGGCTTCATAAAGGGGCAGATTACGGTTGCGGCATTTGTAGGTATACTTACAGGTGTGGGGTGCTTTTTCATAGGAGTTCCATATGCTCTGACCGTTGGACTTGTAGCTGGAATAACAAATATAATTCCATACTTTGGTCCATGGCTTGGAGGAGTCCTACCTGTTGTATTGGGCTTTATGGAAGAGCCGATCATGGCCCTTTGGGTTGTCGTACTGATCATAGTTATCCAGCAGGTTGAAGCTGCCTTCCTTTCACCACAGATAATGTCACATTCTGTTGGATTGCATCCTCTGTTGGTTATGTTTTCAGTTTTGTTCTTTGGGAGTATGTTTGGTATACCGGGTATGATAATTGGTGTGCCCTTGATGGGAGTCCTAAAAATCCTCTTTGGCTACCTTAAAGATGTAAGACGGCAGATAAGATCCGAAAACACATAAATAAGATGAAATTTCATGGATTTTTCATTGCCTTCCAGGTATTTTCAGGTTATAATATTCTTCGTGGCTAATGATACGAAAATAACAATGTTTTGGAGGGTAATATGTCGGAAAATAATGTAAAGATAACATCAGTATTGAAGGAACCAACCGGAAACCCAGCTCCCCTTGGACTTTTGGGATTTGGAATGACTACAGTTTTACTTAATCTTCATAATGCTGGACTGATAGAGATGAGTGCCATGATTCTTGCAATGGGAATATTCTATGGTGGACTCGCCCAGGTAATAGCCGGAATTATGGAATGGAAAAAGAACAACACCTTCGCAGGAACCGCCTTCACATCCTATGGTATGTTCTGGGGTACCTTTGTGGCCATCAAAATGTTCCCTGTATTGGGCTGGGCCGAGGCGCCAAGTGGAAAGGCACTGGCAGCATATCTCTTCATGTGGGGTCTGTTCACCTTTGTGATGTTCATAGGAACCCTAAGGATAAGCAGGGCGCTCCAGGTGGTTTTCGGAACTCTAACAATCCTGTTCATGCTTCTTGCAATAGGTGATTTCACAGGGAATCATGCATTGATAAACATAGCAGGCTATGAAGGTATATTCTGTGGCTTCTCGGCCATATACACCGGTTTGGCACAGGTTATAAACGAAGTTAACGGAAGGGTAATCCTGCCCCTGGGTGAAGTGAAAAAATAGAAAGATAAATAATGAAGTATTTCCTCCTATGAATTGACATGGGGGGATTTTTTTATCCTAATTGTTTTTGCAGATTCTTTGTGGTAAAATACTTTAAAGCGAAATAGGGGAGGGTTAGGATATGGAAAAGTTCAAGGAATACATAATTAGGGAATACAGGGAGGATGATCTTAAATGGATTGTTGATACGCATGGAACCTTGTATGACAGGGAGTACGGATTTGACCACACATTTCCAAGCTACGTCAGAGAGCCTCTTGAGAAATTTCATGGATACAGAAAACCTCACAGTGAGCAAATTTGGATCGCAGAAAAGGATGGAAAGAGGGTAGGGGTAATAGCAATAGCATATGTGGATGATTACACGGCACAGCTGAGATGGTTCCTTCTCCTTCAGGAGGAAAGGGGAAAAGGGCTAGGAAACAGGCTTATGGAGATAGCGGTGGAGTTCTCAAAAAAAGCAGGGTATGGGAAAATAATCCTCTGGACGGTGAGCATACTGCCAGCTGCCAGACATCTCTACGGAAAGTTTGGATTCAGTATTGAAGAAAAAATCCCCCATAGGATATGGGGGAAGGATTTGGTGGAGGAAAGATGGGATCTAGTACTGGACGGAACTGAGGAATAGGCCATGGGGAGGGCATGTTATACCTGCCTCAGCCCTTACTTTGGTGTTTAGGACCCTCTGAACATCCTCAGGGGTCATCTTGTGCTGACCCACCTCAACAAGAGTGCCCATAAGTATACGCACCATGTTATGAAGAAATCCGTCCCCTTTAAAAACAAAGGAAAGCAATGGACCATCCTGCGTATAACTAATGGAATGGAGGGTCCTTACTGTGGATTTTTTTACCTTCTTCACAGATGAAAAACCCAGAAAATCATGTGTTCCCTGGAGTGCCTCCATTGCAAGGCTTATGGAGTCCATATCCAGGGGCTCCTTTATGTGCCAGGAATACTTCCTGTAGAAGGGAGACTGGAAATCACCTGTGTATATATGGTATTTGTATTCCTTAATCTTCACATTGTATCTGCTGTGAAACCGTTCATCCACCTCTTCCATTTCCGTCACAACTATGTCATTGGGCAGATAATGGTTGATGTAATCATGAATTTCAGAGGTGGACATATCAATTTCGGTCTTGAAGTTCGCAACCTGACCAAGTGCATGAACGCCAGCATCAGTTCTGCCTGACCCTATTATCTTGATCTCCCTCTCACACATCTCGCTTATTACATTTTCCAGCTTGCCCTGAATTGTCCGATCTGACTTTGGAAGCCTTTGCCAGCCCAGATACCTGCCTCCGTCGTACTGGATGGTCATTTTATAGTTTTTCAAGAGATCATCTCCTTAGTATGTGAATCCTTCACCCTCAACCTCTGTTACGTATGAAACGGATACAAAAGCCTTCTTGTCTATATTTCTGATGAAGTCCCTGATCTTGATGTATTCACTTCTGGAAACTATGGTATTTATGATTCTCTTGTCTTCATTTGAAAAACCACCCTCTCCATGATAAATGGTGGTTCCTCTTCCAATGTCCGTAAGAATGTAACCATTGATGGAATCAAGCTCGGATGAAATGATCAGCATGTTGATCTTTACATTGAAACCGGCTATCATCTTGTCGATCACAAGAGAGTTTATAACAATTCCAAGTAGTGCATACATACCAAGCCTGGCTCCAAATACAAGTCCTGCAAATATTGTGATGAAAAAGTCTGAGGCAAGCAGGGACTTCCCGATATCCATGTGTGTGTACTTGTTTATGATCTTCGCGATGATATCCGTTCCACCTGTGGATGCATTCTGATTGAAAACTATACCCATGCCCACACCATTAATGAGGATTCCAAATATAAGATTGATAAACAGGTCGTCAGTGAAGGGCGCTGTCATTGGTATCACAAGTTCGAAAAATCCAATCATGCCCGATAGTGCAAGGGATGCATATACCGTATATCCCCCAAACTCCTTGCCTAAAACAATAAAGGCGGTTATAAACAGGATGATGTTTAGAACTGCGAGTATTACTCCCATTGGTATTGTTGGAATCAGATAGCTCAGGATCATTGCCAGACCGGTTGCCCCTCCAACTGCCAGATTTGATGGTATAAGGAAAAAGTACATTCCCATGGTCATGATCAATAGTCCCAGATTGATAAGCATAAATCTTTTTATGTTAAATTTCATTAGATCGCCTCCTTAATTGTTGCAATCAAAATATTATAGTAGATATCCGGAACAAATTCAAGGGAAATTTACATTATTGGTTTACAATGGTTCGTTATACAATTAGAATAATAGTAAGGGCATGGTAAAAAAACTGGAAGGATGATATTATGAGTAGTCTATATGGACACAGGGAGTTTGGAAAATTGAAGCTGAAGAACCCATTTGTGCTTCCTTCGATGGTTGCATTCGGGTTCGCAGATGACAATGGATACGTATCAAGGAGAAACATTGAACATTATGACAGGATATCGAAAAACGGTGCAGGCCTGGTGATAGTTGAAGCAACCTGTATCAATCCGGATGGAAGACTTTCTGTTGACCAGCTGGCAATATGGGATGACTCCTACATAGAAGGTTTGGCAAAGCTTTCTTCTGTCATACATAAGAATGGTGCAACTGCCATAATCCAGCTTCATCATGCAGGGCTAAGGGCAAAGTCCGATGTCACGGAAACGCCCTTTACCTCATCGGATTTTGAGATAAAGGGTAGAACATCAAGGGGGATGACAATAGACCAGGTGGAAAGGACAATCAGTGAGTATTCCCAGGCGGCTAAGAGGGCACAGCTGGCTGGCTTTGATGGAGTGGAGATCCACGGAGCCCACGGCTATCTGCTGACCCAGTTTTTTTCAAAGAAGGTCAACAGGAGGACGGATGAATACGGAGGCAGCTTTGAAAACCGAAACAGGATTGCAAGAAGGATCCATGATGAAACAAGGGATATCACGGGAGAGGATTTCATTCTGGGAATGAGGATGGGCTCAAATGACGATACAATCCAGGAGAGCATTGAAAGAGCAAAGTACCTGGAGGAAATAGGGTATGACTATCTTCATGTGTCTACGGGCTTTGACAATGAACAGATAGAGGTTGAGATCCCAGATGACTTTCCTTGCAACTGGATAGTTTACGGAGGAACATTGATCAAGGATAATGTAGGGATACCTGTAATTGGGGTTAACAAGATCCTCACCAAGGACCAGGTGGACTATCTTCTGTCAAATCAGCTTCTGGACCTGGTTGCAATTGGAAGGGGCCAGCTAGCGGACCATGATTTCATTGAGCACATGACAGGCGAAGGCGAAATAGTTACCTGTCTTGAGTGCAGACCATGCAAATGGTTCACTGATGGTACCAAGTGCCCAAGACATATATGAATTGTTGAATTATTCAAATTAAACGGTTACAGGGAAACTTACGGGGTATATAATTATAGGAACTCAAGATAATATTAATAAGGAGGCTGACTGATGAACTACGTTGAATTTGCAATCCAAATGGAGGTTGACGGCGAGAACTATTACAGAGAACAGGCAGAGAAGAACAAGGGCAATGCCCTTGAGAAGGTATTCCTGAACCTTGCCGATGACGAGAAGAAGCATGCTGACCTGGTAAGGAAATATGCTGAAGCTGTTGACTACAGTCTTGACGAAGACAATGCTTTTGTCGAGTTTGAGAATGTTTTCAAGAATGAATCTGATTTCAAGGTTGATGTGAAGGTTGATCCAAATCAGCTTGATGCATATAGATTAGCCCTTAAGAAGGAGCAGGAAAGTATAGACCTTTACAAGAAGATGAAGGATGAAGCTGATTCCGAGAAGGGTGAGAAATTGTTTGACTATCTGGTACGTCAGGAAGAATACCATTATAGAATTTTTGACGACATGGTGAATCACCTCAGAAAAGCTGAGGAATGGGTTGAGGATGCCAGATTCGGAAAAAGAGATACTTACTAGACTGAAGGCGGCCTTTTGGCTGCCCCTCTCCTCCATCAATTGTATTTAATAGCACCTGCCCAACCTTTTGCAGACCCCAAAACATCAGAGTTTGAAAACCCGCCAACAGTTCCTAAAAACTGAATATCTTCTAAGGGTTCACGACCTGTAATCAGGTCGGTCATATGTACATCTTTCACATCAAATCC
>CAYMHD010000068.1:0-2393 GCA_964390135.1 uncultured Gudongella sp. | reverse complement strand
GAGGATGCCAGATTCGGAAAAAGCGATACTTCCTAGACTGAAGGCGGCCTTTTGGCTGCCTTGCTTGATTTAGGAGTGAAAATATGAAAAGCTTGATCGTAGTGGATTGTCAGTATGACTTCATCGACGGGTCGCTGGCATGCGAAAATGCAGAAAGTGCAGTAAAGAGAATCATACAGTATATCAATGATAATGATCTCAGGGTATTTTATTCAATGGACTGGCATTCCAGGTACAACAGGAGCTTCAAGGTCAATGGTGGAATCTGGCCGGAGCATTGCGTCCAGGGGGAAAGAGGCGCTAGGATCCATGAGGACTTTTTCAAGCTTGTTGAGAAGGATGAAGCAAGACCAAGTGATGAGAATGTCTTCTATAAGGGTATGGATGATGAAATCGAGGAGTATTCAGCCTACGAGGCAAGGAACGAACACCAGGCGGTTCTTGGGGATTCTCTGGAGGATGAGGTCATAGTAGCTGGTATAGCTAGCGAGTTTTGCGTAAGGGAAACGGTTCTTGCCCTTTTGCAGGATGGTCATAGGGTTGGAATTCTAAAGGAAGGACTGGGTTACGTTGATTCCGAAGAACATCTTAAGAATCTGGAGGACCTGAAGAGTAGAGGTGCCCAAATAATTCAAGAAGCATAAGTGTAAAAAAACAGGAAACCGAAGTATCATTCTAAGGAGGAAAAGCTTGAACACAGAAAAGGTTGTATATTTAAACTCGGAAGAAGAGCTTGAGGAGTTCTCGAAGAAGCAGGTCCACATACTTTACTTCAGCTCGGAAAATTGCAATGTATGCCATTCGGTGTTCCCCAAACTGGTGGATATGACATCGGATTACGATATTGAAATAGGAAGGATCGACGTCAACAGGAATGTAAAGCTTGCAGGTCAGCACCTGATATTTTCAATACCAACAATCCTGGTATTCAATGAGGGAAAGGAAGTGGCTCGGGAAAGTCGCTTTGTTGATTTCGAAAAACTGAGCAGGACCCTAAGCATACTTCTATCATAGGAACTTGCACCATTAGGTATCCATCAAGGGATGGATGCCTTTTTTTGTTCAAGATACCCATAATTGGGTATCATCCAGATAGAAGGAAAATCACAAAAATGGAGGAATTTCTATGTATATCAAGGATATCATGACTAAGGACGTAATAACCGTAACAATGGATGACAACGTTGAGAAGTGTGCTTCATTGCTGATCAAGCATAATCTCAGTGGCCTTCCAGTTCTGGATGAATCAGGCAAGCTTGTTGGGATAGTTACAGAGGGGGATCTTATAAGACGAGCTTCAAGGATAAAGGGACCGGCTGTTCTTGAGGTTCTCGGTGGGCTGATATATCTTGATAGTCCAAAAAAATTCATGGATGAGCTCAAGAACTCAATGGGGCAGAAGGCTGGAGACATAATGACCAAGAAGGTTGTTACAATTGATCCTGATCAGACAATTGAGGAAGGCGCAACATTATTGGTGGAAAAGAAAGTTAAGCGTTTGCCTGTAATAGACAAAAAAGGAGAGCTTGTTGGAATAGTATCCAGAAGAGATATTATGGGTTACCTTTTCCCAGAACAGAAATAGACGGCAAAAATGGAAAGGGGGAGAAGAATGGTAAGAAAAAAGGAAGGTCTTTTTACAGGATTTGTTGCATTGGCAATGTATGCTTTGATGGTTGGTGCAAATGCTCTGGCAAATATTCTGCCAATCAATGGCATAACCACAGGGGAGGTTTCGGATAATCTGCCCAATTTGTTTGCGCCTGCAGGAATCACTTTTTCAATCTGGGGTGTAATATATATTCTGTTGGGGGTCTATTCAGTATACCAGCTGGTGTACATAAGTCGCGGATACAGGGACAGCATTTCCCTTAAGAAGGTCAATCAGTTCTATATTCTATCCTCCATTGCAAACAGCATCTGGATATATAACTGGCATCATGGAAATATAGGCTTGACCCTTGTCCTTATGCTGGTAATCCTGGTTTCCCTGATGGTTATTGTACTGACCCTAAGGTCAATGGCAACATCTGGGGATAGGATGCTATGGGCAAGGTTGCCCTTTAGTGTATACTTTGGCTGGATTACAATTGCAACCATTGCCAATGTAACTGCATTTCTGGTCAATATTGGCTGGAATGGCTTTGGAATTTCCGAATCCATATGGACAATCCTAGTGCTTCTGACAGGTCTGCTCATTGGTGGAACCACAATCTGGAAGCTGAAGGACAAGGCCTATGGAGCTGTTATGGTTTGGGCCTACATGGGAATACTCTTGAAGCATATTTCCCAGGACGGATTTGATGGAAGTTATCCTGGTATCATTGTCACAACAGGTATTGCCATTGGAGTATTTCTTTCCATAATATTTTTGACTGCCAGAAAGAAGAAGT
>CAYMHD010000067.1:0-10328 GCA_964390135.1 uncultured Gudongella sp. | reverse complement strand
GTACCAATATGGATTCAGGACTTGATGACCGGTAAAGAGGCTCAAGAACCCGACGAAGATTCGAAGGAATATTACTAATTCAGCACCCACATTAAGACTTTTAGAAGCAAAAATGGGGGGATAGGAAATGAGTATTTACCCCGGTTACAGTACGATTTGCTATTTTATATAAAGGTTATGTGGTAACGCATGTTGAGACGGTAGTACTGATATCAAGAAAATTGTCCTAATTTAAAACTTACTTGGCATCTATAATAATTCCTTGCTTTTCGTATAATAATTATTTGCTTCCACCCATTTTCCACCATATTCCTGCCCATAAAAAGCACCCAACTTCCCCGATGAATTCACACCCAAAGTGAGCGCATCGGGGACAATACAAGGGGACAGGTTCTCTGTCCCCTTGTATTGTCTTTACCTTTGTCCCATTCTTATTTCTCACCTGTGTCCATATCATAGTTCATGCTCCAGTAAACACCATACTTGTCAATAAGTGAAGCGAATTTTGCGTTCCAGAAGGTGTCCTGTAAAGGTTGTGTGATTTTCTGGGCATCCCTAAATAGGAATTCATAAACCCTCTTGATTTCCTCCTCTGACTGGATCATAAGGTTTATGCTAACATTACCAGGTCCAAGAGGTTCCTCGAGATTATCGCAGAAATACAGTAGTTGGTCATCCCCATACATCATTGTAGCGTGGAGAATTTTATCCTTTACACTACTGTCTGTCAACATTTCCTCGGGACCATCACCATATCTCATGATATACACAATCTCACCGTCTAGAAGTTCTTTGTAATACTCCATTGCTTCCTCAGCACCTGAATCAATGGATATATAAGGTACTAATTTCATTACCAGCCCTCCTTAAATCTACCCTCCAACAACGTTCACAGACCATGGAATATCCATGAAAGACATGTTTAAGACATTTCCTGGTCATTAAATCCTTTTCATATTCCTGCTTGTTATATATACCCAGAAAAATGTAGGTCCAAGAACCATTATGTAAGAATCACCAGGGACTGTTTGGCATGTTACCCTAAGTGAATAAAATCACCAGGGACGGTTCACTTTGATTATAGAACATATTCCTGGGTATCTGACCTCAGAGGTGATAATGTGTCTAGAGTTGCAAGAGAAGAAAGTCCAACAGGTTATTACCATATTCTTGTAAGGGGTAACAACAGAAGCTATATATTCAATAATCAGCGGTATAAAGCTGCATTTATGGAAATGATTGAAGAGCAAGAAAAGGATACAGGCATAGAACTTGCTGCCTGGTGCATAATGGACAATCACGTCCATTTGGTTTTAAAGGCAGAACTGGATCAGCTATCCCTGGCAATGAAGAGGATCAACATAAAATTTGCCATGATGTACAATCAAGATCAAAATATGGTGGGGCATGTTTTCCAGGACAGGTTCAAGAGTCATGTGATAGATTCAGATGAATACCTTTTGCAGGTGGTCAGGTATGTTCACAATAACCCAGTAAGTGCAAAAATAGTTAAGAACCCAGGAGATTACAAATGGAGCAGCTACCGTGAGTATTTGATCAGGAGTCAGGTGGAAAAAAGAGATCAGTATAGAATTGTTATGGAGCTTTTCAATGATAAATTGGAATCATTCGAGGAGTTTCACACCATAGAGGACAGCAAGGAGTACCTGGAGATAAAGGAGGATATGGAGAGAATAAGGGAAGAAAAAGCTCAAGCTATAATCTCCGAATGCTTTTCAAAGCATGGTATAGATGAAATGGTTCAGATAAGGGGAGATGGTTGGATTAAGAACGAGTTGATAGGGAATCTCATAAGAAAGAGTGGGCTTTCATACAGATCCATCTCCCGCTTGCTTGAATTGCCTTACAGTAGTGTGAGGGAAGTGGGCAAAGATATCCTGGAATAAAATCAAAAATGTCCGTCCCTGTCGATTATACTAGTGGTTAATGGTCAACGAGAAGGGTAATTTATTGGTAGTAATACTAGTTCAGAAAGGAGTATCTAAAATGTCTAAATATGTTGATGGTTTTGTGTTAGTTGTACCAAAAGATAAAGCAGAAGAGTATAGAAAAATGGCAGACCAAGGGCGGGATTCTTGGATGAAGCATGGTGCGTTAGAATATTTTGAATGCAAGGGTGAAGACCTAAAGCAACAAGAAATGGGGCCGGATAAATCACGTTCTTTCAAGGAAATGGCAGGTGCAGAAGATGGGGATGACGTATGGTTCTCTTTTATTATATTTGAATCCAAGAAACACCGTGATGAGGTAAACAAAAAGGTGATGGAAGAAATGGATGAAGACTATAAAGAACAAAGTGACTTCGTATCTCCCTTTGAGATGAACAAAATGGCTTATGGTGGATTTGAGGTTCTCGTTGAAGGACAAAAAGCTTAGTTTAATTATCTGCTCCCACTATATTCCTGCTCATATAAAGAATCTAGCTTCCCCGATGATTTTACACCAAGAGTGAGCACATCGGGGATAATTATGCCTGAAATGCGGGACAGAAAAAGGAGATAAGACAGGGATAATAGGTGCCAGAAAGTGAGTGTAGCTATTGGAACAGTGCATCACAGAATCTATTTTACAAGTGAGGGGAGGTAGCGTGGACAAGAATTGAGGGAGAATAAGAGTAAGAAAAAAGGGGTAAGACTAGAGGGAGGCAAAAGTGAAAGAAGATAGGGAAAAAACAATAAATTATTACAATTCTGATGAAAGTATAACGGTTTGAGGGTTGTAATATGCAAAATATATTTTATTGAAGAACTGGTTGAGGCTGGAAATATCTGATATTATGATGTGAGTGATTGCCTCAATGCAGGATTTTAGATATAGTTGTTTAGCCTGGAGTCCGTTTAGAAAGGAATAGCTAATGGAAGAAAAGAAACGAATCGTTCAAATACTTAGAATAATTATGCCTTTGGTAGGGATAATCTGTCTTGTTGTATTCCCGCCCTGGGATGGAATATGGGCTTGGATAACACCATTACCTGACACTGTCCAAGAACAGATCGATGACGCAATTAGTAGCGGATTAGATGGAATAATTGTGTATGTTGATGAAGCAGGCCAGCCACCAGAGTTTTATGCTGCAGGCTGGAAGGACCGAGACAATCAAATACCAGCCGACCCTCAATCATTATTCAAGATTGGCAGTATCAGCAAGTTATACGATGCTGTTGCTGTTACCAAACTGGTCAATGACGGACGGTTGGATTTGGATAAAACCCTTGCAGATTACTTACCAGAGCTAGTGGGAAGGATTGAATATGCAGATCAGATAACCCTTAGAATGATGGTCCAGCATCGTAGTGGAATTCCCAATATAACTGACCAGCTTGGTTACCGCTGGGATAACCCACCAGAAACAAATATTGAAGCGCTTTCCTTGGTATTGGATATGCCTGCCGACTTTGAACCAGATGAAAAATATCGCTATTCAAATACAAACTATTTATTGATATCTGAAATCATTGAAAAGGTGTTGGGTTACAGCAATTTCCAATACATCAAGGGGGAGATTCTTTCTCAGCTAGGATTAGAAAATACCTTCGGTTCGATTCGAGACGTGAATTTAGACGATGTTATGAGTGGCTATTACGTTGGTGTCGAGTCTGATTTTAAGCACATTGATGCTGGAATGGTAGCTACAGCTGAGGATGTGGGTATATTCTTGAGAGCATTAAACGATGGCTCATTGCTGAACGATAATGAACAGGCTGTTTACTCCTCTATTTATGTTTATGGACATACCGGCTGGGTTTTAGGATATTACAGCATTGCTCGTTATCACAAAGATATTGATACAGTTGTCGTTCAGTTTGTGAATACAACCGGGGGTACCCCAATTGTTCCGTTTTTCGATACACAGGGAGGAACAAAGGTGATGGTATCTGAGGTTGTTTACGATCGTATTGTCCGGATTCTTAGCAAGTAAATTAGTCTTGATGAGTAAGGACAAAGACAAGGGGACAGGAACTCTGTCCCATACAACCGTACCCAAATAGTGTTCGATTAGGGTTGCATGCCAAACAGTTCCTGACGATTTTTGCGAAAAAATGCCACATAGCCGTGTAGTCCTTGATATAAAAGGGTTTACAGGTTATGTGGCTGTTATTCTTTCGTTTTAAAGTATCCCATATCATTACGAAAAGGGCGGGAATTGATGCACCAGAGTCACTGGGTGGGATCAAGAGTTGTCTGTACAGGAGCATTTGAAGTTTTCTGATTGACTTTTTTACCTCCCTTGATCAATAGCCAGATGCCGAAAGAGAGTTCTCCGACAGTCATGGGTATGGCAAGAATAGCTTCTAAGGATGTGGCGAAGGAAGCTGCCTGAGGGACAAAGTTTTGGAGTCCGTGAATTAGACTATACCCTACTCCTGCGATAATCAAAAGTAAACCCAATAGATTAGGTGTCTCAGAGCTTAAGAAGGCTCCAATGCCAGTTACTGTCAGATGGAAACCGATAACAAATAAACCAAGTGACCACATTTTTAAAAATATTTCAGTGTTTTTTCCGAAGAGAAAAACAATGCCGATTGCTAGGAATAGAGAGTACATAAGCCGAAGTGAACCTGAGATTATGGCAATTGGCTTATGGGTTGGCTCTAAATATCTGTAGAATCCGTAGGATACAATTATGTCTGTGGCAAGGATAAGACACCAAACAATGGCACCTGAATAGAACAGGGTGCTATTTGATTGTATGTTTTCCATGGTTTGCAGTGGATTATTCTCAACATAGATCTGATTGAATGAGAAGCCATAGGCATAACCGGCTGCTATAGCCATAATTAGCAAAGAAATTCCTGAGATAATGCTCCAGAAACGTATGGGGTTATTCTTGGAAATTTTCATTAAAAAGTCTCCTTTCATAATTCCTATTAATAATTTCTATGGTTATATTATGACAGCTTAAAGTATATGCTGCATTGATTTAAGTCAATGATAAGAATTTAATTTGCCATAACGGGGATGAGGATTATAAGAAATCAAATTATACATGTCAGTTTAATATTTGCCAACTTCGGGGATGATTCTGTCTCAAAATGTTAAGAAGAAGGGAAAAGACCTATGCAGAGATGATGTTGACATCTTGATAGTGGTGTACCGTTGTGATTTTGATAACTCGGTGGGTTAGCAGCCGGAACAGGATTTCAGTGAGAATAGAAGGTACAATAAAGGGGTAAGATTAGAGCGAGGCATGAGTAGAGGAGCTGGTATAGGTTAAACAGCATCAATGAAATTTCTCGTATGTTTACTAGTTGTGATAGAGTAAGTATAGAAGGATTCTCAGTCGTTAGAAACTAAGCAATTGATAAATTGACTTGGTCTTTACTTATTTTTGATGAAAGAGAGGATTTTAATTCATGTTCGCAGTAATAGGTGCATTTTTATTTTTTTGTATAGCAGTTATGACAGTACTTGTTGCTTGTGGTTTACCTTTAGGAGAATTTACAATGGGTGGACAATACAAAATCCTACCCAAGAAATTCAGAATCATGGCAATAGTTTCTGTTGCTGTTCAGATTTTTGCCATGGTAATAGTTCTACAGGCTGGGGGATTCATTCCTCTGATGTTTTCTTATAGGATAACTATGTATATTTGTTTCTTTTTTGCTGCTTATCTATCTTTGAATACGGTTATGAACCTGACATCCAAAAGTAAGAAGGAGAAATATGTTATGACTCCACTTTCGTTTATTGCAGCAATATGCTATTGGATTACTGCCTTTCAA
Source organism: uncultured Gudongella sp. (assembly GCA_964390135.1). Taxonomy (GTDB): domain Bacteria; phylum Bacillota; class Clostridia; order Tissierellales; family Tissierellaceae; genus Gudongella. Next base: position 4,584 of record CAYMHD010000067.1, on the reverse strand, counting down.
ATGTAGCATGGCAAAACGTCCTTTGTGATCATAGTCAAATAATGGAGCTTGCAACAAGACAAGGGGACAGGAACTTTGTCCCAAACTTTGTCCCATACATGTTATTATTTAAATTGAGAAGAGGTGTAAAATTTGAGTAAAAAAGGAAACGGAAACAGTGATGTGTCATATCTCGCAATTGGGCTTGCAATTGGTGTAGCACTTGGGGCTGCATTAGACAACATTGCCATTGGAATAGCACTTGGAGTAGCTGTTGGGGCTGGATTAGATGGAATGAAAAAGAAGAAGTAGCTGGCATTAGAGAAGTGGACAAAGGGACAGGTGTTTTGTCCCAGTTCAGATAAACAGTTGGTGTAGTATGTTTAATGCTAAATTTATATATTTAGAAGTGACTGATTTGAATTATAGTGTAGGTCTATTGATTTAGCAATGAATTTATCAAGAAGGGGAGTTGCTTATGAAATATTTGGGATCATGCCTTTGTGGTGAAGTTACTTTCGAAATAGAAGGAGATTTTGAGAACTTTTATCTTTGCCATTGTGGGCGGTGCCGCAAAGATACAGGTTCAGCCCATGCAGCCAACCTGTTTTCTTCTACAGCTAAGCTGAGGTGGTTGTCTGGTCAAGAAAAAACCAGAACCTTCAATTTTCGTTCAGAAGGACACATTAAAAGCTTTTGCACTAATTGCGGGTCGGCTTTGCCAAATGTCCAAATGGGTGGGAAATTACTGGTCGTTCCTGCAGGAAGTATTGATAGTGATATAGACATAAAGCCGCAAGGACATATCTATTATTCAAGCAGAGCAAACTGGGATACGGAGCTTGAGAAAGTACCGAAGTTTGAAGAACTTCCAACTGAATAGAAACAAGAACCATTATTCCTAATTAACGTTTTGTAAGACAAAGGGGCATCTTTTTATCCCAGGCCAATATTATTAAATGTGTAATTACGAAAAGGAGGAATCCTATGGAACTAATAATCGATCAGAAAACTATCGGGAAGCTGATAGAGAAGGGTCATAACGTGAACGAAATGGAACGGATAATCCAAGAGGAACTTACGGATTATGATTTTGAGGGGTCTTCCTTGTTCGATCTGTTTTTTTATTATAAGGGTGAAAGGACACATGCTCAGGGGAAAGTAATGGACGGTGTTGCACATTGTTATGGAGTGGGTACTGATCTGAAAATCATTGAAGTATGAAGCCGAGAAATAGGCCTGACGTCATTTTTGAAAGCAAAATCAAATAAATCCCGGAAAGGCTTATATAAGCCTTTCCGGGATTTTTGTTGGAATAATAACGCTAAGCAGCAAATTAAATAATTATTTTCACTTCAGAAATACCTATTTTTCTTCTCTCTCCTTCAATTCGTACAGGTCAGACCTCCTGCTGCTAAGAAGAGTTACCGTACCTGACTTTCTGGTACGCTTCAACAGTTCCAGATCCAAATCTCCAACGATAACCATCTCAATGTTTGGTGTGCATTCAGCCATGATTCCATCTCTGGCAAATGAGAAATCTGAAGGCGTAAATATGGCAGACTGTGCATACTGGATGTCCATGTTCTCAACATGGGTCAGGTTTCCTACAGTACCGGCGATGACAGTATATATTTGGTTTTCAACCGCTCTTGCCTGGGCACAGTATCTGACCCTTAAGTAGCCTTGTCTTTCATCGGTACAGAAAGGAGTGAAGATTATATTGGCTCCCTTTTCAGTAACGATTCTGGCAAGCTCGGGGAACTCCATATCATAGCATATCAGGATTGCAATTTTTCCGCAGTCGGTATCAAATACCCTGATGCCATCACCTGTTGAAATCCCCCACCATTGTTTTTCATTTGGGGTTATGTGTAATTTATATTGCTTCTCTATGGTGCCGTCCCTCCTGAACAGATAAGCTATATTATAGATTTTGCCATCTTCCTCAACGAAATGAGAACCACCAATTATATTTACATTATATCTTACTGCAAAATGTGTGAACATTTCCAGGTATCTATCGGTGAATGTAGTCAGCACCCTGATTGCCTGACTGGGGGTATCCTGGTCAACAAAGGAAAGCAGCTGGGTGGTGAATATTTCAGGGAAAACCACAAAGTCAGAATGATAGTTAGAGGCGACATCAACATAATATTCACATTGGTGAGCGAATTCCTCAAAGGAGTTGATCTTTTTCATCATATATTGAATAACGCTGACTCTTACAGGATAAGCTGTTTTAAACTGGTGCTTGCTCTTTCCTTGGTACTCTATATTGCTCCATTCCATCAATGTTGCATACTCCAAGGAAGCCTTGTCCTCAGGCAGGTATTTCTTGATTATCCTTTTTATAACAAAGCCATTCTTAAGCTGAAAGGTTAGAATGGGATCGTATATGTTATGCCGGATGACCTCATTAACATATTGCCTAGGCGTTAACTCTGATGAATGATTGTGGTAATTTGGAATTCTTCCTCCAATGATTATGCTCTTTAGGTTCAGCTTTTCGGCAAGCTCCTTTCGTGCTTCGTACAATCTGTTTCCGATCTTCATGTTTCTATAATCAGGATGGACCATTACTTCCATTCCATACAGGTTGTATCCATCAGGATCATGGTTTGTTATGTAGCCTTCATCTGTTATTTCATCCCATGAGTGCTGTTCGTTGTACTCATCAAAATTGATTATGAGACTTGAGCTTGAACCAATAATGACTCCATCATATTCAACACATATCTGTCCCTCGGGAAATATTCTTATATGGCTTGATAGTTGGTCCTTTTCCCAGGGTATCATCTTAGGGAAGCATAGCTTCTGCAATTCTATTATTTCGTCAAAATCCTTACTCTCAATATTTCTGACTATGAGCTTGCTTTCAAAATGGGATAAATCGTATTCTGACATATTTGACCTCCTTGTGTTTACATACTTATGTATATACCTATACCCTTTTAAGGTTGGCTGTAAATACTATTTCTATTTTGGACTGGTGAGATAAGGCATTGGATCCTGCATTAGTTTTTTGTTGTTCTTTAGGCTACTCTGAATGTGAGGTCTTAAGAATTCACAGGAAGCTATGACAAGGAGTTTTTAATATTATTAAAATATTAGTGTAAGAGAGAAAAGATTTTAATATGCATTATTTGGTCATCCTATGAATATAATAAAATTGCTGCAGTACCTTTCTATAATATAATCGGTACTGCAGCCATATGGGAGTTTTTTGAGTAGCAAAAATCAATCTATTGATTATCATCGGAATATTGGGATTGGACATATTTTACCAACTCATCAATTCTGCGTTCAATATCACTTACCAAGTTCTTGGCTTTTTTGTACTTTTCTTCCTCTGAGCCTGTATAGTATTCAGGGTTTTCAAGTTCCCAGTTTATCCTCAACTTAACTCCTGGGAAAATTGGGCATTCTTTCTCGTCTTCTCTACTGCATACTGTGACCACATGGCTATAGAGCCTGCCTTCTTTGTAATAATCCAATACGCTGTTTACGGTGTTGTTCGATATATCAATCCCATATTCACCCATTACTTTTATTGCCAGTGGATGAATTTCAGATGTATTCAGACCGGCACTTTCCGCAATAAAGTGATCCCCGTACTTGTGATTCATTATAGCTTCTGCTATTTGACTTCTAAATGAGTTTTTTACGCATACGAACAAGATTCTAGATAATTCTGATGACATCTGGACCCCTCCATTAAATTATTATTTGAATGTGTATTTTAATATAGCTATATTTCAATATACCTTTTATTACCTATTTATAATACAATATCTGTATCAAGCAACTGATATATCTGTGTTAAATTTCTGTAAAAATGATAAATTTAACCGTAGCCAAATAGCATGAACATGGTGCCATAACAAACTGTCCTGAGCGATACTGTTAGAAAGGAGCATCTGAGAATGAGTAATTTAAATAAAGCTATGGAGATACTTGCAGCCTTTTTATACGGAAGTCTAGCATATTTGGTTGGATGGATAATATCGATACCTTTTGACCATTTAAGAGATAACACGGTATTATTGCCAAGGGTTTCTCTAATCACAGTGGGTCTAGGAGGCTTATTGCTTGGATATCTTATTAATAAGGGAAAAACTGAGGGCATACTAAGATTTTCAGTAGCTGCAATTATTTCATATCTTGGTGTAATTTTCGTCAATTTTGTTGCAATAACTATTGAATTAGACCAAGGATCGATTTATGGAGCTACCCTCTTTAGAGTTTCTATACCTACAATTATATTCACAATCCTGCTTGGGATTCAGATACATGGTATGTCTTCTTTTGTTCTACTTCTAGGTGCAAGTATATTTTCGTCCATTCCATATTCCTTAGTTGCAATAGTCTATAGTTTATCCATAAATAGCTTAGTAGGATTTGAAAGTGTGTGGATGTACATATCGATAGGTGCCGCAACGGCAACATCTTTAAAATATCTTTCGATGAAAGATAAGAAAGCAATAATAGGTTGAAGCTGGTAACATTTTTATAATAAGTCGATATAAGACTTGAGAAAGAGTGTAGTAGTTAACACATTCACATAAGATAGTATTATAAATAAGGCCTAGGCTGCCTTGTATG
>CAYMHD010000066.1:5535-10440 GCA_964390135.1 uncultured Gudongella sp. | reverse complement strand
CTTATGGCAGGAGCGCTAATTGTTGGACTATTGGGAGGGTGCGCAAGGGAATCGGCTGCAAAAGGAGGAAGCTACAAAATTGCAATCGTTCAGCACGTTGACCATCCATCCCTAAATGAAATCAGGGATTCGATCCAGGGAGAGCTTGATGAACTGGGTTATGAGGAAAGCATTGAGCTTTCCTTACACAACGCAAATGGGGACATGAACCTTCTCCAGTCAATCATGCAAAACCTGGTGGGGGAAGGAATGGACATGATTGTACCAATAGCAACACCCACAGCCCAGGCTGCAAGGGCTGCAACGGAAAATGTTCCAATAGTCTTCTCGGCTGTGAGCAATCCCGTGGAGGCGGGGCTGGTAAGGAGCTTTTCGGAGACAGACGAAAACATCACAGGAGTTTCAAACTCAATACCGGTTCAGGATATCATCCAGATGTCACAAAGGCTGACTCCGGATGCAAAGACCTACGGCCTTGTCTACAACAGCAGTGAGATCAACTCCACAACGGGAATCCAGAGGGCCAAGGAATACCTTGATGAAAAGGGACTGACATACAGGGAGGCTACAATAACCGGCACTGCAGATATTAATCAGGCAGTCTCATCCCTTGTGGGAGAGGTGGATGCATTCTTCACACCCAACGACAACACAGTTGCATCCGCCATGCCAACCTATGTGGACCTTGCCACGGAAGCGGGGATCCCAATTTATGTTGGTGCGGATTCAATGGTCAAGGATGGTGGACTGGCCACCGTTGGAATAGACTATACCCTTCTTGGAAGGCAGACTGGCAGGATGGTTGTGAGAATTATGGAGGGAGAGTCCATAGCGGAAAATCCCGTTGAGCAGATAGCTGAATACTCCAACATGATAAATATGGACACTGCAAAAGCCCTTAACATCAACCTTACAGAGGAGATGAGAGATGGTTTTGTCTTAATTTACAAATAAATCTTGACATTGATAATTTCAGCCCATATAATCTAATACAACAAACCGATGAAGTGGAAGTCAAATCGAATCAAGCGCCAATAGAGAGCAGGTGATGGTGGAAATCCTGCGGAGATGCTGTTCGGTAAATTCCCCACTGAGGGCGAGGCGAAAGGCCTGTTTAAACAGGTGCGAGTATCCAAGCTGTAAGCCGGCATTAACGGCAAGGAATGTGTTGGCATTCTAGATTCAATATAAACATAAGGTGGTATAGCAGATTATGGTCTGCCCTTATTTTAAGGGCAGATTTTTTTGTATATATACCTGCCTGATGCCAATACAAAAAACATAAAAGGGAGAGATGTTCAGATGAAAAAGTTGTTGGCAGGATTATTGGCAGGTATTATGGCGCTGGGATTATTGACAGGATGCACTTCATCCTCAGGGGCAGAGACAGATGGGAAATACAGGATCGGGATTGTGCAGCCTGTGGATCACCCATCCCTTAACAGGTCCAGGGATTCAATTGTGGAGGAGCTGGACAGGCTTGGAATGGGAGACCAGGTTGAGATTACAATGGACAATGCAAACGGGGATATGAACCTCCTCCAGTCCATAATCCAGAACCTGATTGGGGAAGAGGTGGACATGATAGTTGCAATCGCAACTCCGGCAGCCCAGGCGGCCCTTTCCTCGACAGCTGACATACCAATAGTCTTTGCAGCCGTAAGCAATCCCGTTGAGGCAGGTCTGGTCAAGGATCCATCCAGTCCCGAGGGCAATGTTACAGGGGTTTCAAACTCAATTCCCGTTCAGGATATAATTGAGCTTTCAAAGGTGTTGACCCCTCAGGTTAAGACCTACGGCTTCCTTTACAACAGCAGTGAAATCAACTCAGCTGCAAGCATAGAGAATACAAAGGCCTACTGTGATGCACAAGGCATTCCCTACAAGGAAGTCACCATAACATCAACGGCTGACATCCAACAGGCAGTGGCATCCCTGACTGGAGAGGTGGATGCATACTTCACCCCCAACGACAACATGGTCGCCTCGGCAATGGCAACATATTCACAGGTTGCCACAGAGGCTGGACTGCCAATATATGTTGGAGCCGACTCAATGGTTGCCGATGGTGGACTGGCCACCGTTGGAATCGACTACAACCTTCTTGGGGAACAGACAGGCAGGATGATTGGCAGGATAATCGGTGGAGAAGCCATCGGGGACAATCCGGTTGAAACCGTTTCGGAATACGCCAATGTAATCAATGTGGGGATAGCGGAGAGGCTAAACATATCAATACCGCAGGAGCTTGAAGATGAATTTGTTAAAGTAGGAAATTAGGCAAAGAAAGGAAGATTGCAATGACACTTTTAATCGGGTCCATGGAGCTTGGACTGATATATGGGATACTGGCCCTTGGGGTATACATAACCTTCAGGATTCTCAACATTCCTGATCTTACGGTTGAGGGAAGCTTTGTGCTGGGAATGGCCGTAACAGCTGTTTTCACAGTTGGGGGAGACCCGGTCCTTGGGCTTGCAGCAGCAATTCTTGCAGGAGCTCTTGCAGGGGCATGTACCGGTCTTCTTCAAACCAAGCTTATGATAAATCCAATACTTTCAGGAATAATAGTAATGACCGGCCTATATACAGTAAACCTTGCGGTCATGGGCGGAAAGGCCAACATGTCCATTCTTGGGAATGACACCATATTCACCATGGTGGGAAGCAAGACCCTGGTCGCCCTGGTCCTTGCAATATCAATAGCTGCAATAATTGGGACCTTCTTCAGGACAAGGGTTGGATTGGCCATCAGGGGAACTGGAGATAACGAGGAAATGGTAAGGGCGGCTTCAATAGATGCAGACAGGACAAAATGCTTGGCCCTGGCGATAGGGAATGGCCTGGTTGCCCTTTCAGGAGGGCTTATTGCCCAGTACCAGCTGTTTTCAGATGTGGGATCAGGGGCTGGAATTGTGGTGATCGGTCTTGCCTCTGTCATAATCGGTGAGGTTCTTCTGGGCAGGAGGGGAGTAGCCTACGGATTGTTCACAGCAGTTGGTGGCTCAATAATTTACAGGGTAATAATCGCATTTGCCCTTAAGGTGGACCTTTTCCCACCCTATGCCCTAAAGCTGATTTCAGCCGTGGTTGTAATGCTTGCCCTTTCCGGACCCTATGTGAAGAAGGTCTTAAGGGATAAGGCATCAACCAGAAAGAGAAGGTCAATGGTCAAGCACATCAAGGAATACGTGGGATAGGATGAAAAGGGGGGAAGGGCAGATTGCCCAAATAATATGCTGAAGCTTGAAAATCTGCAACTTACATTTGAAAAGGGGACAATTGGAGAAAAGAAGGCCCTTAAGGGACTGAACCTTAGCTTGGATAAAGGGGACTTTGTGACAATAGTCGGGTCAAACGGAGCAGGAAAATCAACCCTCTTCAATGCCATCGGCGGCAGGTATCGGTTGGATGAAGGGTCCATATGCCTTGACGGTGTTGACCTGACTGGATTGCCTGAGCACACAAGGGCAAGGGATATAGGGGTGCTTAAACAGGATCCCCTGAAGGGGACTGCCCCCACACTTACAATCGAGGAAAATCTGGCATTGGCCTATGGGAGGAGATCCAAGGGTGGAATTTTTGCCACAAACAGGAAGGACCTGAAATACTACAGGGAGCTTCTGTCATCACTGGATCTGGGACTTGAGGACAGGATGAAAACCCCTGTAGGCAAGCTTTCCGGAGGGCAGAGACAGGCGGTGACCTTATTGATGTGCACAATAGCATCACCAAAGCTCCTGCTTCTGGATGAGCACACTGCAGCCCTGGACCCTGTGAACGCCAGGAAGATCATAGCAATCACCAAAAGGATAGTATCCCAGAAGTCCATAACCACCCTTATGATCACACATGATATCCAGATGGCCCTGACGGTTGGGAACAGGACAATCATGATGGATGAGGGAAGGGTCATATTGGATATTGCCGGAGATGAAAGGGAGAATATGACCATGGAGAAGCTGCTGGAAAGCTACAGGGCAAAAAGCAGCAGGAGACTTATTGATGACAGGATGCTGCTTTCATAGGATATAATAAAGGAAGCAGATCATAAATACTTAATATAGGAGGATATGGATGAGCTACTACAGAGTGGGACATGAACTATTGAGAGAGCTGTGTGAAGAGTCCTTTGCAAGGGTTGGATTTACAAAGGATGAAAGTAAAATCATCACAGATGTTATTCTGCTTTCCGACCTTTACGGGATAGAGAGCCATGGAGTGCAGAGGATGGCAATGTATCACAATGGAATAAAGAGTGGAATGATGAAGGTGGGTGTGGAGCCTGAGGTCGTCTTTGAGACACCCCTATCCGCAACCATTGATGCAAGATCAGCCATGGGTCAGCTTGCTGCCCACAAGGGCATGTCAATGGCAATAGACAAGGCTGAGAAGTCAGGTATGGGAATGGTAGTTGTAAAAAACTCAAACCATTTCGGAATAGCTGGATACTATGCAAAAATGGCAAGTGACAGGGGGCTTCTTGGACTTTCCTTTACAAACAGCGGTGCCATAATGGTTCCAACCTTTGGAAGGCTGCCCATGATCGGCAGCAACCCAATTGCCTGTGCCATGCCTGCCCATCCACATGATTTCTTCTTTGACGCATCCACAACGGTTGTTACCCACGGCAAGCTTGAGGTGTACAAGAAGCTGGATAAGCCTCTACCAGAGGGCTGGACAATTGATGAAAAGGGTCAGGGGACTGATAATGCAGCCAAGGTAATAGAAAACATTGCAGAGAAGAAGGGCGGCGGAATCCTTCCAATCGGCGGTTCCGGAGAGGTACATGGTGGTCACAAGGGCTACGGCTACGGAATGATTGCCGAGATCTTTTCCTCCATTATGGCCATGGGAATGACCAGCAACTATTGTCTGAGGGATGGAGTCGACGGCGGCAGCCAC
>CAYMHD010000066.1:0-5525 GCA_964390135.1 uncultured Gudongella sp. | reverse complement strand
AGACAGGGAAGTGATCAAGTACCATCTTTCGTCATATCTTGAGGATATCAGAAGCATTGATAAGGCACCGGCAACCAAAAAGATCTACACCCACGGCGAGAAGGAAGCAGAGGCCATGAGGGACAGGATGGAGAATGGTATATTGATAAACAAGGGAACCCTGGAGGAGCTGGAGGAGATCTGCAGCTTACGACGCGGGGACGTTTCATCTGTCTTGTAAAAATCAAAATAGATAAATACCAACAAGGGGACCGCTACCAGCTGTTAATTCAGTAGGCCGGTTCCCTTGCTGTTTATAGTCGCAGAAATGTGATGTAATCCAAAAGTAATATTACAGAATGATTTCAGTGGTAATATTAGAATAGGACTAAGTATAAGGATGGGATCATAGATGGCAGACTGGGAAAAAACCATATGGGAAATACGGGGAGATCAGAGGAAGCTTGAGGATTTTATCAGGCTTCATGAGGCGTTTATCCTAAAGTCAGCCTCCAAGGCCTCCAGACGATTTGTTACAAAGGCAGACGATGAGTGGTCCATTGCCCTTCTTGGCTTTACGGAGGCTATAGAAAAGTATGATCCAACCAAGGGAAGCTTCCTGTCCTATGCTGGAATGATAATTCGAAGCAGGCTGATCGACTGGTTCAGGACAAACGGTAGACAGGCGGCAGATGTACATACTGAGGACATGTACAATGATGTCCAGGACACAGGCTACAATGACGACCTGAGGCTGGAAATCCACGCCCTTGGAGAAGCCCTAAGGGAATATGGCCTAAGCTTCTCAGACATTGCCAAGAACTCCCCCAAGGCTGAAAAGACAAAAAAAGCATGCAAACAAATACTTTTATACCTTATTAGGGACAGTGATTTGACAATTGAAATTAGAAGGACAGGATCCCTACCCATAAAAAATATTGAAGAAAATCTCAACCTACCCCGAAAAACCATAGAAAGACACCGTAAATATATAATAGCTGCAATGGAAATACTGACAGGGGATTACCCCTATCTTTCAGAGTACCTGCGGTATGTCAAGGAGGAATAGCTATGAAGGCAGTAATACTTGAAATAATAAAGGGAAGAGCAGTTGTTATGAAGGCGGATGGATCTGTAACTAAAATCCGCAATAAAAACTATTCGGTAGGAGATGAGATTTACATGAAGGAAGGTATATTTTCACACAGAAGATGGGCACCGATTGTTGCCGCACTTTTGATATTCGCAATGGTTGGAACAGGTACATGGGTATATGCTGATGATTACGAACTTAATGCAGTTGAAGTAGACGGTGATGAGTTTACGATCAAGGTAAATAGGAGAGGTATTGTTACAAGTGTTGAAGTCGATGGAGAGGAAATCAGATTCGAGAATGAGGACATAAAAGATTTTCTTGAAGAGCTTTTTGACAGATATGAAATAGAAACTATCGCTCTGATGGGAGATAGCCAGGAAGAATCAGAGAAGCTGGCTGAAGAAATCAGGGAAATGATTGAAGAGAAAATAGAGGAGTCTGAAAAAATAGCAGAGGAAGCTCGCGAAAGAACTCAAGTGGAAAAAGGCGACAGCGATGGTTACAACGAGGAATTTAGAGCTAGGGTAGAAAACATGGAAGTAAAAGGCTTGAGTCCAGAGGATGTTGATGAAGCAAAAGATCTTGGAATCGCACCTGGAAAGTATAATATCATCAAAAACCTCATGGGTGAGGAAGATGTTGATGACTATCTAGTTTATTTGACTAAAGAGTATGACCTCGATGACAAAGCTGAAGGGTATAATAAAGAGCTATCGAAAAAAATCATGGAAGAATTCTCCGCATCCAGAGGAGAAAAGAATGGAGTCAAGTTCCAGGAAGATGAAAAAGATACTCCTCCAGGACAACTGATTAAAGAACAAAAGCAAGAGGAGCACAAGCCAGAAGTGGAGTCAGATGATGAGAATAGTGATATTGAGTCTGGCGAGCTAGGAAACCAAGGTAAATCAAAAGAAGTAAAAGGTAACTCCAAAGGAAACTCTGGCAACTAATAAGTAAAATCCGATAATTATATCGATAAAACCCAAAAAGGTGTGCCACCCCACACCCAAAATAAAGCAAGGTCCCGTCTAAATGGCGGGCCTTGTTTTTTTAACACAAAAAACACAAAAAGAACCGGTCCCGTTGTGTTATTTTCATTTGGGGTATAGATAATAATATTTTAAGTGCAATAAAATCGCCGTCTCAACAGTTATACTATCAAAGGAGCTATGGAGATGCTGCTGTTCACAATTGTCTATGACGACAAACCAAAACAAAATCAAAACAACGAGATTGATATAGATGAGAAGATCTTCAAGAGGCTTGCCAGGGATGACATGTCTGCCCTTGATGAGCTGTATGCAATTACGGAAAGGACAATGTATGCATACTCCGTCTCACTTACAAGGGACCATCAGATGGCGCTTGACCTTATGCAGGATACCTACGTGAAGATCCTGTCAGCTGCACATCTTTACAAGCCAATGGGAAAGCCACTAGCCTGGATGTTTACAATAGCCAAGAACCTCCACTATTCCAATACCAGGAAGGATAAGCGGAGCATCCCCATGGAGCCGGAAGAGGTAGAAGACGACAGGAGATTCTCATATGTTGCCGATATGGATGACCGGATAGTCCTGGAAGGGGTATTATCACTCCTCACGGAGGAGGAAAGGGAGATTGTAATGCTCCACGCAGTGTCTGGAATGAAGCATAAGGAAATAGCTGAGGGGCTTGGACTTAACCTATCCACAACCCTCTCAAAATATCACAGGGCATTGAAGAAGCTCAGGGAATATCTGGAAGGAAAGGAGGCGAGGGCATGAAGGACAAGCAAATACTTGATAGCGTGAAAAGATCAATAGACCAGGCACCAATTGATATCCTGGATCGTATCAAGGAAGCCCCAAGGACAAAGATGCTTAGACATGATGAAATAACAAAACAGGAAGCTACTGGATTCAACTATAAGAGCTTTCTGCCCTATGCATCCGTGGCAGCAGCCTTTATACTGGTATTCCTAGGTTGGCAGCTTGGAACCAGGATGCCTGACAGCAGAATATATCTGGACGTGAATCCCAGTATTCAGATAACAACGAATAGACAGGACAGGGTAATAGACATATTGGCAGAAAACGATGATGCAGAAGCTTTGACCAGTGATCTTGATTATCGTGGAATGACGCTGTACCAGGTCACTGAGGAGATACTGGACAGGATGATGAAGGAAAGATACTTGGACAAGGATCATGAATTCCTCCTGCTGTCAGTGTATAACAATAATGAAGAGAAGGCAGAAAGACAGAAGCAGGAGCTTGACAATAGAATTCACCAATATCTACAGAACAGGGAGCTACAGCCGATTGTGCTTTCACAGAAGCTGGAAAACACATCAACCATAGAGAGCTTCGCTAGGGAATACAACATATCAGTGAGCAAGATGACCTTCATCAGAAATCTTATAATCCTGAACCCCGAGCTTAGGACAGAGGATCTTGTAGACCTGAGCATTGAGGAGCTTGTCAGGTTAAGCCAGGGAATGGACTTGGATCTGGATCAAATATTGGACTCAAGTGATTTTGAAAGGATAAATGAGGTTCAACCTACACCTCAGCCCCAACCTGAACCTACCATCGTACCTTCAAACGACGACGATGATGACGACGATGATGACGACGACGATGATGATGAAGACGACGACGAAGATGATGACGACGATGACGAAGATGATGACGATGACGACGAAGATGATGAAGACGACGATGAAGACGACGTTGACGATGATGACGAAGATTAAAAAACTTTTGAAATTGATGCAATAAAATAAGCCTCCTAGGAGTTAACCCAGTATAGAAGAGGAAAAGGAGGAATAGGAAATGAAACTTAAAAAGATTTATTATGCACTTCCAATTTTTATACTGGCAATGGTTATGGTGGGATTTGTAGCCACCCAGCCAGCCAACACCCTGACCATGGATGTGAATCCAAGTATTGAGATAGTTACAAACCGACTTGACAGGGTTGTTGAGATCAATCCTTTGAACAAGGACGCCGATGAGCTGTTAAGAGACTTCAATCCCAAGAACAAGAACCTGGAGGATACGGTCAACGACCTTGTGGACCTGATGATCCTTACCGGATACATCAAAGGCGGAGAGGATAACTTCGTAATGATAACCGTTGATGATGACACAATGGACAGCAGCCTGGTCCAAAAGGCCAACAGGGCAATTGCAGCAATGCTAGAGAACAAGAAGATTGAAGCAACCGTTTTGAATCAGGCAATTGCAAAAAGTGAAGACGGAAGAAAGCTGACAGGTGTTGAACTAGCAGCAAGCAGGCTGAATGAAATAGCGGATGACCTTGAAGCCTATGAAATAGCGGAGATGACTGTAAGGTAGCTTATGCGCTACAGCAAGAATCACAATATCCTAATAGGAAGTTTGTTTAGGGTAGCAGCTGGAAATATTGATAAGCAATCAGAATCAAGTGAAATGATATCAAGAGAAGTTGCAGAAAGGACCGCACTTGCAAAAGTGGACGGTGAGATTGTTGAAATTGAGCTTGACGAGAACAAGTATGAAATCAAAATAAAGTATGATGGAAAAGAGTATGAGCTAGAAATTCATGCAATAACTGGTGAAGTTATTAGCGCCGTCACGAGGATGAAGATGACGACGCCCATGACGAGGATGAAAAGGAAGAATCAAGGAAGTCATCATCAGATTGGCTTTCTGAAGAACAAGCAAGAGCTATAGCTCTTAGAGAATCAAAGGGTGGAACCATCATAGAATTTGAATCAGATGACAATAAGTATGAAATAGAGATTTATTACGAAGGTAAAGAGTATGAAATAGAAATCAATGCAATAACTGGTGACATTATTAAGTTTGAAGTTGATGAAGACGATGACGATGACTATTATGATGATTACAAAGAAGAATCAAAAGAGCCAGCAAACTGGATCTCAATGGAAGAGGCTAAGGAAATTGCTCTTGACAGAGTTGGCGGTGGAACCATCACAGACTTTGAATCAGATGACCATAAGTACGAAATCGAGATTTATTACGAAGGAAAAGAATATGAAATAGAAATCAATGCAATAACTGGCGACATTATGAAGTTTGAAGCTGATGAAGACGATGACGATGACTATTATGATGATTACAGAGAAGAATCAAAAGAGCCAGCAAACATGATCTCAGCTGAAGAAGCCAAAGAAATTGCTCTTGACAGAGTTGGCGGTGGGACCATCACAGAATTTGAATCAGACGATGATGAATATGAAATCGAAATCATGAAGGATGGAAAGGTATATGAATTGGAAATTCATGCCTACACTGGAGACATTCTTAAATATGAAGTAGAGGACGACTACGATTATGACGATGATGACGATGACGATGATGACGACGACGATGATGACGACGACGATGATGACGACGACGATGACGATGATGACGATGATGATACCGACGACGACGATGACGACGACGATGTCACCGACGAC
>CAYMHD010000065.1:7883-10742 GCA_964390135.1 uncultured Gudongella sp. | reverse complement strand
TCTATGTGTATCTGGTCTGCCCTGAACTGTGATCTGTGGACTTTGGTCACCTTCTTGACAATCTTGGCCAGGTCAATTGCAGCCTCAACAGCTGAGTTTCCACCGCCGGCAACAATGACCTCCTCACCTGCGAAAAGGGGACCATCACATATTGCACAGTAGCAAACACCCTTGCCTGCATATTCCTTCTCACCAGGAACTCCCAGCTTCCTTGGCTTACTTCCCGTTGCAATGACAACGGAATAAGTATTGAACCTCTGACCGCCCTTCAGGACAACCTCTCTCATGTTTGAGCCGTCCTTGACATTCACTGCTTCCAGTTCCTCATACTCAAGAATTGGAACATTCAATTCGTTTACGTGGTTGATGAATTTTTTCATAAGCTCTTCACCTGATAGGGAAGTGAAGCCCAGATAGTTCTCGACTGAGGAGGTGTCCATGACCTGTCCACCGATATCCCTTGCTATTATTCCCACCTGCAGACCCTTTCTTTTTGCATATAGTGCCGCATTCAGGCCTGCCGGACCTCCACCTACAACAATAAGGTCGTAGACTGTTTCAGGGTCCATTTTAGGCTTTTCCCTTCCAGGATTGCTTCCTAAGTTAAGATTCACATCCATGATTAATGCACCTCCGATTATTTTTTGGGACTCTTCTTGAAAAGTTAACTAAAATTGATGATTGCTGATTATCTTTGATACAGCTGATTCTGAAAGTCCTCCCATTAGACCTCCAATCAGCTTCAATGACAGGGTTGATTCCCTTCTTAGCTGAAGAATCATCCTGTTTCTCTCTTCCTTATCATTGAGAAGCTCCTCAAGGGTTATACCTTTGCTCTTAAGGATCTCATCAATTCTAAGATCAGCCTCTTCAATTGTGGTTATACAATTTGTACATTCCCTCAAGCCAGCGCTGAAGATGGAGTGGTTCTTCAGGATCCTGATATCCTCCTTCTTCAGCAGACCAGTCCTGAAAAGACCGTCTTCATTGTAGAAGCAGGTACTGTTATAAAGCTCCGGAGAATTTTCCTTCCTGCTGTGAATACTGTATATTGACTCCATCAAGGCTCCATGATCCTCAATGATCCTGCTTACATACCTGTCCTTGAAGAGCTTTTCCGGGAAATCAACATAAATTGCGTAGGATATGTTTATTGCCTTCATGACATTTGATATATCCGACCCGTTTGCATTCACTATAAGATGGTACTCGTCATCATGTGCAATGCAATAGGCATAAACAATAACATTGAACTTGTTCCTGACAGTATCCAGTATGCTTAAAAACCTCTCTCTGTCATCATCACACTGAAAAATAGGTCGACCAGGACCTCTAGTTTGATGAATGTAATAAATACCGTAGTTATCCTTGATACGGGCTTGTCTTGGCATCTGTTTCGACCTCCAAAGGCAATTATACACTAGGGGGGTATACAATGTCAAGTACCGTCCCGAAATTTCCTTCAATTCCAAGCAAACACGTCAAAAGCCTGCATTTGATCTTCTGGAAATGTAAAATCCAGAATCCCAGGTGCAGGCTTCCAATACTTATAGCTTTTGCAGGTATTCCTTTAATCTTTCAATTGATAGGCTTCTGTCAAGTGTCTTCTGGTCTGATTCATTGATTACTGAGACGATGTATGAATAGAAGGCCTCTATGATGTCCTTGTTGTCAAAGGCAAGAGCGATGGGGTCTGGAGTTAGCTTGTACAAAATTGCCGTCTGGTCCTTCTTGACGGTTATTCTGACATCCTTAAGGAAGAGCTTGTCCAGTACAATTACATTATAGTTGGGGTAGGCTTCCAGCCAGTGAATCACATTCTGCAAATGCAGCTTGAAAGTCTCCCTATTGTAATAGACGGGCTCAGATGGAAGGTGGTTTGACAAAACAACCTGCAAGCTACCCTCGTCCAGGTCCTCCAGTGTAGGGAGGGCGAAGATCTCAATGTATTTGTACTCTTTCAGATTATCCTTGAGCAAGCCGGTTCTTTTCAAATGAGCCTGATGGATGTCCTTGGAATCTGTAACCATTTGCAGGAAATCCATGGGAATTGTCATTGTGCTTAAGGTCTGGTGAAGGGCTACAAGGTCCCCGGGATTGTCTCCCTGCTTAAGCAGATAGTCAATCAGCTCCTTAAGATTATGGAATCCAAAGATATTCATCAGGGATTCGCACTCCTTTATAAAGCTCAGGAGATTTTCCTTCATGGCTTCTACAATCCCTTGATCAGTAACATAGAAGTTTATGCTGTTCTGGGGGTTGGTATTGATGGAAGCGGATTTCAATGCAGCAAGGTCTCCGGCTACGGCAACAGTATTTCCGAAGATACTCTTCATCTCCTCAGGGTAGTAATATGTCTGGATCTGACCTGAAATATAGATTGGAAGCCATCTCTCGATTGATTCCATCATACTCCTGAAGCTTTTGTAGTAGGGCTGGATTATATTGAGCCGATGTCCCTTGGCAAGTATTTCTGAAAGCATTTCGTTGAAGACAAAATAGAATTCTATGTCATCCATGATCCATTCCTGGGCTTCATCACTGTAAAAATAGATATCCAGGATGTCCTCAGAGAGGGATACCTGGTGAAGGAATCTTTTCATTGCCTCTCGCTTGCCTTCTGTTCCCACATAGATATCCTTAATGGAATATTCAGGTGTCTTATGCAGTCTATGATTTGCTGCACCAAATTTGGTGCTTTCAATGAAGAACTCAACCTTGTCTATAAAATCCCTGATATAGGGTGAATTGTCCTGGTACTTGTCATCCTGCAGCCAATTCAGCAAATGAGATCTAAGGTAGGCATGATCGCTTCTATGGGCATCCGCTGAAAGACCCAGCAGCTCTGTGAACTCGTCC
>CAYMHD010000065.1:1099-7855 GCA_964390135.1 uncultured Gudongella sp. | reverse complement strand
TTGAAGGCGCATTCCATAAGATAATCAGCGATCTGCTCCATATGGTCTCCTCTTTGGGAGGGTAGCCTATTTCCTGTTCTCCACCTGCTGACCAGTGACATATCCACATCAAGTCGCTGGGCCAGCTGTGAATTTGTGATTTTCAATATCTGCATCATTCTAGTTATCTTATCCTTGAATTCCATTTTCACTCTCCTTATAGGTTTCTTTTGTAATTATATACTTTTGATGGCTTTTGTGCAATATAGTGATAGGACAATATGTCTGAATTGGTTGATTTCAAAAAAAGTCGTTGAAAAGGGAGCTTTTTGGGTATAATGTTTACATAAAAAAGTAAAGGAGATGGACTATGCAATTAGAAGAGGTAAAAGGACTACCCCATAAGGTGGTAAAGAATATTGAGGGCGTTGATAATCTGAAGGTATATCTGGTACAGGACTTCAACCTTAAGCTTTTGAGAAACATGGTTGAGTTTGGACTTGATATATTTGGTGACCTTGGAATGGACCAGTGGGGTCTTGTTCCTCAGATCAGACATGGAAACGTTTATATTCTAACCGAGGAAGGGAAGCACCAGATTGTTGGTTTGGCAATACTTATGAGAGTCTGGGAGGTCTTCTACAAGGCCTACCTGTTTGACTATTCAATTTCATAGGGCTATCAGAGCATGGGTCTTGGATTTGAATTCCTTAAGATAATTGCTGAGGACTTGCTGGATCAGGGATTTGACAAGATGAGCCTTACAGTGGATGTGGACAACGAGCCTGCAATCAGGCTGTACAGGGACAAGATAGGATTCAAGTCAATTCTTTATTCAAAGGATGAGTATGGCAAGGGAGAGGATAGATTCAATATGGAGCTTGACCTTGCAGGATTCCTGGAGAGAAACAAAGATAAATGATAACAAAAAAATCTGGATGCCTGGAATCCAGATTTTTTGATTTTTAGTTGTTTACAATGAAGTTTTCAACCTCGTACTTCTCCTGAACATCCTCATACCACACAGAGTATGCTGAGTTCATTTTTTCTTCCTTAAGGATTTCCCTGATCTCATCTGAAACATCCTCAAGCTTTGCTTCCTGGCCTTCAGTCTTTTCCTCAACCCTTATGATATGGTAACCAAAGTCGGTCTGAACCGGCTCGCTTATTTCTCCTGGCTCCATGCTGAAGGCTGCCTCTTCAAATGGTGCAACCATTTGACCCCTTCCAAAGAAGCCAAGTGCTCCACCCTGTCCTGCATTTGAAGGATCCTTTGAGTATTCCGCTGCCAGCTCTGCAAAGTCTCCACCCTCGTCCAGCTGCTGCTTGATGTCCATTGCCTCTTCCTCGGTATCAACAAGTATATGGCTTGCGTTCACCTGCTCTGTGGTGTCAAACTCCTCCTTGTTGGATATGAAGTACTGAAGGACCTCATCCTCGGTGATGTCGATGTAGGGCTCCATCAGGGCCTCGATTCCAAGGTTCAGCCTGATGTTGTTCATTACAGATTCCTCAGTGAAGCCGTAATAGACAAGAGCCTCTTCAAAGGCCTCATCTCCGCCATAGGAGTTCTTCATCTCAGTCAGCTCCTCCTGGATGGCTTCCTCGGTGATTTCAACATCGTTGGCTTCAACCTCCATCATAACCATCTTTTCAAGGATCAATGCCTCAAGGACCTCTGGTCCGTTCTGTTGGATCAGGTAGTCATAGAACTCGTCCCTTGTTATCTCAACATCGTTGATCTTTGCAACAACCTCAACCTCGCCTGGCTCCTCGGCCTTCTCACAGGCACCTGCAAACACCCCAAGCGCCAGCACAAGCATCAGCAATATTATTTTTCTGCCGTTTTTTCCCTTTGATAGATTCATTTTAAGTCTCCTCCCTTTAAGTATCTATGTAAGTATACCACAAAAGATTATCCAATTCATTGCAAAATTGTTACACTAAGGTGAAAATCCTGTGAAATGGGAAATAATCAAAAAATTATCAAATCAATATATCCATTTCGCATATTCCTGTATTACCTGCTCCTTTAAAGGGGTATAAAGACAACAACTGCAAAATGAAGGAAGAGGTGCCCTATGAACAGCATATACCATAAATTGTTGAGAAAGTCCCCGCTGGGATATCTGATACTTGAAGGAGATGATTCCTTTGAGGAAATGGTTGTGCGCGATTTCAACGGACTTCTCCTGGATTACCTCCATTTGGAGGAGGATATTGCCGGTAGAAGAATCACTGAGGTTTTGGATGAGAGCATCTCCCAGCAGCTGAAGGAGGTTGTTGGCTCCGTTATGGATGAAGGAGAGGTGGAGGGTGTAATTTTTAGCAATTCCTTCTATTTCAATGTAAAGGGCATTGACCTGGAGGAGGGTATGATTGCCATAACCTTAAGCGAAAGGGCAGGCTACCTTGACAACTTCAGAAAGTCTGAAAAGACCAGGCTGAATCTGTTGGAAAGTCTCCCAGGCATGGTCTATCGCTGCAGATTCGACAAGGACTGGACAATGGAGTATGTGTCAGAGGGCTGCAGGGACCTTACCGGCTATGATGTTGACAGCCTGATAGGGAACAATGAGATATCCTACAATGAAATAATAGATGAAAAGTACAGGGATGACATATGGAAGCAGTGGAAGGATGCCGTTGATGATGGCAGGATGGTAAGAAGCGAATACGAAATCATCACAGCATCAGGTGATAAAAAATGGGTTTATGAACAGGGTCAGCCAATCTTTGACGAGGATGGTAACATAACGGTCCTGGAAGGGATGATAGTGGACATAACCCAGCAGAAGGAAAGGGAGGAAAGGATAAACTACCTTACCTACTACGATGCAATGACCGGAGTATACAACAGGAGATATTACAACCACACAGTGGACCAGATGGACAGGGAGGATTCCCTTCCCCTGTCAGTGATAGTTGGAGACATAAATGGTCTCAAGCTTATAAACGATGCCTTTGGTCACGACTACGGGGACCAGCTTATCATAAGGACTGCAGACCTGCTGAAGGATTCCATCAGAAGCACGGACGTCCTTGCCAGGACAGGCGGTGACGAATTCGTAATAATGCTCCCCAACACCCATCAGGACATAGCCAGAAAGATTGTAAAGAGGATTGGCCAGGAAGGGGAGGTTATCAACGAACTCAACAGGGATTCCCCTGTACAGATCAGCATCTCTCTTGGCTATGCAACCAGGGAGACCATGGAGGAGGAGCTTTCGGAGACCATCAAGCTGGCCGAGGATCACATGTACAGGAACAAGCTCTTTGACCATAAGAGCACCCACGGAACAATAATAAAGTCCATAAGGAATTCACTTCTCAGACGTGGGGAGGAAAACGAAGAAAACCTGACCAACATGGAGAAGGTTGCCATAAAAATGGGCAAGAGGATTGGCTTCAACGATGAGATGATTGAAAAGCTTCAGACCCTTGTGTCAATACATGACATAGGAAAGATAACAATTGATACTGAGCTTCTCAACAAGGAGGAGCCACTTACGAAGGAGGAATGGGACATCATCAGGAAGCATCCGGAAATGGGCTACAGAATTGCCATGGCCTCCCTTGAGCTGGCAGCCATATCAGACTATATTCTTTCCCATCATGAAAGGTGGGATGGAACTGGGTATCCCGACGGGTTGAAGTATGATGAAATTCCTGTTCTATCCAGGATAGTCTCAATCATGGACTCCTACGACGCCATGATAACAGAGCGCCCCTACAAGAAGAAGCTTCCGGAGGATGAAGCCCTGAAGGAAATTGAGAGAAATGCAGGAACCCAGTTTGATCCGGATCTTGCCAATGTTTTTGTTGATGTTGTAAGGAAAATGAATGAAGAATCAGGAGACAGTTAGATCCAAATTTGAAATTTGGATTTAACTATTTATGGATTTATGCTAATATATGACTTATATGGAAGAAATGACACAATTTGGGAGGACATTCATGGACGCAAGCCCAGGAACAATAATTTTCGCATTTGCACTTACAGTATTCGCAGGACTTTCCACAGGAATAGGAAGTGCACTGGCATTCTATACAAAGCAGACCAACAAGAAGTTTCTATCTGCCGCACTTGGCTTTTCGGCAGGGGTTATGATCTATGTATCCTTTGTCGAAATCTTTGTTAAGGCACGGGAATCCCTGGAGCTCATCTATGGGGAACAGGGAGGGCTTCTGGTTACGACAATAGCTTTCTTTGCAGGAATAGCCCTGATTGGGCTTATAGACAAGTTTGTACCCACCGTAGAGAACCCCCATGAGATGAGGGATGTGGGGGAAATGGAGGAGGGAATGGAGGAGAATGGCGAGCTCATGAGGATGGGTCTCTTCTCAGCCCTTGCAATTGCAATACATAACTTTCCAGAGGGCCTTGCAACCTTCATAAGTGCCCTGCAGGATCCATCCCTAGGTATCTCCATTGCAATAGCCATTGCAATCCACAACATCCCGGAGGGTATTGCAGTTTCAGTACCAATATTCTTTGCAACGGGAAGCAAGAAAAAGGCATTCAAATATTCCTTCCTTTCAGGTCTTTCCGAGCCCCTCGGTGCCATTGTGGGATACTTTCTGCTGATGCACCTCTTTGATGAGAGGATGTTCGGACTAATATTTGCAGGGGTTGCCGGAATAATGGTCTACATTTCCCTGGATGAGCTTCTGCCCACGGCCCAGAAGTACGGGGAGCACCATATAGCAATATGGGGTCTTGTATCCGGCATGATGGTAATGGCAGTGAGTCTAATTATACTTTAGAGGTGAAATGATGCCCATACTCCAGACAGACAGACTGATCCTAAGAAGGTTTAAGCTTAGTGATCTCAACGATTTTTATGAATATGCAAAGGATCCTGCAGTGGGGCCGGACGCAGGCTGGGACTACCATAGAAGCAAGGATGAGTCCCTCTTCCTTCTTAAGAAATTTGTCAAAAGCAATGAGATTTGGGCAATTGAGCTTAAGGAGAATTCCAAGGTCATAGGATCCATCGGCTTACATAGGGACAGAAAAAGGGACAATAAGTCTGCCAGGATGATGGGCTATGTAATGAACTCCCAGTATTGGGGTCTTGGCTATGCCACGGAGGCATCAAGAAGAATGATTAGCCATGCCTTTGATGTGCTTCTGGTTGACCTGGTATCGGCCTACCACTATCCCCACAACGACAGATCAAAAAGCGTGATTCTCAAATGTGGGATGACCCATGAGGGTCTGCTTAGGAGTGCAACCGTAACCTACGATGGAAGGGTCCATGACGAGCACTGCTACTCCATAACAAGAGATCAGTACGAAGAGAGCTATAAAGCTGCAGGAGCCTAGATGCTCCTGTTATTTTTTTGCCTCCAAGGAGCTTCTAAGGTATAATTAAAGCATCACTTTGAAAGGAGCGGTGTGATGAATCAGGACACAGGAAAGATTGATAGATTGAAGGAATATATAAGACGACTTAACAATAAAGAGGACGGAAGAAAGCTGTATCTGGAGTACAGGGATGACATCAACACAGTCAAGCCCCAGGATGCCTTCCAGATATTCCACGGACTTCTCCAGGACGGTATGACGGAAAAGGAGATACTGCAATTCCTCGACAAGATAATAAATGTATTTCATGAAAGCCTTACAAGCCATAGATGGAAGAGACCTGAAAATGACAATTTCCTGACAGATCTTGAGCTTGAAAACCAGGCCTTGAGAAAAAGGACCGACCATATAAAGTCAATAGTCAAGGAGCCAACATCACAAATAAGGAGAGACAAGCTGATTCCCCTCATAGAGGAGCTTAAGGACTTCTATCCCCATTACACAAAGAAGGAGAACATACTCTTTCCCTATATGGAGAAAAGCCTGCCAAGATTTGAGGGGCTGACAATTATGTGGGCCCTCCATGACATGGTTAAAGAACAGGTTGACAATGCACTTGAAAAGCTAAGGGATCCAGAGACCGATGACCATGAGGTGAATGTTGCCATAGCGGAATTGTTTTTTGGTATTTTGGGTATAGTGAAGAAGGAGGAGATCATCCTCTTCCCTTCGGCATGTGAGGTATTGACCGAGCAGGAATGGCACCAGATGCATAGGCAAAGCTATGAATATGACTTTCCCTTTATCGAGAAGGAATGGGATGATAACAATATGGCAGAGGAAGGACCTGCAGTGGAAGGTGGCAGGTTCAAAACGGAGACGGGAGAGCTTTCCTTTGACCAGATAAAGCTTATCTTTGATTCCCTCCCTGTGGATATGACCTTTGTGGACCAACACAACAAGGTAAGGTTCTTCACAAGACCCAAGGACAGAATTTTCCCCAGGTCGCCTGCAATCATAGGACGGGATGTGAACAAGTGCCATCCCCCTGACAGCGTCCACATTGTGGAGGAGATAGTTGAAGCCTTCAGAAGAGGGGAGAGGGATACCGCCACCTTCTGGATAAGGATAAGGGACAGGATGATACTGATCCAGTATTTTGCCATGAGAAATGCCAGGGGAGAATACAGGGGAGTGCTTGAGGTAAGCCAGGATATTACTGAGATTCAGGAACTTGAAGGTGAACGTAGACTTCTGGAGTGGAGCTGACATAAAAAGGAGAGGTGCATAGACCATGAACAGATTCATAAAGCTTTTTACAATAGGTATACTGGCAATGATGCTAACAGTATTAAATGGCTTGGAGGCTGAGGCAACGGGAATGGAGCCAATAAAGCTGGTTGTTGATGGAAAGGACATAACCCATCTGACTGAGCCCATAATTGAGAAGGGCAGGACCCTTGTGC
>CAYMHD010000065.1:0-1089 GCA_964390135.1 uncultured Gudongella sp. | reverse complement strand
CAATCAGGTTTGTAACTGAGGAGATAGGTGGGGAGGTAAGCTGGGACAATGAGACCAGAACCGTCAAGGCCTGGAAGGAAGACAGGTCCCTTAGGATGATAATAGGCAGCAGGGTTGTTGAGCTTGGCAACGGAGAGGATGCGGTTGTCAGCGACGTTGCCCCAAGGATAATTGAAAGCAGGACCTTTGTGCCCCTAAGGCTTATCAGCAATGGCCTGGGTATAGGGGTAAGCTGGGACAATGCCACAAGAACCGTATATGTTGATTCAGATAAGAGTGCAGCTGTTGAGCCCTTTTACAATCTCAACATAACATCACACGGTGGAGGAAGCTATATAACAGGGACCTCAAGGGTCACAGTGACAGGGGATTCAAATCTCCTTAAGGCTGGAAACCAGTTAAGGCTTCTGCTATTGGACAAGACGGACCACACAGGCTATATAGTTGGAATGTCTGATGCAGCCACCAGGGCTGTTGAATACATTCCAGAGGTTGAGAACACTGGTGACAGGATGCTTGTTGCAGGAGTCTATGACCAGAACGGCAACTTCCTTGGAGGGGACAGCATACCGGTGTCTGTAAGGGTTATCCCGGAAGCGGATATGAATGGTCTTGTAAACAACATGGTTGTAAGCTCGGCCAGGGAGATCAAACCAAGGCTTAACTTTGCACCATATTCTGTAAAATATGTATTCACAAACCTTTCAACCGGAAGGGTCAAGGTTGAGGAGAACAGGGACCCATACGGCCCCTTTACCTGGAATCCAATGTCAACTGACAGCGGCCTTAACACAGTGCAGATCATCGCCCTTGACCATAACAAGAATGAGTATCCAGGAAAAATCTACACGGTAAATGTGCAGGTTCCAAAAAGGATGACCCTTTCAGGGGTTTCAGAGGGATCAACCATAAGGAATCCAGTGACCCTTATGGCCAACAGGAACTTCGATGTCAGGGAAACAACATTTCTTATGAGGGATCCCTCAACTGGAATTGAGACTACCATTCAGACCATACCCTACGGAACCTATACATGGTTTCCAGGCCCGGAGATATCAGGCTGGAAGGACCTTATGGTTAGGGTCATAG
>CAYMHD010000064.1:0-11080 GCA_964390135.1 uncultured Gudongella sp. | reverse complement strand
ATATTGTTTTCCTCTTCAGGTGTGCTTGCAGAAAGTGTGATTTCTTCTCCGTGAAATGCTCCAAGGGACATAATTCCTATTATGCTCTTTCCATTGATCTTCCTGCTTTCAGATACAATTTCAAGATTGCTTTCATATTTATTGGCTTCCTTGACAAAAAGGGCTGCAGGTCTTGCGTGAAGGCCCTCCGGATTTGTAAGCGTTACCGATTTCTTTATCATACTAATCTCCTCCCCATTCATCTGCTATCTCTTCCAATTTCCGAAATCTATGGTTTACTCCTGACTTGCCGATAGGCGGATTCATCATTTCGCCAATTTCCTTAAGGCTTGCATCTGGATTTGCCAGTCTAACCTCTGCAATTTCCCTGAGATTGTCCGGCAGCTTATTCAATCCCACTCTTCTTTGAATGGTCTTAATGCTGTCAATTTGTCTCATGGATGCGCTGATTGTCTTTCCAAGATTTGCCGTCTCGCAGTTTACCAGCCTGTTTATGTTGTTTCTGACTTCCTTCAAAACCCTTATATCCTCAAGCTTAAGGAGTGCCTGATGGGCTCCAATGATGTTCAGGAGATCCACAATCTGTTCTCCCTCCTTGATATAGACAACATAATTGTCCTTCCTCTGGATAATCTTTGAGTTAAGCTCAAATGAATTTATGATGTCCCTGAGGCTTTTTGCATGCTCCTCATGGTTTGTTACAAACTCAAGGTGATATGTCTTCTCTGGATTGCTCATGGAGCCACCACCTAGGAATGATCCCCTAATGAAGCTCCTTTTGCAGCATCTGGATGCAACGATACTCTTTGGGACTCCATATCTTGGATTGAAAAGATTGCTCCTGTCCTTGTCTATATATCCCACGTCAGAAAGGACTTTTTCTGATATTTTTTTATCATGGATGATTATAAGATAATTGTTGTTTTTCTTAAGCTGCTTGTTCTTCCTGACCATGACCTCAATGTCTGAATGATACATCATCTTGAGTATGGAAAATATTCTTCTGGCTATGGCCGCATTTTCCGTGGTGAACTTCAGGTTGATGTTCTGCATGCCTGTAATCTGAACGGTTCCGTTCATTCTCACCAAGGCAGCCAGCTCTGCCAGGGCGCAGCAATTCTTTTCAATTTCTATCCTGGATAATTCATTCTTGGTTACGGATGAAAATGACCTTCTTCATCCCTCCTGCCCTATTAGTTCAATCCCCTTTGATATTATCTTCCTCTCGTCAGAATATCTCAAAAGGTCCTTTGCCTTGTTTATGTGAACAAACCTGGCATCCACAAAGCCTTCCTTACGCTGAGGAACGCAATCCATGGAGCTGGTTCTCATTAGATACCAATGTACGGTTTTATATACTGTTTCATTTCTTCTCAGATTCTTGTATCTGTAGTTTACCTCACCGATGTACTCGATGACTTCACCCTTTACCCCTGTTTCCTCCAGCACCTCTCTCAGCGCTGCAGTCCTTATGCTTTCTCCCTTTTCAAGTCTACCCTTTGGCAGAACCCAGTCTCCGTTATATTTTTTCAATAGCAAGATAGCATTGCCAAATACAACAACTCCTCCTGAGCTGACCTCTATCATAATACCACTCCCAATAATCTACATTACTACACATCATTATAATTATACACTATTTTACTAGGTTTTTGTAAACATTTTCACAAATTTGACCTCTTGCTGTATAATTATATCTATAGAATGTAAACAGGTCAGGAGGTATTTTATGGATATGGAAATGAAGGATATAATCAGCCGCCTTGAGGTGCTGCTCAAGACACCCAGTCCGACGGGAAACACTGAAAGGGTAAATGAATATGTAAAGGAGCTATTTGAGGAAATAGACTTACCTGTAAGAGTTACAGGAAAGGGTGCTCTGATTGCAACAATTGAGGGACAGGACACCAGCAGGTCCGTCACCCTGTCAGGTCATGTTGACACTCTGGGTGCCATGGTCAAGGAGGTCAAAGCCAACGGGAGGCTTAAGATATCCCAGCTTGGAGGCTATGTAATGGATACTGTTGAAGGGGAGCATGTTCTTGTTGAGGCCATGGATGGTAAGACATTCACAGGTACACTGGTTCTGACCAAGGCATCAAGCCATGTTCATGGAAGTGAAACCAAATCCACGGAAAGAAGCCTTGAAAACATGGAGATCCGTCTGGATGAAAGGGTTTCTTCCAAGGAGGATGTGGAGGAGCTTGGAATCCAGGTTGGTGATTTTGTGTCCTTTGATCCCAGGACAATCGTGACACCTTCCGGTTTTGTGAAATCGAGACACCTGGATGACAAGGCTGGGGTAATCGCCCTTTGGGGAATGGCCAAATACCTTCAGGACAATGAACTTAAGCCCAATTACACCACCCACTTCTTTATCAGCAACTACGAGGAGGTTGGGCACGGAGCATCTGCAGCCATTCCAGAGGATACATTTGAGTTCATAGCCATTGATATGGCTGCTCCAGGGGAGGGACAGACATCAGATGAATACTCAGTGACCATCTGCGCCAAGGACAGTACCGGACCCTATGATCTGGAGATAAGGAAGAGACTTGTAGAGCTCTGCAAAAAGCATGATATCAACTACAAGGTGGATATCTACCCCTACTACGGGTCTGACGCCTCGGCAGCCTTGAGGTCGGGCCATGATTTCAGAACCGGACTGATCGGTCCTGGAGTTGATGCATCACACTCCTTTGAAAGAACCCATCAGGATGCAATCGAGGAGACTATCAAGCTTGGAATAGCATATTTGACTGAATAGGATAGGAAAAGAAAATTCACAATTCACAAATCTCAATTCATACCCTCTCGATGAATTCCTTTGAAATTACAAATTTCAAGGAATTCTATCGCCGGGCACAAGCAATTCACTATGGAATGATTTAAGGATTTAACCAGGACATGGGTAACACGTCTGCTGATTTATAGTTAAGTTGATTTGTTGTAGGTTGAATGTGGAATGTTGAAAGTGGAAGTGGAAAGCGTCAATATTAAAATACATCGCCAGTTATGAAAAAAGGGTCAAGACTCTTCGCGATGCTCAGAGTGACAATTATCTTGTCTCCCTGAGTGTAACGAAGGGTCTTGACCCTAACTTAATTGTCTAATTCTTTGAATCTTAACTCTTAAATATTACTTATTAGCTATTACTTAACTGTATCATGCATCCTTTGTTTTAAAGTCAAAATCATTGAGACCGAAGCCTGACAGGTGCTTTGACATGCAGTTCATATGAAAGAACGACTTCAAAATCCAGCGAGCATTTCGGAGTGCTCTGATTCCTCCAAGCGAAGCGGCATAGGAATCAACAAAGAAAGCGAGCGCGTGATTTTTATCGGACTTGAATCCAGAACTGCGGTCAAACACCTAAAGGCGAGTGAATCCTAATCTTGATGTGAATTGAGAATTGTATCACACCAGGTCCATAAGCATCTGGCTCAATAGCTTTGTATCATGCCTCACATAATCACCCTCAACCTCGATCAACTTTTCCTCAATCAGCTTAATCTTCCTCTTCTTAAGCGCCCTGGCCTCTCCCTTCTCAGGATTGACGGGAACTGCTCCGTCCCTCTCATATCGCTTTCTGACGTTTGCGGGGACCCTTTCGACGTTTGCTATGACATAGTCCACAAAACCCTCGTGAGAGTGCTTCAGGATCCCCTCAAGGTGGTCTGTGACTGTATAGTTGTCGGTTTCTCCCGGCTGGGTCATAACATTGCATATGTATGCCACCGGTGCCTTTGCCTTGTCGATATAATCAACCATGTTCCTCACCAGAAGGTTAGGTACGATTGATGTGTACAGGCTCCCCGGTCCCAGGACTATAAGGTCCGCCTCCGTTATGGACTTAAGGGACTCCTTTAGTGGGTATGACATTTCCGGCTTCATGGAAATCCTGTCAATTCTTGCCTTTCTCTCCCTTACAACCGAGGGAATCCTGGATTCACCCTCAACTGTGCTACCGTCGTCCAGATGTGCTATGAGGTTAACATTTTCAAGGGTTACCGGCAAAACCTTTCCAGTAATTGAAAGTACATTACTGGTCTCCTTGATAGCCATCTCAAAGTTTCCATATATTTCATTCATGGCGGCGATGAAAAGATTTCCGAAGCTCTGCCCCTTGAGGGAGCCCTCGGTAAATCTGTATTGCAGCAGCCTCTCCATTGTTGGCTCAGTGTTTGCAAGAGCCACAAGACAGGACCTTATATCCCCCGGTGGCAATATCCCCAGGTCCTGTCTTAGCCTTCCGCTGCTTCCCCCGTCCTAAGCCACTGTAACTATGGCTGTTATATTGTCAGTGTGCTCCTTGAGACCCCTTAGAAGGACTGACAGTCCAGTTCCTCCTCCAACAACAACTATCCTGGGGTTCTCCTTTTTCTTTCCAATAAATCTATCCATTAATTATACATCCTCTCAACTCAGATCCCTATGATCAACCAATACCCTATGTCCGTTTTTCTTGAGTATGCTGCCTATTTCCTCAGCAATGGCAACAGATCTGTGCTTGCCGCCAGTACAACCAACTCCGATAACAAGTCTTGTCTTTCCCGCATTAACATAAGATGTTATCAGAAACTCCAGCATCTCAATGGTCTTGCCTATGAAAATCTGGGTCTGGGACCACTTGAAAACATACTCCTCCACATCCTGTTGGAGCCCCGAGTGCTCCTTGAGCTCTGGGATATAGTATGGGTTTGGAATGAACCTTACGTCAAAAACAAGGTCCGCATCCAGCAATACACCATACTTGAAGCCAAAGGAGGTGACTGAAACGGACAGCTTGCCCCTTTCCTCCCCCTCAAGAAAAATCCTTGTAAGCTCCTCCTTGAGCATGCCAAGATTGAATTTGGAGGTATCCACTATATAGTCAGCCCTGCTTTTAACCTGATGGAGAATTCTACGCTCCTCCTTTATTCCATCGATCAGATTGCCTTCAGGATTCAATGGATGTGGTCTCCTAAGCTCCTTATATCTTTTTATCAGGGTTTCATTGGATGAATCAAGAAACAGTATCTTGTAGCCAACTCCCATCTCCTTAAGCTCATCAAGCTCCTGGAAGAGATCTTCAAAGAAAACACCGCCCCTTATGTCGACAACCACAGCAACCTTGTCTATTTCCTTGGTTGATTTGTAGGTAAGCTCGGCAAATTTTGACAGCAGGGCAGGGGGGAGATTATCCATGCAATAATAACCCATGTCTTCCATTACCTTCATAGCTTGTGATTTTCCGGCTCCCGACATTCCAGTTATTACGACAAAATCCATAGTATCAATCCTCCCAGATCATATTTTGAACCCTTGAAAAGTCAATATCCGCTTCAAGAGCCTTATTCAATCCCTTTACAATATCACCAACCCTTTCGGGCTCGTGTGCATCGCTGTCGATGTAGAGCTTAACATCAATATCCTTTATGAGCTTAAGGCTTTCCACAGACAGCTCATCGTGCTTTGAGCTTATTTCCAGGGCAGTGTTGGTCCTTACAGCCCCTTCTGCAACCTCGCGGATATGGACCTTTGCCTTGGATCCAGGGTGGGTTATTATATATATGGGATACCTTTCCATTGCCTTCAGATATGCCTGGGTCATGATGTCCCTTGCGTGATCTTCCCTGCTTCCAATGAGCTTCCCGATCTGGGTTGTCCAGTATAGTCCAACCGCATCTGTAAAGCCTACGGGTGTTGCACCATAATGGTAGCCCATCAGCAGTATATCAAGCTGATCCATTATTTTATCATCAACGTCCAGCTCTCCATCAAGTCCAACAATATTTGATTCCAGGCCCAGCAGGATCTTCAATCCCTTTGGCTCGTAGATTTCCCTAAGTCTCATTATCTCATTTCTGATCTGTGGCAAATCCTCCACCCTCAGACCATAAAGGTAGTGTCCAGGCCCGTGTTCACTCAGGACAATTGTATCCAAACCCAATCTGTATGCTGCCTCAACATTTTCCTGTATGGTCCCCTTGGCATGGGTTCCCTTTTTCTTGTAGCCTCTGCTGTATATTGTGTGGGTGTGAAAATCTCCCGTCAACCTATACATCAATCATCACCTACTCGTTTTATCTCCATTTCAAGTTCAACGCCGAATCTATCCAACACGGTTTTCTGAATCACTCCTACCAGCTCCATCACTTCCTTGTAGGTTGTATCTCCCCTGTTGACAACAAAGCCACAGTGCTTCTCAGAAACCTGTGCATCTCCATGCCTAAGCCCCCTTAGGCCTGAGTCGTCAATCAGCTTGCCGGCGAAGTAGCCTTCCGGCCTCTTGAAGGTACTCCCACCGCTGGGTAGCTCCAGGGGCTGCTTTGAGGTTCTTTGGAATGTCAGTTCCCTTATTTTCCCATCAATCTCCTCGTAATCGCCCTTCTGGAGTTCAAATTCAACCGATAGGACAATAAGGTCATGGTCCTTAACCCTGCTGTTTCTGTAGGCAAAATCCATTTCCTGGTTGGATAGCTCCAGAACCCTGTTATCAGTGGTCAACACCCTGACACTGGAGACAATATCCTTCATTTCTCCTCCATAGGCTCCTGCATTCATTGTGATCGCTCCACCTATGGTCCCTGGAATACCACTTGCAAACTCCATTCCCTGGAGGGAATTTCGGAGGGCAACCTTGCTGACTGCAGTTAGCAGGGCCCCTGCCTGGACCGTTATTTTCTCACCCTCAACCTTCACAGCATCAAAGCCTTCATTTATCTTTATGACAACACCCCTGATTCCAGTGTCCCTGACCAGAAGATTTGATCCATTTCCCATGACGAAATATTTGAGATCATTCTTCCTGCATATTTTAACCGCATTGATAAGTTCATCCTCTGTGGAGGGAATAATCATTACATCTGCCGGTCCGCCGATCCTAAATGACGTGTGCAGCTTCAAGGGCTCATCAAATCTTATATCCCTGAATTCCTCTCCGGTAAAATATTCACTGTAGTTAATCATCCTTAAATCACCCTGTTCCTTATATATTGTCCTTATATTATAACATGATTTGGACATGGTTTCCCCTAATTGGTCAAAAAACCTGCTCCCACTTAAAAAGGCTACCATCTCCCGATGGTAGCCTTTTATTGTTTTGACTAGTCTCTAGCCATTCTTACGTATGATTCGTATCTAGCCTTTGCAGCAACCTCAGCCGCCTTGTACAGAATTTCCGCTTCCTCTGGGAAGGAAAGCTTAAGTGAAGTGTATCTTACCTCTGAGTCAAGGAAGTCAGTTACCGGTTTAGTAGGCTCCTTGGAATCCAATGAGAATGGATTCTTTCCTTCATCAGTAAGTCTTGGGTCGAATCTGTATAGGTGCCAGTAGCCTGTTTCAACTGCAAGTTTTTCCTGAGCGATTGACTTGCCCATACCAACCTTGATTCCGTGGTTGATAAATGGAGCATATGCAATTACCAATGATGGTCCATCATAGCTTTCAGCTTCCTTGATGGCCTTCAATGTGTGGTTCATGTTGGCTCCCATTGCCACCTGTGCCACATATACATAGCCATAGGTTGCAGCAATCATACCCAGGTCTTTCTTTCTGATCTTCTTACCTGATGCAGCAAACTTTGCAACTGCAGCAGTTGGAGTTGACTTGGATGACTGTCCACCAGTATTTGAGTAAACCTCTGTATCGAATACAAGAACGTTTACGTCCTCTCCTGATGCAAGTACGTGGTCAAGTCCACCGAAGCCGATGTCATATGCCCATCCGTCTCCACCGAAGATCCATACTGATTTCTTGATCAGGTGATCCTTCAATTGTCCAATAAGCTTGAACAGCTCGTTGGCTCTTTCGTTGTCAAACTTGGTGTCAAGCTTTGGAAGAAGCTTGCCTGCAACCGCCTTGGTAGCTCTTGCATCATTCATTCCTTCCAGCCACTCTTTGAAGTACTCGTTGATTTCTGTGTCTACACCAAGTGTCAGGAACTCCTCCATTGCAAGCTGGATTTTCTCTCTGATTTTCTTGGTTGCAACTGCCATACCATATCCAAACTCTGCATTGTCCTCGAACAGTGAGTTTGCCCATGCAGGTCCTTTACCTTCCTGGTTTGTGCAGTATGGTGTAGCTGGTGCGCTTGCACCCCAGATTGATGAACAACCTGTTGCGTTTGCAATTATCATTCTATCTCCGTAAAGCTGTGTTACAAGCTTTGCATATGGAGTCTCTCCACAGCCTGCACATGCTCCTGAGAACTGTAGCAATGGCTGCTGGAATTGTGTATTCTTAAGTGTTGTTGGCTCGAACATGTCTCCCTTGCTCTTAACTGTCATAGCGAAGTCCCAGTTAGGCTCCTGAGCTTCAAACTCCTGCTCAAATGGAACCATGACAAGTGCCTTGTCCTTGGCAGGACATACATCAGCACAGTTTCCACAGCCGGTACAGTCAAGTGTTGATACCTGAATTCTGTACTCAAGTCCGTCAAATCCTTTTCCGATTGGCTTTATTGTCTCGAAGGTATCAGGTGCTTTTGCCTTCTCTTCCTCGTCAACAAGGATTGGTCTTATTACAGCATGTGGACATACATATGAACACTGGTTACACTGTATACAGTTTTCCTTGATCCAATGTGGAACGTCAACTGCAATTGCTCTCTTCTCGTATTCTGAAGTTCCCATTGGGAATGATCCATCTTCTCTACCTACGAAGGTGCTTACAGGAAGGTCATCTCCCTCTTGTCTGTTCATAGGCTCAACTACGTTCTTGATAAAGTCAGGTGCTTCCTTCTTCTCAACCTTCTCTTCAACTGCATCCTTCCATGAAGCAGGAACCTCCACCATATGAAGGGCATTTATTCCCTTGTCTACAGCCTCATAGTTCATGTTGACGATCTTCTCACCCTTTTTACCATAGTCCTTGACTATTGACTTCTTAAGGTGTTCAACGGCCTCCTCAATTGGAAGAACCTCTGAAAGCTTGAAGAATGCTGACTGCATGATCATGTTTATTCTACCGCCAAGTCCGATGTCCACGGCGATTTTTGTTGCATTTATTGTATAGAACTTGATTTCATTTTCTGCAATGTATTTCTTCATTGATGCAGGTAGGTTTGCGTCAAGCTCCTTGTCATCCCACAGACAGTTAAGCAGGAATGTTCCACCCTTCTTAAGTCCCTTAAGCAGGTCATAGCTGTGTACGTATGACTGCTTGGAGCATGAGATGAAGTCTGCATCTGAAATCAGGTATGTTGATTTTATTGGAGATTTACCAAATCTAAGGTGTGATATTGTAACTCCACCTGACTTCTTGGAGTCATATGCAAAGTATCCCTGTGCATACATGTCAGTGTCATCACCTATGATCTTGATTGCTGACTTGTTTGCTCCAACGGTTCCGTCTGATCCGAAGCCCCAGAATTTACACTGGATTGTTCCTTCAGGCTCAGTTTGGATAGGCTCTTCAACTGGTAGTGAAAGATTTGTCACATCATCAATTATTCCAATTGTGAAGCCATCCTTTGGCTGGTCTGCCTTCAGGTTGTTGAATACTGCAAGTATCTGTGATGGTGTTGTATCCTTTGATCCAAGACCATATCTTCCTCCAACTACAACAGGAGCATTGTCCTTCTTGTAGAACAGACTCTTGACATCAAGATAAAGTGGCTCTCCAAGAGCTCCCTTTTCCTTTGTTCTGTCCAGAACTGCAATCTTCTTGACTGTTGAAGGCAATATGTCGAAGAAGTACTTAGCTGAGAAAGGTCTGTATAGATGAACCTTTACAAGTCCAACCTTTTCTCCCTTTTCCATAAGATAGTCCACTGTCTCTTCAGCGGTCTCTGTCACTGATCCCATTGCTATGACGATATTCTCCGCTTCAGGATCTCCATAGTAGTTGAAAGGCTTGTATTCCCTTCCTGTGATCTTGTTGATTTCCTTCATGTAATCATTTACAAGATCTGGAACAGCCAGGTAGTATGGGTTTGCAGCCTCAGCAGCCTGGAAGTAGATATCAGGGTTCTGTGCTGTTCCCCTTGTAACTGGATGCTCTGGATTTAGTCCTCTGTTTCTGAACTCATTTACAGCATCGTAGTCAAGAAGCTTTTCAAGGTCCTCATAATCCATAACCTCAATTTTTTGAACCTCGTGGCTTGTTCTGAATCCATCAAAGAAATGAAGGAAAGGAACTCTTCCCTTAATTGCTGCAAGGTGAGCTACTCCACCCAGATCCATTACCTCTTGAACTGATCCTGATGCAAGTAGTGCAAAACCGGTTTGTTTATTTGACATAACTTCCTGGTGATCTCGGAATATGCTAAGTGCATGTGATGCAAGAGCTCTTGCTGATACGTGGAATACTGCAGGTAGAAGCTCTCCTGCCATTTTGTACATGTTTGGAACCATCAGTAGAAGTCCCTGAGAAGCCGTGTATGTAGTGGTTAGTGCTCCAGCCTGCAGTGAACCGTGAACAGCTCCTGCCGCTCCAGCTTCTGATTGCATCTCAGTAACAAGTACCTCTTGTCCAAATACGTTTTTCTTACCGTTTGCTGACCACTCGTCAACTGATTCCGCCATGTTTGATGATGGTGTGATTGGATATATCGCAGCTACATCTGTAAAGGCATATGATACATATGCTGCAGCGGTATTACCATCCATGGTCTTCATAGTTTTACCCATGTAATAGTACCTCCTTGGTTAGTTTAGTGTAATAAAACGAAAAAGGGCTTATGCCCAATATATGAAATTGTTAAAAAATTAGTTACCATAATTAGTATATTAAATACGCTTAACAAAGTCAACTCAATATTAGTTCATAATTCTTGAATTGTTACAAATCTGTCCTCTTGTCAAATGCTTTTCTGCGTTCCTCTATTGAATGCTTGACCCTCCTGTCAAGCTCTTCAGCAGCGTTGTATCCAAGACGTTTCTGACGGTTGTTCTTGGCAGCAACCTCAACGATCATGGCAATGTTTCGACCAGGCTTGACCGGGATTGTAACCTTGGGCAGATTGATTCCAAGAATTTCAACGCTGTCCTCCTCAAGTCCCATCCTGTCGTATTCCTTGCCCTTTTCCCAGGCTTCAAGGTCCACAACCATGTCAATGTAATCAAATTGCTTCACGGCTCCCACTCCGTATAGTCTT
>CAYMHD010000063.1:9973-11464 GCA_964390135.1 uncultured Gudongella sp. | reverse complement strand
CAACTGTTGAGCTTGCACTACTGGAAGGTGAGAATCCACAGCAGGAGGAATACTTCGGACAATTTGCCAAGGTGGAGGTCCATGAAACCCTTGAGGACATTGAAGCGAGAGTGATGAAAAGGGACAATATTGTTGCGGTACTACCAGATTCCGGTGACGGGTACTTCATCCTCAGACAGGGAAATGAGCCAGACTACATCATAGACTATGTAAGAAATCTCACCGCCTTTGACCATTACGACATTGGAATGGAGGACACCACAGCCGAGATTGTTGACTATGGCAGGGAAATACCACCCTTGAAGAAGATCATGGTCAATGTTGCGATAATCTTCACTTCAATCATGGGTGGGATGATAATAGCTATAAATATAGTTGAAGAGAAGGTTGACAACACCATAAGCGCCATCAACCTCTCTCCTGTATCAAGACTAGGCTTTATTGCAGGTAAAAGCCTCATAGGGATATTTGTTCCCATCGTAGGTTCGTTTATCCTAATATTCTTTACGGGCTTCAGGGATATCAACTATTTTCAGGCCTTGCTCATGGTTGGAACAACCTGTCTCATAAGTCTTTCAGTGGGATTTGTGGAAGGAATCAACAATGATGATGTCATGACTGCGGCCGGCAATATGAAGCTGCTTTTCATGCCTTTGTTTGGTAGCATAGCAGGAGTGGAGCTTCTGGCTGACAAGTGGCAGCCGCTGTTCTATTGGATACCCTTCTACTGGGCATACAAAGGAAATGACCTGGTATTGTCAAATTCCGGTGAATGGCTTGAAATAGTTAAATATTCAGGGATTGTCCTTCTGATAGGAGTTATCGTATTCCTGTTTCTTGCGCCTAGAATAAGAAAAGGACTGGAGCAGTAGGTCTGGCATGTATAAGGTTGGTCAATAAAAAGGGGGTATTTGCATGAGCATTTGGGGTATATTAGCCATTGTGTACGCTGCTGCAGTAGTTGTTATAGCAGTCGTCAAGCCTGAAAAGATCTGGAACATGAAGAAGATCGAGCTGTTCAAGAAGGTTCTTGGAGACAGGGGAACTGAGATTTTCTTCTATATTTGGGCTCTGATTTTCCTGGTATTGGGAGTATGGCTTATAGCAAGATAAGTATCGGCATAATAAAGGTGAAGCTCTCCATATGGAGAGCTTCAGTATCTTGTCTTCAGTATTTCCTTTTCCAGCTCCAGCAGCTCTTGGACAGTATCCTCGCTAAGCTTTGATAGAAGATCTCTTCTTGTATCAATTGCCTTATCCTTCTTGACAATATTTCTTTCCTGCTTGAACAGGGATGCCCACTGTATCTTTTTGCCCTTTTCAAAAAGGTCGTAATCAATTATCCTCCTGCCGTCCTCCAGATATTCAAGCCCAAACAGGATTCTCTTGACTTCCTGTGGGGAGTAAAAGGTAAGAAGCCGGATGCTGTAGACATCGATGAAAAGGAGAGCCCTAGGCTGGTCCTTTGACCAGGATTCACCCGTCAGAATA
>CAYMHD010000063.1:4610-9929 GCA_964390135.1 uncultured Gudongella sp. | reverse complement strand
TCTTCTGTAATGGAGCTCGTAGGCGCCAAAGCTGTCGTATATCCTTATTTCAAGACTTGACCATCCTTTTGAACCAACACCCAGGTTAAGATATTTTATGGAGTGTCTTCTGAGTACCTGCTTTATCTTGAAATAATCCTCATCTATTCGGACAAATTGAGGATGGAAATCATCAGCTGACATGGACCTGTATATTGGCTTGTCGGTGATTCCGATGATGGCCCTGTCTTCAAAACCATTCTCGCCGCACTCCTCAAAGGAGGAAAGCTCACCATCAAAGTCCTCCCTGATCCTTTCAACCACGGCTCCCAGATTGCCTGCTGAACGCAATATCAGAACCTGGGGTCCCGACCTCATTGTTTGAACCAAACCCTGACTCACAATTTCACGAAGCTTGCATGCCAGGACAAGAGGGTCCAAAAATACCACAATCGCATCAGTTTTTCTGTACCTTGTCATTTGGTCATTTTCATACTCTATAATATATACAATGGTGTGATTTTCTTCGCTTCTCTTCATGACTGTTTCCATCTCAACCACAACCCCACCAAGGTCATTGCACAAGTAATCGATGAAGCTATCCTTATCAAGCGTTGTGATCATAAGTGATCTGGGCCCGCTTCTCACCAGTGAAACCATAAAACCATCCCCCTTACAGTAGTTTATCTACAGCTTTGTCTTCCTTCTCTTCAATCTCTCCTGATCAGTGCCAATTGGGTAATCAAGCTTGGTCACCTGGAGGGTGTCAACATCGATAGCATGTATTGCGGATATTCCATTAAGGTAAATTCTGCCATCAATGGTTTGACTGTCAATGGACAGGTCATGCCCATATAGATAAACATCCGCCTCCACATCCTTAAGACTATCCGAGTAATGGCTGATTGCAAAGGTATTCTCTCCTATTCTCAGTAGCTTCTTATCCTCAATAACCTCAATGCTATTGGCATTTTCAGAAATGAAATCCAGATTGTCATGGTTTCCCAGTGTAAGGTATACCCTTTTGGCCTTGGCATCATCCAGAATCCTCAGCATCTTTTTCGCCTCATGCCTGTATCTGGCCATATAGCTTTGATGCAGCCCCAGCTTGATGTTGTCGGCAATGTCTCCCGTATGAACGATGAAGTCTGGGTTTATTAGCTTGATGACCCTCCTGATTTCAGGGTAGATGAAGCTTGGAGTATCTGAAATATGCAGCAATATGGTTTTGTTGGAATCTATTAAATTTTGGTCTATGTCTATCCTCCCAAGTATTGAATTCAGGAAGTCTCGTATTATATTCATCCGTAACACCTCAATTTAATTATACATTAAAAAGTATAAAGGTGAAGAAGATTTGATGGAAACAAGTGGAAAATTCTTATCCGAAAAGTATTCAGAATACATAGAATACTTTAGTGTATTTACGAGCAAATGTTAATGTGATATGATTAATATAGTGGAGATAATTTAACAATTACATAATATAGTTGGCACAAAAAATACAACCAAATGAAAGGGAGTTATGCAATGAGTAAACCAATCATGTCAGCACACTTTGAATCAAGAAAG
This sequence comes from uncultured Gudongella sp., assembly GCA_964390135.1. GTDB lineage: Bacteria > Bacillota > Clostridia > Tissierellales > Tissierellaceae > Gudongella. The sequence goes on along the minus strand of CAYMHD010000063.1, from coordinate 8,378 downwards.
CCCTCAGATGTTAGACTGGCTCAGATGAAGTACGATGAAAGGGAGAAGAAGCCGGAGGCAGTTATCAACGTGGGTATCGGTAACGTATCCCTGCCAACAAATCCAGCAATGATGAAGAGGATGTTCAATCTGGATGCTCCTGAAAGCCCATTTTCAAAAGGTGTTATCAGATATTCAGGTACAGCAGGAACTCCTGAAGCGCAGGATGCCTTCAAAAACATACTTAAGAGCGAGGGATTTGATACAAGCAAGCTACACATTCAGGTAACAGACGGTGGATCTTCAGGAATGGAGCTAGTTATCCTAGGCGTTTGCGGTCCAGCTGGAGAAGACGAAAGACCACTTATGATGATTGACCCTGCCTATACAAACTATATTTCATTTGCTCAGAGACTAGGAAGAAAGACCGTGACAATAAAGAGACACATGGGTGATGATGGACTTTTCAACCTTCCTGAAATGTCAGATATTGAAGCAATAATCAAGGAGCACAATCCAGGTGGATTGCTTGTTATCCCATATGACAACCCAACAGGTCAGCTTTATGACCATGAGACCTTGAAGGGTCTTGCAGAGCTTTGTGTCAAGCACAACATGTGGTTGATAGGTGACGAAGCCTACAGGGAGCTTTATTACAAGGAAGACCAGGATCTAGTAAGCATCTGGGCCCTGTCAGACGAAGAGGTTCCAGGAATCGTTGGAAGAAGAATAAGCATCGAGACCGCATCCAAGGTATGGAATGCATGTGGACTTAGGATGGGAGCAGTTATAACAGACAATGCAGAATTCAGCAAGAAGTCTATTGCTGAGTATACAGCAAACCTTTGTGCCAATGTGATCGGCCAGTATATCTTCGGTGCCCTCGCACATGAGAGCAAGGAAGACATCCTAAGCTGGTGCAAGCAGCAGAGGGATTACTACAAGGACATGATTGTCAAGGTAAGGGAAGGTCTTCTGGAGAAGGAGCCCAAGCTTATAGTTTCTAGACCTGATGCGTCAATCTACTCTGTCATAGATGTGAGAAACGTAGTTAAGCCTGGCTTTGACTCAATAGACTTTGTTCTTTACTGTGCAGGCGAAGGCTCAGTTGAAATAGACGGAGTTGAGACAACACTTCTGGTAGCTCCAATGAAGGGCTTCTATGACGTGGCGGATTCTTCAGAGAACCCAGGAACCACACAGTTCAGGATATCATTTGTGGAATCACCTGAGAACATGATGAAGGTACCGGAGCTTTTTGTAGAGCTGTTGAAGAAATATGAGGCTCAAAGATAATATTTTAATTCAAGACAGTCTACCTGATCAATCAGGTAGACTGTTTTTTTTAGCCAATAGAATTAGGGGATACACTATTGCCAGGGCTGCACCGAAAACCGGTATTATGACTATCGACAGGTGTTCCACAAGATACCCTGACAGGAGGAGAGAAATGGGAAGCACGACCTTTACCAGACTCATGGTAAGGCCAAACACTATTCCTCTTAGATTTGCAGGGATCTCATCCTGCATGATTGTGATGATTGGAATATCCACATAGGATATAAGGATACCCATCAAAACACTCAGGATTACGAAGTATGCTCCGTATACAATTCCTGAGGAGCTAACCATTGCTGGAAGACCTATGGTAGATGCCAGCAGAGCCAGAAGACAGGTTGCAAGAACCAGGATCCTGGAATAGGAACTTTTTTCAAGCACCTTGCCAATGGTAAGTGTTCCAATGATTAGACCCACTGGAAACATTGAGTTTATAAGGCCAAACATTTCAGGAGGCAGCTCCAGCACCTGGTTTATGACATATGGCATAGGTACGTTCACGGAGAAGCCCAGGAGGAAGTTCAGTATGACAAACATCAACAGGGCCTTGTTTAGAACCTTGGAATTCATCATATACCTGAGACCCCTTGCCATATGTGGGATAAAGGGAGGATTGTCCTCCATCTCCTGGTCAGGATTATATCCATAATCAATGAACAGCTCTGAAAGGGCTGAAGCAAAGAAGGAAATGCAATTTATAAGGATAAACAATCTGATATCAATGATTGCAAACATCACCCCGCCAAGTGCCGGTCCAAGTATGGATGTTGAGGAATCGATAAGCTTGCTGATTGAATTGAGTCTTAGACGACTATCAGGCTTGACCAGGTTTGGCTTGGCAGCTTCAAGGGCAATGTTGAATATGCTTGAAAATATGCTTAGAAGGACTGTTGTAAGGTATATGGCAAATAGGTTCAAGCCACCAGCTGAGCTGATCCTAAAAAGCGCAAGGAAGAGGAAGCCATTGGCAATGTCCATTCCTACAATCAGGGCTCTTTTCGATATCCTGTCCGCAAGTACCCCTGCTAGGGGACTCATAACGATCATGGGAAGAATATGAAGCATAATGGTGGTTGCATAATTAAGGGCTGAACCTGTAAGCCTAAGTACATAAAGGCCAATGGCAAAGCTGTAGACTGAGGAAGCAAACATTGAAACTGATTTTCCAGCTGAGAAAAGCAGTATGTTTCTGAACTCACCATTTTTATCATATTTTGTTACCAGCTCACTCATAATAATTCTCCTTTCCTATTCTATGATTAGAGTATATTATGTGGTGTGAGCCCCATATCAATATTGTATTTCAAATAATTTCAGACAAAAAACAAGGGAGCATGGGGTGGACCCCATGCTCCAAGCCTAACCTTTAAGCCTTCCCATATACAGATAATTGTAGATCCTTTCACCCTGTACGAAGAAGTTCTCCCGGGGACCCCCTTCAGAAATTGGAGTAGTCTCATATTCCTTCAGGGCATCAAAGCCGAGGCTGTGAAGCTCCTCCCTTATCCTGTCCCTTCTGAACCATTTTCTGCTCTCCTCCGGAATCATCGAATTGAAGGCAAAGCTTTCAAATACAAGGTAATGACCGTAAAGTGTCGATTCCTTTGCCATCAGCTTCATTAGGGAAGCCAGAAGAAAATCCTCATGTTCAAAGGCATAGTTTGAGCTTCCTGTTGCATCAATCATTGCAGATACAGATCCAGGCTTAAGTGGTATGCTTTTAAAATCACAGCAAAGGAAAAGTATGTTCCTCCCTCCAATGACATCTGAAAGGGATTCCTTCAACCAGGCCATTGCCCTTGGATTGTGGTCAACAGCAATATAGAGGGAGTCCTCAGCTAGCATGTCAATTACATTTCTGAGGAAAAATCCCCTTCCCGAACCCAGCTCAAGGATGACCTGCTTCCTGTGCCTGGAAAAATCGTAGTTGCTTCTTGCCCATTGCAGGCTCATGTGGAGATTCTTAAGGTAGTCCACATGGGTTGATTGAACATAGTCATCTATAAATGAATCGCCTATTGGATCACAGCTGTCAGGATGCAGGGCTCCCCGCCCAAACAGGATCCCATCCCTTATTTGAAGGGAATCCTTGCAGGAGCATGTCAGCTTGCCGGAAATAATCTGTCCATCTTCCACCTGACCCTCAGAAAGGACAAGGGAGCTTTGGCATTCATTGCAGTATAGAAGTGGAAGAGCCATGAAGGGAATACCTGAGGCTCTGTGAGAATGATCAGTGCCACTAGGTAGGGCCTCCAGGGTTTGCTGAAGCTTATTCCTCATGTCCTCAAGATGTAGCAGCTCCTCCTCGATCCATTTCAGCTTGTTTTGAAAGAAATCCCTGTAGGTTTTCTGCCTGCTGTACTCAGTGTGTCTGCCTATCCTTTCATAGAGCATCAGTGTTTGAATCTCATATAGTGAGAAGCCTATATTCTTCAAGTAGACCACTGTGTC
>CAYMHD010000063.1:0-4585 GCA_964390135.1 uncultured Gudongella sp. | reverse complement strand
GTTGTAATCCCTTTGGCAATTTTCTTCAAATTCATAGAAGGAGCCTTCCTTTTCCGGAGTTAGGAGGGAAAGGTCCATATAATGCCTGACAGTGTCAATTGTGGTGTTGTTTTTGGCTGCAAATTCTCCTATTCTCATGGTATCACTCCCGATTATTTCTAATAATTCAATTATACAATACTTTGTTCAGTTTAGACAAAAATCAGTCAAATATATGGTGCTCCATAAAAATATTGGTTTCAATATGGAAATAATTTGATTTTTCATGGATTAATAATTAATAATCCATAAAATAGGGGTATAAACACATTGAAGATGCTTAGGACACAAGATGAGGCTGGTAAGTTATAACGGAGGTGTTTTTGATGTCGGATCTAAACAAAACTTATGAAATGGTTTTCAAGAGAATGATAAAGGAAACTGATGAAATCTATTCCTTTGTCTTTGAAAAGCCCGAGGAGCTTCAGTGGAAGCCCGGACAGCATGCAATTTTCAGGAATATGGAGTGCAAGGTTGAAGGTGATAAGAACTACAGGATATTCAGCCTGGCATCCATAATGGAAGAGGATTTTGTAATGTTTTCAACAAGAATCACAGATCAATCCACCGATTGCAAGCAGAAGCTCCTTGAGCTGAAGCCTGGTGACAGGATGACTGTGGAGGATCCTCAGGGAAGATTCAAGATTGATGATTTTGAAAAGCCCACATGCCTTATGGCTGGTGGAATAGGGATAACCCCCATAAGGGCTCTCCTGAAGCACATGGATTTCAACTGTATAAATCCAAAGAAGCTGAGGGTTCTATATTCAGATGACAGAGGGGAGTTTGCCTATGAGGATGTACTTAAATGGATAAACAGGAAATATGACGGATTGGACCTTAAGCTGATTTCCGACAGGCATGAATTTATGGATGAGATAGAAAGCTTCGCAAAGGAAATGAGAAATAATGCAGATTATCTGATTTCCGGCACCCCAGGTATGAACAAGGCAATCACTGACAAGCTGACCACCCTTGGAGTGGACAAGAGCAATATCAAGACAGATAATTTCATTGGTTACAAATAACCAATTATGTGGTGACGACACAATTTTGGGAGGATACCATGCTGCAGAGAATCTTACTTAAATTCAGGAAGAGCGTCTGGATATATCCATCAATAATAAGCTTTATATCATTAGTGGGAGCCGTATTGGTTGGTATGGCTGATTCCGGCAGCTTTCTTAACCTTCCTGGGATTGTGCCTGAGTTTTTTCTCACAAGTGTGGACCTATCCAAGAATATACTGGGAGTGATAGCTGGCTCCCTGATCACAATGACAACCTTCACATTTTCAACCACCATGGTAGTATTGACCACCTATTCATCCCAGTTTTCACCAAGAACAGTGGAGAACTTCCTTTCAGATGACGACACAATGAAGGCCTTGGGAGTCTTCATGGGAGGATTCGTATATGCAATAGTCACCCTCTTCTTCATGAAGAACAGCCTTGGGGATCAACTGGTTGTATCCGCCGGCATTGGGATTGCCTATGCAATTGTATGCCTGGTCCAGTTTACAATGTATATCCACCACGTAGGCTCCTACATACAGACAAACAATCTTATAGACAGGCTTTACAGGGAGGCCGAAAAGAAAATAGGCGACTATGTCTCACTGCTGGATGAGGGAACCCTGATTGATGAGTCAAGATGGGGAGGGGAGGATCTTGTACTTAGGATCAGAAGCAGGAAGGAGGGCTACATACAGCTAATAGACCACAGCAGCATATACAGGACCGCCAGGAACATAAAGGGGACAGTTGTCCTGGGGAAGATAAACGGACAGTTTGTCACTGATGATTCCACTCTCTTTTCGGTATATTTTGATGAGGAGATTCAGGTTGATGATGCAGCCATCGAGGAGCTTCTCGATTCGATAACAATAGGGAAGCAGAAGTCGGAGATTCAGGATTTTAACTTTTCAATGCAGAAGATTACAGAAATAGCATTAAGAGCCATATCTCCCGGAATAAATGACCCTAACACCGCTAGTCACTGTCTCAGGATAATCGGGGTGCTCCTGGGCAAGATAGCCCACATTGAAGGGGGCTATATGCTTTATAAGGGGGAAGAGGATTATCCCAAGGTAGCCTATGAGATAATAGACTTCTCACAGGAGCTTAGGTCCTCATACCATCAGATTCTCCACTATGGCAAGGAGGATGTCTCGGTTATGGAGAACATGCTGAAATCCATCAGGTTCGCAGCAGAAAAGGCCTCCGGGAAAAACCGAAAGGCAATTGAAAGATACCTTGAACACATATGGGGAGCTTTAGGGAAGACCGATGGTAACAGCTATGATTTGAGGACTCTGGAAAGGGAGAAGGAGGATATAATAAGAATTATTGCAGGATAATGTCAAAAAAAGTCCTTAAGGACTTGTAAATTTAAGTATTCAGGAGTATTATTAGTTTAAGGAGTTATCAAGGGAAAGGAGTGACTTGTATGAATTTTGATGGAAAACAGATATTATCAACCTTCGTTAAGATGGAGGAGGAAGTGTCTAAGTATTATGCTGAAATGGCAAAAAACGCACCAGACGAAAAGTCCAAGGCATTGTTTGAGAGATTGTCACTGGAAGAGGACAAGCACAACAAAATGTATTCCAAGCTTCTGGAGAAGCACGGTGGTGAAATGGACAGAGAGTTCTCGGAAGAGGAAATCGAGTACACCAAGTCACTGCTTGATGAGAATATCAATGCAAAGCATGAGTTTGACAAGAACAAGAAGTTTGCAGATTCCCTGGAGCTTGCAGAAAAGATGGAGAAGGACGGTATCCTGTTTGTTCATCAGATGATGGAGATGTATCCTGACATAGCAAACAAGGAAATGAAGGTCATACTAATGGAGGAGAAAAAGCACCTTCAGCAGGTCAGGGAAAGAATGAACTTTGGTCCACTCAGATCATTGGGTCTGTAGGACTGAACCATTCAGGAATGGATTTTAAAACTTAACTATTCGAACATGTCGGAAATGCTCCGGCATGTTTTTGTTTTGGGCAGTAAATTGCTTATCTACTGTGTCTTATGGGTATCAAACCCATATAAGTGGAAGGGAGAAGATGGAATTGGGAAATGATGCGGGTATAACTGGAAAACTGATTTTGATCCTGGTATTGACCTTGGTTAATGCTTTTTTTGCTGCGTCTGAAATGGCTATGGTCTCAGTTGACAGGATAAAGCTGTCATCAAAGGCCGACGGTGGAGACAAGAAAGCCAGGATGCTTGTAAACATCCTCAAGGAACCATCAAGATTCCTATCCACCATTCAGGTGGGAATAACCTTTGCAGGCTTCTTCTCATCTGCATCGGCAGCAGTCAGCATCTCCGCAAGGCTTGGAGACACACTGGATGGGCTGGGGATTCCATTTGGACAGGATATTGCCTTTATAGGGATCACCCTTGTATTATCCTACATAATGCTTGTGTTTGGAGAGCTTGTTCCAAAGAGGATAGCACTGAGATATGCTGAAAAATTTGCAATGTTTGCAGTTAAGCCCATAAGTCTTGTTGCAAAGATCATGCACCCCTTTGTCACTTTCCTATCGGTATCCACAAATACTGTGATGAGGATAATTGGAATCAGCCAGGAGGGCGTTGAAGCCAAGGTCACACTTGAAGAGATCGGGTCAATGGTTGAGGTTGGGCATGAGCAGGGCTTCATAAATCCTGTGGAGCGTGAGATGATCCGCAGCGTCATAAAATTTGACGACAAGCTTGCAGAGGAAATAATGACTGCACGAACCGAGGTGTTTGCAATAGACATTGATGATCCTCCAGAGGAATACATTGAGGAGTTTCTGAAAATGAAACACTCCAGGGTCCCTGTTTTCAGGGATGACGTGGATAACATCATAGGAATACTCTATCTTAAGGATTACCTTTTGGAGGCCTACAGCAAGGGCTTTAAGAATGTGAGCATAAGTGAAATCCTGCGACCGGCATATTTTGTTCCTGAACGGAAGAACATAAATGACCTTTTCATGGAGCTTAAGGCCACAAGAAAACACATGGCCATCCTCATAGACGAGTATGGAGGCTTTTCTGGCCTTGTGACAATGGAGGACCTGATAGAGGAGATTGTGGGAGACATTGATGATGAGTTCGACCAGGATGATCCTGATGTCAAGGTGATCGAAGAACATCTTTATATGGCCAGAGGCTCGGTATCCATTAAGGAACTGAACAGCAGGACCGGTCTGGAGCTTGATGAGGAAAGCGAGGACTTCGATACACTGGCCGGATTTCTCATACATCAGCTGGGATACATACCCGACGATAGAGAGACACCGGAAATAATGGTTGAGGGTACCCTCTTCAAGATTCAGGAGATTGAGGATAAGAGAATAAAAAGGGTAGTAATCCATATAGTATGATTCCAGAGACGCAATCTATCTTGGTTGCGTCCCTTTAATTGCCGCTTTTTATGGACTTAAGCCAGATCATGCTGTAAAATGGAACAAAAGAGATAAGTGAAACGAGAGGACAGGAACAGATGCTTAGAATAAGTGGAATCAGATTGGAGCTGGATCAGGAGGAAGGAT
>CAYMHD010000062.1:0-11545 GCA_964390135.1 uncultured Gudongella sp. | reverse complement strand
AATCTGGAGGCAAGCTAGTATATAGCACCTGTACACTGAACTTGGAAGAAAACATAAACCAGATAAAGAGATTTCTAAGAACCAATAGTAGCTTTAAGCTAAAACCAATTGAACTTCCCGGAGGGAAAATTGTAAGTGAAACGCAAAAAGAGGGATACATTGAACTTTATCCTCACATACATGGAACAGATGGATTTTTTATTGCAAATATGATAAAAGAATAGTAGTTAGGTTTTTTAGTATTAATCCCATGACATCATGGGATATTGTGAATGGAGAGAGTTGAAATCATATGGAAATAAATGGGTTGACACATAGCTGCTTAAAGGAATTAGTCATAAAATACGGTGAAAAGGGCTTTAGAGCTGAACAGATATTCAGATATTTTCATCAGCAGGATGGACTGAATATTATGGACATAGACATAATTCCTCAAAAGCTAAGAGAGGAGTTAGCCTCCTACTACACTGTAAACAGTTTAAAAATACTTCATAAGTTTAAATCAGAGGTTGATGGAACAATTAAGTATTTATTCCTGCTTCCTGATGATAATATCATAGAAGGTGTTGTTATGAGCTATTCTCATGGCTACTCGATGTGCATTTCGACTCAAGTGGGATGCAAGATGGGGTGTAGCTTTTGTGCATCCACTAAGGAAGGTCTTGTAAGGAATCTTACTGCCGCTGAAATGGCAAACCAGATATATGAAGCTGAGAAGGAACTTGGGATTAGAATATCAAATGTTGTATTGATGGGCAGTGGTGAACCCTTGGATAATTATGACAATGTAGTGGATTTTTTTGATATAATAAACAGTAAATTTGGCAGAAACATTAGCATGAGAAACATAACCTTGTCAACATGTGGCATAGTGCCTGGAATATATAAGCTTGCAAAGAAAAACATTACAATTACACTTTCCATTTCGCTTCATTCACCATTTGATGACAAGAGAGCAGAAATAATGCCCATAGCAAAGAAGTATGGTCTGGAGGAACTGATGGAGGCCCTAAGGCATTATTCCACAGCAACAAACAGAAGAATTACATTTGAATACACCCTGATCAAGGGAACAAACGACGGTGAAAAGGAAGCTAGGGAAATAGCCAGGCTTTTGAATGGCATGCTGGCTCATGTGAATCTCATACCACTAAATCCAATCAGGGAATACAATGAGGGAAGACCAGACAAGGATCATGTTTTAAAATTCCAGTCGATGCTTAAGAAACTTGGAGTTGTAGCCACCATAAGAAGAGAGATGGGCTCGGATATTAGTGCCTCATGTGGTCAGCTCAGACGTAGTGTACTGGAGGAAAAATAATAACGAGGTGATATCGTGAAATTTGGAGCATCCAGTGATATAGGACTGGTACGCAAAATCAATCAGGATAGTTTCTACATACCTGAAAACTCATCCTTGCCCTTATTCATGGTTGCAGATGGTATGGGTGGACACAATGCTGGTGAAATTGCCAGTGTTATGGCAATTGATAAGATTCGGGAATGGATGGTTGAGAATAGCACTGAACTGACTACAATCAGAAAAATAAGAAAATCCGTGGTGAAGAGTGTTGAATATGCAAATAGGCACATATATTACCATGCCAAGGAGATAGAAGGCTGCAATGGAATGGGAACAACTCTGACCATGGTTTATGTGCTGGGGGACAAGATTGTGGTAGGTCATGTAGGAGATAGTAGGGTCTATATGATTAGTTCCAACGAAATGCATCAGATAACACAGGACCATTCGCTGGTACAGCAACTCCTTGTGGAAGGAAGGATTTCGAAGAGTGAGGCTAAATCACATCCCCAAAAGAACGTAATTACAAGAGCTGTTGGGACAAGCAGTGAAATTGAAGTTGATGTACTGACTGTGGATATCAAAAAAGATGATACTGTGGTATTATGTAGCGATGGACTTACAAATATGGTTTCTGAAGATGAACTCAGGAATCTGTTCATAAATGAGACCGATATCCAAAGTGCTTGCGAAAAGGCGATTGAAGAGGCAAAGCTCAAAGGCGGAAGCGATAACATTACTGTTTTGGGGATTAGATTTTAACTGAGGTGAAAATGATGATAGGTAAAATGCTTGGCAATAGATATGAAATAATTGAACAGATAGGAAGTGGGGGTATGGCTTATGTATATAAAGCCAAATGCCACCTGCTTGATAGATTTGTGGCAATCAAGGTATTAAAGGAAGAGTTCACTGAGGATGAGGACTTCATAAGAAAATTCAGGAGAGAATCCCAGGCAGCTGCAAGTCTTTCTCATCCAAACATCCTTAATATTTACGATGTTGGATCGGAAGAACAGAACGACAAAAAAATCCACTATATTGTTATGGAGTACATCAAAGGAAAAACACTAAAAGAGGTTATTGTGGATAATGGCAGACTAAAGGTTGATCAGGCCCTTTACTATGCTTCCCAGATAGCGGAGGCTATATCCAACGCCCATAAGAATCATATAATTCATAGAGATATCAAACCACACAATATAATGGTTACTGAGGATAATAGAGTGAAGGTAACTGACTTTGGAATTGCAAGGGCAGTTACATCGTCCACTATCACTACCACTTCAAGCGTACTGGGATCTGTTCATTATTTTTCACCTGAACAAGCCAGAGGAGGATATACTGACGAAAAATCAGATATCTACTCCTTGGGTATAGTGATGTATGAAATGATGACAGGAAAAGTTCCATTTAATGGTGATACTCCAATTGGTGTGGCACTGAAGCATGTTCAGGAGGAAATTGTTCCACCAGCTGATGCTTCAGCAGATATACCTAAGGAAGTAAATGACATAATCATGAAGTGTGTAATGAAGAGACAAAGCGACAGATATCAGAATGCTGATGAGCTGTTAAGAGATCTAAGAGCATATATTGATACCAGAACCATCCCAGAAAACAAGTCTATGGAAGAGACAAGTGAAATGACCAGGGTAATACCAGCAGTTGGGGCAGATATGGATACCTCAAAAGGTAAGAGGGTGGATAGAATCAGAAAAAACAAGAATGAAAAGAATAGGGCCTTTGTAGTCATTGCTGCAATTTTGGCAGCCTTTATATTGGCTACAGGGATTTTTGCAGGTTATATGAGACTAAGAGACAATATCTCTGTCAATGATGATATTCTCATGCCCTCACTGATCGGCATGACTCAGGAAGAGGCAGAAGGAATAGCAGAGGAAGAAGGATTCCAGTTAAATGTTGTGGATAGCATATCCAGCTCCGAATTCGAATCGGGAAGGATAGTATCACAGAATGTTGATGAAGGCGTTCGAATAAGACCAGGATATCCAGTTTCCATTACAGTCAGCTTGGGGTCTGATCTGGTTTCGGTTCCGCTTTTGGTGAATAGGACGCTTACTGAAGCAGAGGCAATACTGAAGGAAGCTGGATTGAGGATGAATGTTTCATACGATTTTTCTGATACGGTACCACTTGATGTTGTGATGGAGCAAAGTATGGAGTCATTCACAGATGTAGAACCAAACACTAGGATTGACCTAGTGGTAAGTAAGGGTGAGGAATTAAGCGAAGTAGTGATGATACAGCTGATTGGAACACAGATAAGTCAGGCAATGAATGATATTGTTGCCATGGACCTTGTGGTTGGAGAGGTTACCTATGAACCAAACAACGAAGCTCCTGCAAATGAGGTAACATGGCAATCCTACGATGCAGGTACGACTCTTGAAACAAAAACAGCGGTAGACCTGTATGTATCATCAGGGCCGGAACAAGAGCCAGAGCCAGAACCTGAACCGGTTCCTGGAGAAGACCCACAAAATCCAGATGATGAACAGCCTCAGATTGGAGAAGAAACAAGCTTTACCTTTACTTTGACACCATTTACTGATAGGGAGGAAACAGAGGTTACCATTTTTAGGAAACAGGGCGGAGACCCAACAATGGTATATTCCGAAACACATAAAGCCAGTGAGGGAGCATTCCAGGTTACTGTGGAAGGATTACCAGGAGCACAGTTTGAGGTATATTACGATGGAATCTATCAATTTACAAGAGTAAAAGAGGGTTGATTATGATTGAAGGGACTATCATAAAAGGCATAGGTGGCTTCTATTACGTTCAGACTGATGATGATTTGGTTCAATGCAGAGCTAGAGGAATATTCAGGGAGACAAACACAACTCCCCTTGTCGGAGATAGGGTTAGAGTTCGAATCAGTGAAGAAGATGGCAACGGTTACATTGAAGAGATATTCGAAAGGGAATCTGTTCTTCTCAGACCACCAGTTGCCAATGTAACGCAAGCTGTTGTTGTTTCCAGCATCAAGAATCCTGAGCTGAATACCTGGCTTTTGGATCGAATGCTTATAATGGCTGAGGAACAGGAATTAGAGGTTTTGATATGCATCAATAAGTGTGAGCTTGATAGGGATGGTGCCAGAGAGATTGAGGACATCTATAGAAATGCAGGTTACAACACGATCCTGACCAGTGTAAAGGAACAGAAGGGTCTTGAGAGGCTAAAAAACTTCATGGAGAATCACATAAGTGTATTTGCAGGACCATCAGGTGTTGGAAAATCTTCTTTACTGAATTCCATAAATTCAAATTATGACTTGGAGATCGGGAAAATAAGCTTGAAGACATCAAGGGGAAAGCACACAACCAGACATGTGGAGCTACTAAAGCTAAATAATAATTCCTATGTTTTGGATAGTCCAGGATTTAGCTCCCTTAATTTGGATTTCATTGAGGATGAAACACAGCTTAGGTTCTACTTTAAAGATATTGAAAAATATAATAATCTATGTAAGTTTTCCAGTTGCATCCATGTGAATGAACCTGGATGTGCAGTTAAGGAAGCTGTTGAAACAAACACTATCAGTAAGGAAAGATACAAAAACTATTTGATGATGATAGAAGAAATCAAAAACAGAAAGAGGAGCTATTAGTATGGCAAAATTGGCACCGTCATTGCTTTCTGCAGACTTTTCAAAGCTTGGAGAAGAGATTGCACTCATTGAAAAAAGCGGAGCGGATTATGTTCATCTTGATGTTATGGATGGAATATATGTTCCAAATATTACCTTTGGAGCTCCAGTAATCAAAAAAATACGAAAAACCACAAAATTACCATTTGATGTCCACCTGATGGTTGATAGGCCAGAAAGATTTATTGATGACTTTGCAGATGCCGGATCAGATATAATAACCGTACACCCTGAGGCGTCCATCCATCTTCACAGAACACTTCAAGCAATTAGAGAGAAAGGAGTTAAAGCAGGAGTTTCACTTAATCCTTCAACACCTTTGAATGTATTGGAGTATATTATGGATGATGTGGACCTTATTCTGATAATGTCTGTGAATCCAGGATTTGGAGGTCAAAGCTATATTCCTGCAATGACTGAAAAAATAAAAAACCTTAGAAACATGATACTTAGGTCAGGAAATGATATAATCCTTGAGGTTGATGGAGGTATAAAGCTTGATAATGCAAAGGAGATAATCGATGCGGGTGCTGATCTGATAGTAGTTGGATCTGGAATCTTCAACGCTCAGGATGTGGAAAAGAGAATTGGGGAATTTAAAGAAATAATTGGCTAGATTTATCAGAAAACATGTATAATTATTGAGAATTATTTGTTGATATGGTATTATATATTTGACAAAAGAATATTTACAGCACTGGGGGAGCATTAGCTGAGAGAGACTTGATCTCGACCCTTAAGACCTGAACTAGGTAATTCTAGCGGAGGGAAGTGTGTATAGAAATTATACTCATTGCCTCTAGGTAATGAGTTTTTTGTACCATCTTTTGCTGTTATATTCAAACCAAACAAGGAGGTTTAATATAATATGGAACAAAAAAGAAGCAAAGTATTGATGTTGACCGAAGGTGGAATGATGATTGCACTATCCGCTCTTTTGAGCTATGTTAGGATCTATCAGGCCCCCAACGGTGGAAGTGTTACTGCTGGAAGCATGATTCCCATAATGATTTTTGCCATTAGGTGGGGTCTTGGACCTGGTCTTGCCGTTGGGGCAACCTATGGATTGCTGGATTTCATACTTAAGCCTTATTTCGTTCATCCATTACAGCTGCTCTTAGACTATCCATTGGCATTTGGTTCCTTGGGTTTAGCCGGGATTGCCTATGTTCTTACAAAGAACAAGGGTAAATCTGGTTATGGACCTGTAATGCTTGGAGTGTCATTGGCAATAGTGGGAAGGCTTATTTTTCATGTACTGTCAGGGGTGGTATTTTTTGCAGAATATGCTGGTAGTCAAAACCCGTGGATTTATTCCATAGCATATAATGCAACCTATCTAGTACCAGAACTGGTCATATCACTGATAGTAATGATAATCGTGTGGAAGCCGATACAGAAATTTATAAGGTAAGGATGATTTTATGAAGGGATTGATAGCAGCAGGTGGGACTGGCTTAAAGAGAGAATATCTCGAGGAGCTTTGCAGAGCTTCTGACATTGTTGTTGCAGCTGATAGTGGATTATACAGTCTTTTAGAAAATGATTGCAGAATTGATTTTTTGATAGGGGATTTCGATTCAATCTCTGACAAAGGCACGATTGAGGACCTTGATGTATCAATTCAGGTTATAAAATACCCTATCGAGAAGGACAAGACTGACACTGAGCTTGCCATAGATTTGCTTATCCAGAAGGGCTGTGATGAAATAGCTATCATAGGAGCAATTGGAAGCAGGATGGATCATTCCATGTCAAACATATATCTGCTTAGGAGATTCCACCGATTAGGTATCAAAATTAGAATTATTGACAACAACAATGAAATTTCATATCTTTCCGGTGAAAACAAATTGGTTAAGGAGATGGGTTATTATCATTCCATACTTCCAGTGGGCCCTGAGGGTATAACTGTGACTCTTGAGGGTTTTCACTATTCATTGAAGAAGGAACTCATTCAGTATGGTTCAAGTTTAGGCATAAGTAATTATCTAGAAGAGCCTGAAGGAAGTATAACCGTTCACAGTGGGGAAGGCTTTCTTATAAAATCCAGGGATTAATTCCACACAAAGAAAAAAAGCTTATTATGATTATCTCATAATAAGCTTTTTACTCTTGTAAGTATGGACTAAATGGCTCTTTGAACATAGCCAGATCTCAAGCATCTTGTACATACATTGATTCTCTTGACTGATCCATTTACTACTGCCTTTACTCTTCTTATATTTGGAGCCCATGTTCTTGAACTCTTTTTATTTGAGAAGGTCACCTTATTTCCAAATACCTTACTTTTTCCACAAATTTCACATTTCTTAGACATGAAAACACCTCCTTAGTTCCTGACAGGTATAATGTTTTAAATATTCATTCTCTGCAACATATTATATTTTAACACATGATATTATAGAATTGCAACATA
This sequence comes from uncultured Gudongella sp., assembly GCA_964390135.1. Classification (GTDB taxonomy): domain Bacteria; phylum Bacillota; class Clostridia; order Tissierellales; family Tissierellaceae; genus Gudongella. Next base: position 4,147 of record CAYMHD010000062.1, on the reverse strand, counting down.
ATATTGCGAAATATTGTTGTTTTAGTTGAACAATTATCCTTAATCATGTAAAATAATATGGATAAGAGTAAAACACGGGGAGGAATAGTTATGCCGGTCAAAACAAAGACTGAAATTGGAGAGTTGAATATAAATGACAACGTGTTTGCATCTCTTGCTGGAATATCAGCAATGGAAAGCTATGGAATTGTGGGGATGGCCTCCAAGGATGCAAAGGATGGTTTCTTTGAATTATTGAAATCAGATTCACTTACCAAGGGAATTAAAGTATATATCAAGGACAACCTTATTACAATAGATATGTACGTTATATTGGAGTTTGGAGTAAAGATCTCTGTGGTTTGCAAAAATATAATTGACAGGGTTAAATTCAATATAGAGAACTTCACCGGATTGAAGGTAGACAAGGTTAATGTCTTTGTCCAGGGAATCCGAGTCGACAAGTAATTAGGAGGCCAATGATGAATACTAAAACAATTGATGGATATAGGTTAAAGGTAATATTGGAAAGTGCAGCAATCAAGCTTGAAGCGAACAAGGATGAGGTAAATTCCCTGAATGTGTTTCCCGTACCTGATGGAGACACTGGTACAAACATGCTTTTGACGATGAAATCAGCACTAAAGCAGGGTCTTGAAGTGGAAGACAATAGCGCCTACAAGGTGGCGCAGGCGGCAAGCCAGGGCTCACTTATGGGAGCCAGGGGAAATTCAGGCGTTATACTTTCACAGCTATTCAGAGGCTTTGCCTCTGGTCTTGAAGAAAAACTGGAGATTGACATTCCAACATTTGCACAGGGTCTGAAAAAGGCAGCCGATACTGCATACAAGGCAGTGATGAAGCCAACTGAAGGGACAATATTAACTGTTGCCAGGGAATGTGGAGAGAAGGCTATGTCAATCTGTAATCATAGTGACGACATGGTGAGTTTTCTTGAAGAGATTCTTGAGCATGGAAATGAAGTCTTAAGCAGGACACCAGAAATGCTTCCGGTACTTAAGCAGGCGGGAGTGGTTGATGCTGGTGGCAAAGGGTTATTGTATCTTATTGAAGGGGCTCTTGAAGCAATTTCAGATGAAAAGAGGTCTCTGGTTGCACCTGAAAGATCACAGGTCATGGAGGTTGAAACCAAAGCAAAGAAAAGGGAGCATATCGATACTGATGATATTGAATTCGGGTATTGTACCGAGTTTATGATAAACACCACTTACGGAGATGTTGAGGAATTCAGGGAACAAATTTCTGCAAACGGTGATTCCCTACTAGTAGTGGGTGGTGAAGGACTTATTAAGGTTCATATACACACCAACAATCCTGGAGATGTACTTGAGAAGGCTCTCAAGCTTGGTGAGCTTAGCGATATAAAGATAGACAACATGAGATATCAACATGAAGAGGTTCTTCTAAAGGATGAACTTTCCAGAATGAATGAAGTAGAACAGACTGAGCATCATAATGAAGTCAAGAGGTATTCGGTCATTGCCATATCCATGGGAGAAGGAATTGATGAGCTGTTCAAGGATATGAACGTGGATATAATAGTTTCCGGCGGGCAGACAATGAACCCAAGCACAGAAGATATACTTTCTGCAGTAAATAGCACAAAGGGGGAGCATGTAATAATTCTTCCAAACAATAGCAATATAATATTGGCAGCTGAGCAGACCAAGCATTTAAGTGATCGCAGCATAAGTGTTGTACCAACAAAATCAATTCCTCAGGGAATAGCTGCTTTGCTCGTTCTTGACGAGGATGCTGATTTGGAATCCAATATTGAAAGCATGACCGTAGCCATTGATGAGGTAAAGACTGGCCAGGTTACATTTGCAGTAAGGGATACCGAATTCAATGGAACTGCCATTAAGAAAGATGATATCATTGGTCTTTCTGACAAGGATATTCTTGCTGCCGGTAATGACATAAACATGGTGTCGCTGCAGCTTGTGGAAAAACTGGTTGATGAGGATTCCTCCATAATAACCATCATGTATGGAAGCGATACAACCCATGAGCAGGCTAATGAGCTTGCTGAAGCACTTGAAGATAAATTCGGTGATCTGGATATCGAGGTTGTATTCGGTGGGCAACCACTTTACTACTATCTATTTGCCATTGAATAACCCTGCCTCCAGGCAGGGCTTATTTTTTATTTTGAAAGCAATTATGGAATTTCCACATGACTATGAAATTTGAAAGAGTAAGGACCAATATGATAGAGGCTTGGAGCATAAGAAATTTTTTGGGAGATACAGAGTATTCAAGGGAGTGAGATTGTGTCAATGTTAGGTACCTCAGTACAATACATAAAGGGCGTGGGACCAAAAAAAGCCTATAGGCTGAAAAGACTGGGATTGGAATCCGTTGAGGATGTCCTCTACTATCTTCCCAAGGATTATGAAGATAAAAGGCACATCTCGTTGCTTTCCAATGGTGAAACCAATGAGAAAGGTTTGTATAGGGTGACGGTTTGTTCTCGTCCAATCATATCCAGACCCAGGAGAGGTTTGACAATTTTGAAGGTGCAGGTGAGAGATAGCTCCAATGAAGCTCAGATCATCTGGTTTAATCAGGAATATCTTCGAGATAAGCTTATACCTGGCGTGGAATATCTGATTTATGGAAAGTTGAAGAAGGATTCCTATGGCTTGCAAATCCAGAATCCAGAATTCAAGCAATGGGATGACAAAGGTCACGATCAGGTCATCACTCCTGTTTATGGACTTACAGAAGGTATCACAAACAAGGATATGATAAAAATTGTGAAGTTTGCATTAGACAATTACTTGGAGAGCATAGAGGATGTCCTCCCTGAAAAAATCAAAATGAAGTATGGATTCATTGGTAAAAGGGATGCAATTTATCAGCTTCATTTTCCAAGTTCTCCGGAATTGATGATAAAAGCCAGAAACCAACTTGCCTTTGAGGAATTACTGATACTGCAGCTTGGGCTGCTTAGACTCAAGAATGACGGTTCTCAGGGCTCATCCAGCATTAGGATGCCAAAGCACGGGTTGATTGATGCTTTCATAAATAATCTTGAATTTAATCTTACAGGGGCTCAAAAAAGGGTTTTAGATGAAATTTTGACTGACATGGGCAATGATAAACAGATGAACAGACTTGTTCAGGGAGATGTTGGTTCAGGGAAAACAATTGTTGGTATAGTTGCCATGTATAATGCAGTCTTAAATGGGTACCAGGCCACTATGATGGCACCTACGGAAATTCTCGCCACACAGCATTATGAAACACTTTTGGAGGCATTCAGTAGCTATGATATAAATATTGGATTTATTTCCGGAAATCAATCAAAAAAGGAAAAGGAGCAGGTTCTCAAGGAACTAAGAGAAGGTAAGCTTGATATCGTTGTGGGAACACATGCCTTGATCCAGAGGAATGTTGCCTTTAGGAACCTGGGGCTTGCCATTACTGATGAGCAGCATCGTTTTGGTGTTAGACAAAGACTTACTCTTTCAGACAAGGGATTATCTCCGGATGTCATCGTAATGACAGCAACTCCAATACCAAGGACATTAGCCTTGATACTTTATGGTGATCTTGACATATCAATTATCGATGAATTGCCACCTGGAAGACAGTTAGTCAAAACCTATGCGGTAGATAATTCAATGGAGAACCGGATATATAATTTCATAGTATCCCAGATAAAGGAAGGAAGGCAGGCATATATTGTCTGCCCGTTAATTGAGGAATCTGAAAAGCTAAATGCAGTTTCAGCAGAAGAATTATACGAAAAATTGAAGGATGGAGTATTTAAGGAGCAGAGGGTATCACTTCTTCACGGAAGAATGAGCCAGAGGGACAAGGACTCAATAATGATGGAGTTCAAGAATGGCAATATCGATATCATAGTTTCAACGACTGTAGTTGAGGTTGGCGTAAATGTTCCCAATGCAAGTATCATGCTGATTATAAATGCAGAGCGATTCGGACTGGCTCAGCTTCATCAGCTTAGGGGGAGAGTAGGTAGAGGAGAATATCAGTCGCACTGCATACTGGTAAACAGCAGCTATTCAAAAATCAGCAGGGAACGGATGAGAATTATGCAGTCAACCAATGATGGATTCAAAATATCAGAAAAGGATTTGGAACTTAGGGGACCAGGTGAATTTTTTGGTACCAGACA
>CAYMHD010000061.1:0-11570 GCA_964390135.1 uncultured Gudongella sp. | reverse complement strand
AGTATACCTTATTGAATTCTTTTTGTGTAGATTCCAACTAAAAAAAGGACCTGTCTTTCAACAAATCCTTCTTATTCAAACACTATTTCAGCTTTGACTTTATAAGATTACCCAGTTTCTCCATGCCCTCGAATATCTTCTCAGGTGGCACGGCACCAAAGCTCATCCTCATTGCATTCCTGCCCATTCCATTACCGTCTGTATAGAAGCCCTCTCCGGCAACATATGCGACCATGACATCAGGATCACTTAGGGATTCCTTCAAGAGCTCAGTTGTATTGATCTCCTTTGGTAGCTCCACCCAGGTGAAGAGCCCGCCATCTGGATAGGTCCATTTTGCCTCTTTGGGAAAATACTTCTTCAGAGCCTCCATCATTGCATCCCGTCTCTCCCTGTGTATTTCACAGAGCTGTTTGTGATGGTCCTTGTAGTGGCCTCTCTTGAAGAACTCAGCACAAAGTATCTGTGGCAGCATTGGAGTATGAGAATTGGTTGCTGATTTTGCATCATATATCTTGTCAATTATGGCTTTGTCTGCCAAAACATATCCAAGTCTGCTTCCAGGTGAAAAAATCTTGGAAAAGCTGTTTGCAAGAACTGTATGTCCTGTCCTGTCAAAGGATTTTATTGGAGGGATCTCCTCTCCACTGTACCTTATGTCCCTGTAGGGATCATCCTCAAGTATAATTACATCGTACTTGCTTCCAAGCTCTGCAATCCTCTTTCTTCTTTCCAGGGTCAGAGTTCTACCAGTTGGATTCTGGAAGGTAGGAATCACATAGACCATCTTTGGATTATGGGCCTTGATCTTCTCTTCAAGATCATCAACATCCATACCGTCATCATCCATACTTACGGAAACACATTTGGCCTGGAACATGTCAAATATCTCCACGCTATGAACAAAGGTTGGGGACTCCACAAGAATCACATCACCTGGATCTATGTAGAGCTGGCACATAAGATTCATGGCTTCAAGGCCACCAGTAAGAATCATTATGTCGTCAGGGTCTGCCTGGACACCCTTTGGTGCCAGCAGCTCAGCTGCAATTATCTCCCTAAGGTCCCTTATTCCTTCAACAGGTCCGTAGGAAAGGGCCTCGTATCCCCTTGTATCTTTCCTTAATACATCCTGGGATATTTCCCTAAGGAGATCCACAGGCAAGGATTCCTTGGCAAGTGCCCCACCCCCGAAGGATATCATCCCCGGATTTGTCATGGCTCCGAAAAGACCCCTTATTACACCTGCTGAATCCTTCATGTTTTCCATTCTATTTGAGAACTTAACCATATCACTTCACCACTTTCAATAGTTTATTTAGTCATGATATACCATTTATCAGCGAAAAGCAATAGTACCCCTAATCCTCTTCCCTCATGTCAACCAGGACCTCACTATTGATGGATGCCTCCTGGAAGGTTCCCATGTTTTCAAGTGTGAACAGGGCTGTATCGAGAATCTGAAAAGCCAGAGGGCAGCCAGACCCTTCCCCAAGTCTCATTTTCATGGTCACCATGGGCGACATGTCAAGCACCTTCATCATTGCAACTGAGCCAGGTTCCTGTGACAGGTGTGATGGGATGATATAATCCCGCACATTTGGATTCAGCTTGATTGCACAGAGTGCAGCAGCAGATGATATGAAGCCGTCCATTACAACAGGCTTCCTGTTCTTTGCAGCAGAAAGGAAGAGTCCGCACATTCCTCCAATATCAAAGCCTCCCACCTTTGCCAGGACATCAATGGGATCATCCTTGTCTGGCCTGTTGACCTCAATTCCCCTCTTTATGACATTCATCTTATGCAGATACTGGTCCTCTGTTATTCCTGCACCCTTTCCGCAGGTTATTGCCACATCAAGGTCCCCAAGAACACTTAGCATGGCAGCGGATGTTGTGGTATTGCCCATTCCTAGTTCCCCTGTCCCCAGGATGTCATATCCCAGTCTCGATGGACTTGACAGCCTCATCATAGGTCATGGCAGGTCCAGCAGCCAGGTTTTTTGTCCCCTTGCCAATCTTTCGATCAATTCCTCCCGGAATGCTAATTTCTCCGTTCATTCCCATATCCACTGTTACAATGTCTGCTCCAACAAATCTTGCCATTGTTGCAACTCCAGTTATCCCCTTTACCATACTCTCTGCAAGAAGCTGGGTGAATACCTGGGGAGCTGCGCTTACACCTTCCTCCAGGACTCCGTTATCACTGCACATTACGGCTATTACCTTCCTATCCAGTTTGTTTCCGACCCTTCCTGTCATTCCCGAAAGCTTGATGGTCATCTCCTCCATTTGTCCCAGGCTACCTATGGGCTTGACAAGGCCATCCCACTTCTCCCTGGTCCTTTCCATGACTTCCCTGTCTGCAGGATTTATTTCAGTCAGTGTCTTCTTTAGTAGATTCAAGGCTGCACCTCTTTCCAGATTATTTAGATTCCAATACATCCATTATACCAATAATCAGTGAATTATCTAACAATATAATGGACAAGCTCAAAATTAATGGGCTACCTTCTTAAAATGTTTACAATCTGTCATAAATCCTATAAACTGAATGTATATACTATATAGAGGTGATTTGATGGTAAAAGGAATTGATGACAGGAAAAAGGAATATGCAAGGCTTATCATAAACCTTGGTGTCAACATTCAGAAGGGTGAGCCCCTGGTTGTTAAAGCACCAATAGAAGGAGCTGATTTCGTGAGGCTTCTGGCTGAAGAAGCCTACAAAAGAGGAGCCAGCGACGTCCACATAAACTGGTATGATGACCGTCTGACAAGAATGAAGTATGACAATGCTCCAATGGAGGTCTTTGAGGAGTATCCCCAGTGGAAGGTTGATTCTGAGAAGTACTATGCCGAAAAGGGTGCAGCATTCATATCCATTTCTGCAGTTGATCCCGAGGTATTGCAGGGGGTTGATCCCAAGAAGATTGCAAGCTTCAACAAGGCAGCTGCCATAGCCAACAAGGATAACATGAAGTATACCATGAACGACCTTAATTCCTGGTGTGTATTGTCCATTCCAACAACAGGCTGGGCCAAAAAACTCTTTCCTGACCTGGATGATGAGAAGGCAGTGGAAAGACTTTGGGAAGCCATCTACGAGGCCACCAGAATGAACATGGATGACCCTCTAGAGGCATGGGAGAAGCACCTGGAGGATCTTGCCGATCGTGTGGAGTACATGAACAGGATGAACTTTAAATCACTGCATTACAAGTCTTCAAACGGAACCGACCTCCAGGTAGACTTACCTGAAGGACACATCTGGAGTGGAGGGGGCGGAGACAATGCCAAGGGAGACTATTTCGTTGCAAACATCCCTACCGAAGAGGTCTACACAATGCCTCACAAGGATGGGGTAAATGGAATTGTCTACAGTACAAAACCCCTGAACAGAAGCGGAAATATAATAGATGACTTCAGACTGGTTTTCAAGGATGGGGAGGTAGTTGAATATTCAGCGGAAAAAGGAGAGGAGTTCCTCACCGAGCTATTTGATATGGATGAAGGAGCCAAAAGACTTGGGGAGGTAGCCCTTGTACCCTTTAGCTCACCCATAGAAAAGGCTGGAATCCTGTTTAAGAACACCCTCTTTGACGAGAATGCCAGCTGTCACTTTGCCTTTGGCAAGGCCTATCCAACGACCATAAAGAACGGACCTGACATGTCTGATGATGAGCTTGCAGCTCATGGAGTCAACAACTCCATTACTCACGTTGACTTTATGGTTGGCACAAATGACATGTCCATAATTGGAACCACCCAATCAGGCCAGGAAGTTCAGATATTCAAGGATGGCGAACGGGTCATTTAAACTATTAAAAACAGTGTCCGGATTTTTCCGGACACTGTTTTTCTATGCTTCCTTAAGCTGTTCAATTACATAGGTTGGTAGTGCGAATGCTCCCTGGTGAAGGTCTGAGTTGTAGTACTTGGTCTCAAGGCCAAAGGCCTCCCATTCATCCCTTTTGTGGTCCCTTGTTGGATGTAGACCCTTGCTTGCAAATCCAAACAGCCAATGACCACTTGCGTAGGTTGGCATGTGGAACTGGTACACCTCGCAAACATCAAAAATGGACTTTAGCTTCCTGTGAGCCTTTTTCATCTCCCTAGCATAGTTTGGAAAGTATGGGCTCTCATGCTGATTAATCAATATTCCATCCTTATTTAGGGCATTGTAGCAGTCAGTATAGAACTCCGTGGTGAAAAGTCCTTCCCCTGGCCCGATTGGGTCTGTTGAGTCCACAAGGATCAGGTCATACTCATCCTTCTTCTCCTTGATGAACTTGATTCCGTCAACATAGTTGTGGTTAACCCTTTCATCATCAAAGCTTGAGGATGTCTGTGGCAGATACTCCCTGCAAAGCTCCACAACCCTTTCATCTATCTCAACAAAATCTATCGATTCAATATGGTCATATCTTGTAAGTTCCCTTACGGTTCCTCCATCTCCACCACCTATGACAAGAACCTTTTTTATTTTGGGATTAACAGCCATTGGAACGTGGACAATCATGTCGTGATAGATGAATTCATCCTTTTCGTTCACCATCATCAGGCCGTCCAATGTGAAGAACCTGCCAAAGTCATATGACTCGAAAAAGGCTATCTTCTGGAATGGAGTTTGTTCTGAATAGATCTGCTCCTTTACCTTTATTGAAAACTTGCATGTCTCTGTGCTTTTCTCTGAATACCAAAGCTCCACAAAATCCCTCCTAATAGTTTCTTCCGTAATATATTTCGTACATTTCCTGCTTGAGCTTATCCAGTATATCATCTCTCTGTTCCTCTGTCAGATCCTCTTCATTAAGCTCGAACAAGTAATTATCAAGAACAAGTTCCTTCAAAATCATCTTGGTGTGAAATATGTTCTCCTGGTAGACATTCACATCTATACTGTTGTACATGTCTCTGGTTTCCTTGGAGATGTAATCCTGAATGGAGTTTATCCTGTGATCCTTGAAATGCTTGGTCCCATCAATATCTCTGGTGAATCCCCTTACCCTGTAATCGCAGGTTACTATGTCAGAGTCGAAGCTTCCAAAAAGAAAATCCAAGGCCTTAAGCGGTGAAATCTCACCACAGGTTGACACGTCAATATCGACCCTGAATGTCATTATCCCCCTGTCAGGGTGGTACTCGGGATAGGTGTGAACGCTGATGTGACTTTTATCCAGATGTCCTATCACGTTTCTTGGATTTGCAATCAGTTGACCCTTATTACAGGATGCATCTACAGTTATATCCGGAAGAGGCTCCTCAGTTATCAGTAGATTCACGCTTGCTCCCTGGGGCTCGTAGTCCTGCTTTGCTATGTTAAGTAGGTTCGCTCCTATTATGTTTGTTACCTCTACCAGTATTTCCGTAAGTCTTGTTGAATTGTACTGCTCATCGATGTACTCGATATATTTTTCCTTGTCCTCAGGTGATACCGCATAGCAAACATCGTAAATGTTGAAGCTCAGGGTCTTCGTGAGATTGTTGAATCCATACAGTTTTAGTTTTTCCATTTTCCATCCCTTTCATTCTGTATTCTAAACAAATTAATGATCTTCAATCTTATTGAAATTCATGATTATTGTATAATAAATGCAGTATGTTTACTATAATATGGACTAAAAAAATCGGAGGGTCTCCCCTACGATTCTAAAGAAATTAGTTTCTTCTGCCTCTTGTCATCTGTCCGCCACCTTGACCGTATCCGCCTTCCTTAGCTCTAACGCCTTCTCCGTCCATGGCTTTAAGTCCATTGCCTGCTCCCTGTCCAAAGCCTCCGCCTTGGCCGAATAGTCCGGTTTCCTGAAGAAGTCTCTGTTGTTCCATCGTTCCGTCGCAATCTTCAATTGCGGTTAGAACTTCATCTGCTTTTTCTTGTGTAATCACTTCTTCTTTCACCATTTCAGCTAACATCAATTTCCTTTGCTCTAGCGCTTGTTCTCTGAAACCTTCGAAAACTCCCTGATCCTGAGCCAATTCTCCAAAGCTCTTGCCTTCCTCACGTCTTAATTGATATGCAGCTTCCTCAGTGATTCCCTTCTGCTGTGCAAAGAACTTTGCTGGACTCCAATCTACATCTACAGCTGCAAAAGCAACGCTCATAGTTCCTAAAACCATTACTGCCACTGCCAAAACCAAAACTGTCTTTTTCATTTTTCAACACTCCTTTTCTTGTTTTCTTTCTATGTTTTAAGTATAGAAGAAAGTTGTGATGAAAATATGATGAACAAGTGTAAGTTTTATTTATTTATCGGAATCCTGAAAAAGAAATCTGAACCCTTTCCAGGTGTGCTGTTTACACCAAAATCAATATTATGGGCCTGAAAAATGCTTTTGGCTATGGAAAGACCGATCCCAGAGCCGCCTGTTTCCCTGTTGCTGCCGTTTGCCTTGTAGTATCTGTCCCATATATGTTCAATCTGGTCAGAGGGAATACCCCTTCCAGTATCCTCCACATGAATTTCCAGAAAATCTTCCTTTTCAAAAATCTCAATGGTAATACTTCCACCACTTTCCGTGTGATTCAGGGCGTTGGATATGAAGTTGTGGAATACCTGCTCCAGTCTTCTCCTGTCAACCCATACATTATGAACTTCCCTTTGTGAAGTGACCTTGATGTCTATTCCCTTCTGCTCCGCTGCTATGGAATACTTAAGGGCCGAAGCCCTAGCAAGCTCCACCAGGTCAACCTCCTCATGCCAAAGCTCAATATTCCCTGACTGAATTCTTGATAGGTCAAGCATGTCATCAACCATCTGTCCAAGTCTCTCTGATTCCTCGATTATTATATCCAGATTCTCCTCCCTGCTCTCTGGATCATCCCTGTGAATATCCTTGCTCATTTCAGCATAGCCTCTAATAAGCCCCAGGGGCGTTCTCAGCTCATGGGAAACATTCGCCACAAGGTCTTTCCTCAATCTGTCAACCTTGCAGAGCTCATCCGCCATCTTATTGAAGTTAACTGCAAGCTCTCCGATTTCATCCTTGGCCTCCACATCAACCCTTGCCTCCATATCACCGGCAGCCAATGCATTGACGGATTTGTTCAGCTTCTTTATGGGTCTGAGGAAAAATCTTGAGAAAAATGTCCCTATCAGGATTGATACAACCACAAGTATTGCAGAAATGATCAATAGCTGCCTTTCCAATATCTCAACGGTTTCATTTATGGGTTCGATGGGAAGGCTTGTGGTAATCACAGTGTCACCATCCTCCAGCAATTTGGAGTAGGTAAAGAGTTCGGTACTCTGCCTCTGATGAACTGTTGTTGTAGTGGCTTCTCCAGTCCTTAAGAGCTCATCAAGATACTCCCCTCTAACTACCCTGAATCCAGCTGCCTGTCCCCTTCCCATTGTGTTTCCCGTTGAATAGAGAATCCTGCCGTCAAGGGTGCTGACCTCAGTTGCTATGTTTCTGTCCATAAAAGCATTTCCCGCACTATCGACAAAGGATTCGGTATCCTCACTATAAAGCTCACTCAGCTGTTCGGTTGTCGCCTTAAGTATATCTACTCTGCTGTTCATATAGCTGTTCTCAAGAAAAACCCTCTGGTAGACCCAAAGTATCCCAACGGATAGTATGGTTACCATAAGCATTCCCAGAATCAGCTTGTGGGATATCTTCCTCATCATTTTTTCTCCCCTGTATCCAGTTTGTAGCCTACTCCCCACACGGTATCAATCAGGTGCTTGTAGGGCTTGAGTCTCTCCCTCAGCATCTTGATGTGGGTGTCAACGGTCCTATCCTCTCCAAAGAAATCAATCCCCCACACGCCATCCAGGATCTGCTGTCTGGTTAATGCCCGATTCCTGTTCTGAACCAGGTATACCAGAAGATCATACTCCTTTGGGGTCATCTTCACTTGCTCACCATCCATGTAGACAGTGTGCCCTTCAAAATCCACCTTGATCCCCTCAACCTGGAATACCATTGGCTCCTCCTCCGCCTGCTTGCTGTTTCTCCTGACTACTGCCTTAAGTCTGGCCATTAGCTCCCTTGGGCTGAAAGGCTTGACCATATAATCATCAACACCCAGCTCAAAGCCAAAAAGCCTGTCATACTCCTCACCTCTGGCTGTCAGCATGATAACCGGTACGGATGATTCCTTCCTTATTTCCCTCAATACTGTCCAGCCATCCACCTGGGGCATCATTACATCAAGTAGCACAGCCTGGTAGTCCCTTTCCGAGAACTTGTCCAAGGCATCCCTTCCGTTTTCAGCCTCATAGCAGGTAAAGCCTGCCGAAACCATATATTCCCTAATTAGTCTTCTCATCTTCATCTCATCATCAGCAACAAGTATATTTCCCATTTTTTATCTCTCCTCTATCTCCGTTATACCCAAAACGAGGACATCACAGTCTTATACTATAATTATAAGGTAATTATGTGATGAAAATATGATGAAAAAATAACAGGATTTCTCCTGTTATCTAGCATGCTCTCTATTTACCTTTATCTTATTTTTCAGCAAGGCATACAGTATGCTTGCTGCAACCGCTCCGAAAAGTCCCTGCATGATGTTTGCCGGGTAGTTTACAAGTGCTGCCTTTGCGCCATACATAAATATTTCAGCTGCATAATATCCTGTTTCCATTACTACTCCACCAATACCTGCTGCCAGCAGAGGCATCTTCCTTCCCCAGGCTGTGTCGAATAGCATCCCTGCAACAAAGCCCTCCAGGCCCTTTGCAAAGAAGGTGATTGGAGCATACACTCCCCAGCCAAGGAGTATGTCAGCCAAGGCCGATCCAAGGCCTCCAACCAGGAATCCTCCCTTTTTGCCGAACATGAACGCCGCCATAAAAATTACCATATCTCCAAGATTCAGATACCCGACACTTGCAGGCGCCGGTATTTGTATTATCATGGTCATTACAACTGTAAGGGCCATAAAAACACCATAGGTTACAATGCTGTTTGTTTTGGACATCTCTACACCCCATTTTCTTAAATTGTATCGTTACACTATTTTATAATTAAGTATTGTATCTATCTTTATAATAACACTTTGCCCCCTAGAATACAAGTCTTCCCATAAAAAAAGAGCTAGAGCCAGCCCTTTTTCCTTAGAAATCTTATCATAAATGCAGTTATAAGCCCGGATATCACCCAAAATATGAGATATCCATACTTCCAGTTAAGCTCCGGAAAGTAGATGAAGTTCATCCCATACACCCCTGCGAGGAAGGTAAGGGGAATGAATATGGTGGAGAAAATCGTAAGTATCTTCATTACCTCATTTGTCTTCGATCCCACGCTTGAAAGATATGTATCCAGCATGCCCGAGCATATGTCCCGGTAGGTTTCCACTATATCTATCATCTGGATAACATGGTCATATATGTCCCTGAAATAGAGGCTGATCCTTTCATCTATCTGTATAAACTCCCCTCTTGCAAGGGAGCTTGTAAGATTCCTTGTGGGCCAAAGTATGTTCCTGATATATACAAGTTCTCTTTTGAGATGGTATATGCTTCCCAGAATATCCTTATTGGGGTTTTCAAGGAGCTGATCCTCAACCGAATCAATTTCATCCCCAATGCTTTCAAGTACCAGAAAATAGTTGTCCACCACTGAGTCAATAAGGCTGTAGAAAAGCTCAAGTGCCCAGTGCTTTCTCAAGGATACTGAATCCTTTAGTCTTTCGTGTATGTGCTTGAAGCTGTCAGTATCGTATTCCTGGAAGGTTATGACCATATTCCTTATCAGTAGAATTGAAATCTGCTCCGTGTCCAAAAGGCCATTGTCCCTGAAAAATACATTTTTTGTAACTGTGAAAAGGTAGCCTTCGTACTCCTCAACCTTTGGAATCTGGGCAATGTTAAGGATATCCTCCTGTACCAGGGGATGAATGTTCAAAATCTCGCTTATGTCCCTAACCGTTTCTGGATTCCTTAGCCCGATCACATCCAGCCAAAGAGTGCTGTCATCCTCCACAAGCGAAAATTCCTCCACCGATTTTATCCTCTTGCTCTCAATGGTTTTCTCGGTGTAACGTGTGACAATTATCAGCTGGTCACCCTCTCCATCTCCAGTGTATTGAAGGGTTCCAGGAGGAAGATTCACTGTTTTTCCTATATTCTTTATTTCTCTGGTCATATGATCGCCTCCAAGGCACAAAAAAATAGGCAGATTTCTCTACCTACTTTATACCCATTTATTTGGTTTAATCAGTGTACAGCTGCCTGTTGTGCTGTTTTTGATCCTTTTTGAGCTGCAATTGCCGTATTGAGCTCAATTCCCTCATTACGTATAAGCATAAAGGACGCTATGCTTGAAAGTACGTCTGCTATGGGATATGAAAGCCAAACACCTGCTGCTCCCATATTGAATCCCTTGACCAAAACAAGGGCTACGGGAAGCATTATGACAAGCTGTCTCAGAACTGCCACAGAAATGGACATCCTTGCCCTTCCACTTGCCTGGAAGTAGAAGATTGAGACATAGTATACGCTTATTACCGGGAATACTGCAATCATTGTTCTAAAGGCCTTTGTGGCTTCACCTATGATCGCCCTGTCCTCAATGAATATCCCAATGAGCTGTGGTGCAAATAACATTGCAACTGCCCACATTCCAAATGAAGTGAAGGCTGCATATTTTATAGTCTTTGTCATTAGGGACCTTAACCTTGAGAAGTTTCTTGCACCAACATTGTATGCAGCTATTGGCTGCATTGCAGATGCTATCCCAAATATTGTTATAAAAAGGAACATGTAGAGCTTGGATACAACTCCAAGAACGATTATTCCCTGGTCTCCCGCTGTACTGGTCAGAAGGCTGCTAAGAACCCCCATCAGGATCCCATCCTCAGCCTCAGTTACAAAGGCTGAGACTCCAACCAGAAGGATTGGTGCTATCAGTTTATGGTCCAGCTTGTATTTCAAAGGTATGCTGTACCTGTTTCTCATCTTGGTATAATGATAGAATGCATAGGAGAATCCTGCAATCTGTGAGAAGGCTGTTGCAATTGCCGCTCCCTGGACACCCATACCAACTCCCTGTACCAATACGAAATCCAGTATGATGTTTATGATTGCTCCAATGCTTGTACTGATTATGGATATCCTTGGATTACCAAGTGCTATCATATTGTGGGATATAAAAATTGTCATGCTCAAAAAAGTTGTACCAATTACTATTATTCCAAGATATGTAGCCGCCAGACTGCTGATGTCCGGTCCCGCTCCCATCATCCCAACAATCTGATTCCTGAAGAGGAATATCCCGATTGCCACTGGAACCATAATTGTAAACACAAGTGAGAATCCAGTTTGAAGGACCTGTCTTGCCTTACCAATATTATTGTTTCCATTGTGTCTTGAAAATGCCGTGGCCGTTCCCACAGCTATCATTATGCTAACTGCCATCAATATTCTCTGTAGAGGGAAAACCACAATCAGTGCTCCTATGCCCTCTCCACCAACCTCTCTTCCCACGAAGAAAGTATCCACCATGCTGTACAGCTCGCTGACCAGCATTGATAGAATTACCGGTATTGAAAATCTGAAAAGCAGCTTGCTGATTTTCTCCACCCCAAAATCCTTGTTACTCATAATAAAACC
>CAYMHD010000060.1:5577-11585 GCA_964390135.1 uncultured Gudongella sp. | reverse complement strand
AAGCAAACGTCCCGTAACCATGACAACATATTTGTTCCCTTCCTTGTCCTTGAGTGTAAATTCTGAGCCACCCTCATTGACTATTATATCTTCTGCATACATGTCCAGCTCCTCTACGTTTTCAAGTCCGTAGAGCATCTTCTCCTTGAAGGTCTTGTCAGCAAGCTTTCTGATATACTCGTTATCATAGTTGAAAACAGCTACTCCATCAGTTGGCAGCTCCTCAATTAGTTCATACTTTGTCTTCATTATGTTATCGATGTTCTTGAAGGTTTCAATGTGGACAGGTCCAATGGAGGTCAGTATCCCGATTCTTGGCTGGGCAAGCTGGGCAACCTCCCTTATTTCCCCTATGGTCTTTGCACCCATCTCGGCCACAAAAACCTCATGCTCTTCTGAAAGGTCGTTGTTTATTACCTTTGAAAGTCCCATTGGCGTATTGTATGACTCAGGAGTGTTAAGAACATTGAACTTTTGTGAGAGTATGGTTCCAACAATGAACTTGGTGCTTGTTTTACCAAAGCTTCCCGTTATTCCAACAACCTCAAGGTCTGTTCTTGATTTCACCTTGTTCTGTGCAGCTCTGTAGTAGCCCATGTTGATGTTGTCCTCAATGGGTTTCATGGCCATTGCTGAAAGAGCCATAATAATAGGCTGGTAATAGAACACTGCAGCCATTGATATAACCAATACAACTATTCCAGCAATAAGATTGCTGGCTATTGAATATACCAGTATTGACGGTAGTGCAATAAGGGCAGCAGATATTATGAAATTAGCCCTATAGAGCCTGGTTGCCCTCTGCGTCATAACCAAGGGCTTCTTAATAGGGGCCTCATTCCCCGAAAGGCCATATGCCTTTTTCCTGTTCATGGATAGCCACTTCAGGTAGTGATCTGCCAAATATCCCTCCAGCTGAACCATGTGAAGCGAATCCTTTGTCCTTTTGTTCATAAGCTGCACTGATATAATTGCTACCAGTACATATACTGAAATTATCATTAAACTCATCATTATCCTCCAAATTTGTTTGCCAAATCTTTATTGGGCTTCTGGTTTGAAAAAGGCTTCCATTACCCTGTTGAACCTGTTGTAGTCATCCAGGTATGCATAGTGCCCTGCCCCTTCAAAGACAACAAGACCGCTATCCTTGATCTCCTTTTCCATTATATGCCCCATGTACAGGGGTGTCGCATCATCTTTGTCACCCCAAATAAGTAGGGTCGGTGCTTTAATGTCTCTTAATATGGGCTTGAGGTTCTCATTGACAACCCTAACAAGTATCTTCCTCATTACTCCGGAACTGTTCTGGTAGTCATCGGATCCAAACTTCCTGTACAGCTTCTCCATTCTCTTGTCCTTGTCCTCCCAGAAAACAAGGGTCGTATATAGCTTTTTGAGGAGTTTGAAGCCCTTTACCCTAATGTGGTACTTAAAGGTCCTTTTTGGTATGAGCCCTGAACTGTCAATAAGAACCACCTTGAAGATCCGGTCAGGATACTTGGATGACAGTATTATTGAAAGCTTACCTCCAAAGGAGTGTCCAACAAGTGATAGTCTACCTGGTATCAATCTGTCCATAAACTCCTTAACAATATCCGCATAGCAGAAGGATCCAAAAACCTCCTCAGGCTTTTGTGATTTGCCAAATCCAGGCAAGTCAAGTGCAAATACGGTGTGATCCTTTTTCAGGGTGTTTACAATTGGCATCACAGTCTCTATGCTTGCCCCCCAGCCATGAAGTACCAGGACGGGTTCACCTGATCCAGTCTTTATGTAATTGATTTTGAGACCATCTATCTCAATATTGTTTTCCATTATGCTCCATCCTTCTTTTTAACTGTGTCACAACATAAAATTATATCATATTCACAGGAATTTATACAGTATAATAGGCAAGAAAAAACCCTCCATAAGGAGGGCTCATTATCTAGAACAATATTCCACCGTATAGTACAAACATCTGCGCAAATACAAGTGATACGATTGTCATAAGCTTTATCAGGATATTCAATGAAGGACCTGATGTATCCTTGAATGGGTCACCTACTGTGTCTCCAGTTACCGCTGCCTTGTGGGCTTCGCTTCCCTTTCCACCGTGATGTCCCTCTTCAATATACTTCTTGGCATTGTCCCATGCTCCTCCGGCATTTGACATGAAGATTGCCATCAGTACTCCTGTTACAAGCGCTCCTGCAAGAAGTCCACCTAGGGCCTCTGCACCTAGAAGCAATCCTATGAATACAGGAACTGCAACGGCAAGCAAGCCTGGAATTATCATTTCCTTAAGAGCCGCCTTAGTACTAATGTCAACACAGGTAGCATACTCAGGAGTTGTGGTTCCCTCCATGATTCCAGGTATTTCCTTAAACTGTCTTCTAACTTCCTCAATCATGCTGAATGCAGCTTTTCCAACAGCGTCCATTGTAAGGGCTGCAAATAGGAATGGAAGCATTCCTCCGATTAGAAGACCTGCAATTACAGCTGGCTTGGTAAGGTCTATTGCTGTCAATTGAACAGCTTGTGTGTAGGATGAGAAAAGAGCCAGAGCAGTAAGCGCTGCTGATCCGATTGCAAATCCCTTACCGATAGCTGCTGTTGTATTACCAACTGAGTCAAGCTTGTCAGTTATTTTTCTTACATCTTCAGGCAGCTTACACATTTCTGCGATTCCGCCAGCGTTGTCTGCAATTGGTCCGTACGCATCAACGGCTATGGTCATACCTGCAGTTGAAAGCATTCCTACGGCTGCAAGAGCTATTCCATAAAGTCCTTTTGCAGGCTCTGCCGCTCCACCTGATACAAAGTATGCAACAAGGATACCTATTGCTATTACAATTATTGGAAGAGCTGTGGACATCATTCCAACAGACAGTCCACCTATAATATTAGTTGATGCTCCAGTTTCTGATTCCTTTGCAATCCTCTTAACAGGATTATACTCAGCTGATGTAAAGTATTCAGTAATCTTTGCGATTGTAAGTCCAACCACAAGTCCTGCTATGATAGCTACAAATGGTTGGAATGATCCAAGGATCATTATGCTTAGCAAAGCTCCTATAACCATTGTCAATAATGAGCTTACAAGTGTTCCCTTGTCAAGTGACTTTTGTGGATCTCCATCTCCCTTTACAAAGAAAACTCCAACTATTGATGCAAGAATTCCCACTGCTGAAAGACCAAAGGCAAAGAAAACTCCATTGTCTCCATAAGCTATAAGTCCAAGTGTAACTGCTGATACGATTGCTCCTACGTATGATTCGAAAAGGTCTGCTCCCATTCCTGCAACGTCACCTACGTTGTCTCCAACATTATCTGCGATAACTGCAGGGTTTCTTGGGTCATCCTCTGGTATTCCTGCCTCAACCTTACCTACAAGATCAGCTCCAACGTCAGCGGCTTTAGTGTAAATTCCTCCACCTACTCTGGCAAAAAGCGCAATAGATGATGCTCCAAGTCCGAATCCGGTTATTATTGCGGGGTCTCTAAATACTATATAAGATACGCCAATTCCCAGTAGACCAAGTCCTACAACGCTCATTCCCATTACTGCTCCACCTGAGAATGCAACATTCAAAGCCTTTGTCATTCCACTTTCCATTGCTGCATTTGCTGTTCTTACATTTGCCTTGGTAGCAACTCTCATGCCAAAGAAACCGGCCATAATTGAGAATAGTGCTCCAAAAAGGAATGTAATTGCAGTTGTCAAACCAATCACTACAGCAAGTATTACAAATAGTACGGCAACAAAAATACCCAGGGACTTGTATTGTCTTGACAAGAATGCCATGGAACCTTCCTGAATATACGCTGCGATTTCCTTCATCCTGTCATTTCCAGGGCTAACCTTATTGATTGATGATGCTTTGTAAAATGCAAACAACAAAGCAACCACTCCCACTATTGGAGCGGCATATAAAGCAAAACTCATTTTACCTTCCTCCTTATTATACCGCTGCCAATGCAACAGCTGAAATCATAAATACCACTGCTGACACAATTGTTACCTTCCTGAGCATCGCCTGTCGGCTTGTTCCCACACTTTTACCAAACATGGAATCAGCACCACCGCCAATGGCTCCCAAGCCCTCTGATTTGCTTTCCTGCATAAGAATACTTCCTATGAGGGTACCACTGGAAATCAGCATCAAAACTGAGAATAAAGTCGTCATACCTACACCTCCTGTACATAAAAAAATATTTAATATTCAAGTCTATAACATTACCATTTTAACATAGGCAAAATTTAAAAGCAATGGAATTTAAGCTATACTTTACTTATCTTTTCCATTTGTCTCCTTCTGACAATCAGGGCATATTCCCTTTATTTCAAGATGGTGCTCAAGAATCTCAAATCCGGTTGTCTCTCCCAGGTAGCTTTCATACCCTTCCAGTGGACAACCCTTGATAGGTAGGATTTTATTGCACTTCACGCAGACAAGATGGTGTCGATGATCCATGTGGTTGATCTCATACGTTGACTTACCTTCAATGTTGATACCGGATTTCTGAACCAGACCCTTCTTGGTGAAGGTGTCCAGAATCCTGTACACAGTTGAAAGATTCATTTTTGTCTTCTCTTTTTTTGAAAGCACCATATAGATTTCCTCAGCAGTTATGGGCTGCTTCTTCCTGCTTAGGAACTCATAGATCAAATGTCTCTGCTGAGTGTTCTTAATTCCCCTTGACTTGAATAGTTCCCTAATTTTATCTCTGCTCATGCATAGCACCTCCCATGATCATATCCTAACAAATCTCTTCATGCCCAGGAAAAGCAGGAATAGTAATGCATTTACCATTACAATGCTTGCACCTGATGGGAAGTTGAACACATAGGAACCTAATACACCTGTTGTAACTGCAATAATAGCCACCACTGCTGAAATTATTATGGTGGATTTGAAGCTCCTTGAAATCTGTAGTGCGGTTACAGTTGGAAATACAATCATGCTGGAAATCAGCATTGTTCCAACCACCCTGATTCCCAGTACTATGGTTATGGATGTTAGAGTCGCTATGAGATAGTTCATCCTTTTTGTGCCTATTCCAATTACACTTGCAAAAGACTCATCATGGGTCACTGCGAAGAGATCGTGGTAAAACAGGATTATCAGCGATATTATCAGACCAGCCAAGACTATGGACAGATACATGTCCATCTCCTTTATGGCAAGGATGCTCCCAAACAGATAGCTGAACAGGTCCACGTTGAATCCACCCGCAACGCTGGATATCAATACACCCAGGGCAACAGAGAAGGATGACACAAGCCCGATGGCAGCATCTCCATGAATCCCTGCCTTTTCATTAAGCTGCATTATAAAAATTGATGCAACTGTTACAATTGGTATTGAGACCAGAAGAGGTGAGGCTCCCAAAAGAAGTGCTATTGCAACGGTTGCAAAGCTCACATGAGCCAAGCCGTCTCCAATCATGGAGTATTTTTTCAATACCAGAAATATTCCAAGAAGTGCACTGCTTAAAGCAATTGCCGTACCGACAATCATTGCCCTTTGCATAAAGGCAAGACCCATGGCCTCCCTTATAAGTTCAATCGTCTCCATCAGCTCACCACCCTTCCATGATCATGGTCGTGAATTCCCTCTACGAAGTTGACGTTCATATTGAAATCCACAGTTGATCCAAAATACAATAGTTCACGATCCAAAAGCATGATTTTTGACGAGCATTTCTTTATGCTGCTTAAGTCATGGGAAACAAGTATGATGCTTGTGCCCTCTTCCCTATTTATTTTTTTGATCAGAGAGAAAAACTCCGTTCTCACCTTGGGATCCAGAGCGCTGGTAGGCTCATCGAGAATAAGAAGTCTTGGACTGCTAACCATTGCTCTTGCCAGCAGGACCCTCTGCTGCTGCCCTCCCGAAAGATCCCCGATCTTGTTGTGCTTTAGATGGTATATGTCAAGCCTTTTAAGAATCTCGTCTATTCTTTGGTTGTCCTGTGAGGTTATTCTCTTGGGGAATCTCTTTTTGCCCAAAAGACCCACT
>CAYMHD010000060.1:0-5567 GCA_964390135.1 uncultured Gudongella sp. | reverse complement strand
AAAAGAGTATTGCCGGTTACCGCAACCTGAGGCAGGTATCCGACTCCCTTGTGGACACCACCTGTACCGTGGTAGGTGATGCTTCCCTTGCTAATTGGTACCAAGCCAAGTATTGACTTAACAAGGGTGGTCTTTCCTGATCCATTTGCTCCCACAAGTCCTACGTAATCACCCTGCTCAATGACAAAGGAAACATCCTTTAGCACCTGCTGCTGACCGTAGTAAACTGAAAGGTTGTCCACTTCAATTAGCTTTTTACTCATATCCCAATCCCTCTTTCAGATTTTCCAGATTTTCATACATGATTTCAATATAGGTCTTACCTGAATCCAGCTCCTCCTTGGATATGTTATGTGCTCCATGGAGCAGTAAAAGCTCTGCACCTGTCTCTTCCACAATCACCTGGGCTACCTTCGGATCAATCAGCTCCTCGTGGTAGATTGCATTTGCCCCAGTGTCCTCTATTGTCTGAATCAAGGCAGTTATCCGCTGTGGAGTAGGCTCAGCATTGGGAGAAAAACCTGCATAGGGGGACATGTGCTCAAGGCCGTATTGTCTGGCAAAGTATCCAAATGCAAAGTGCCCTCCTGAAAGTATTGTCTTTGATTTGGTCCTTGACAGAGCTTCCCTAATATCGTTATCAAGCTCTATCAGGTCTTCAATAAGAGCAGCCTCCTCCATCTTGTACTGCCCAATATTATCAGGATCCACCTGCGACAAGGCATCTCCGATGGATTTAACCATTATGATTGCCATATTTGGGTCAGTCCAGTAATGGGGATCAATGGCTTCCTCCTCTTCCCCATGTTCCTCATCACCTTCATGCTCATGGTCATGATCCTCGGATGTTAAAAGCGGTATATCCATACTAAGGTCAACAACCAGAACGTCCTCCTCCTTAAGGTTCTCAACTATATTACTGGACCAGGGCTCCATGAATTCCCCTGTGTACAGAAAGACATCCGCATTTAAAAGCGACACCATGTCCTGGGGAGTAGGCTCATAGGAGTGTGCTTCAGTTCCAGGGGGCAAGAGGTATCTTACCTCCACATTGTCGCCGCCTATCCTTCTTGCAAAATCGTACTGGGGAAACAGGGTGGCCACCACTGATATCTTATCAATTGTTTCCTCTTCACTTGGCATTTCGCTTTCTTCGGTTTCATTGGCTGGCATCTCGGTTTCCCCAGAGCAGCCTGCTACTGAAAGCGAAAATATCATAAGCATAATTAAAAAGATTATTCCTTTTCTTTTCATGATTTACCTCCAAAATCTAAACGAATTTTCTCAATTATTTCACTCTACCTCTGTATATTACCCAAAGGCAAAAAAATAAAACGCAAATGCAAATAGTTTGCATGTGCGTTCTATTTTACTATCTTAACTTTTGATTGTCAACATCCTACTTCTTAAGGTTGTAGAATGATTTAATACCCTTGTATTCTGACATTTCACCCAGTCCATCCTCTATTCTTACAAGCTGGTTGTATTTCGCCACCCTGTCTGTTCTTGAAGGTGCACCGGTCTTGATCTGACCTGCATTTGTAGCCACAGCGAGATCCGCAATTGTTGAGTCCTCTGTTTCACCTGATCTGTGGGAAATTACAGCAGTATAACCGTTTGTTTTTGCTAGCTCTATGGCATCAAGTGTCTCTGTGATTGTTCCTATCTGATTAAGCTTTATTAGGATTGAATTGGCTACTCCCATATCAATTCCTCTTTGAAGTCTTTCAGTGTTGGTTACAAACAGGTCGTCTCCCACAATCTGTATTTTATTTCCAAGCTTCTCAGTCATAAGCTTCCAGCCATCCCAGTCATCTTCACCAAGTCCATCCTCTATGGATATGATTGGGTATTTGTCACAAAGCTCTCCATAATAATCAACCATTTCTTCAATGGTCATTATCCTTCCCTCACCCTTAAGGTTGTAGGTCTTTTTCTCCTCATCAAACATTCCACTGGCCGCAACATCCAATGCAAGCACCACGTCCTCACCTGGTTTATAGCCTGCCTTTTCGATTGCTTCAACAATGGTTACAAGTGCCTCTTCGTTGCTTGAAAGGTTTGGTGCGAAGCCACCCTCATCTCCTACTGAAGTGCTCATTCCCTTTGCCTTCAACACTGCCTTGAGATTATGGAAAATTTCAGTTCCCATTCTAAGGCCTTCCTTGAAGCTTTCAGCTCCTATTGGCATTACCATGAATTCCTGGATATCAACATTATTGTCGGCATGCTCTCCTCCATTGAGGATATTCATCATTGGTACGGGAAGTGTCTTGCCGTTTACTCCACCAATATATTGGTAAAGTGGCATTCCCAGTTCATTTGCAGCAGCTCTTGCAACTGCCATTGATACTGCAAGTATGGCATTTGCTCCCAGCTTGCCTTTGTTCTCAGTTCCATCTATCTCAATCAGAACCTTGTCAATCATTACCTGGTCAAAGACCTCCATACCGATTATTTCGTCAGCGATGATGTCGTTTACATTCTCAACCGCCTTTATTACACCTTTGCCAAGATATCTTGATTTATCCATGTCCCTCAATTCAACAGCCTCATATATACCTGTTGAGGCTCCTGAAGGCACTATGGCCCTTCCAAATGCTTCAAGTTCAGTCCAAACCTCAACTTCAACAGTTGGGTTACCCCTTGAATCAAGTACCTCTCTTGCATAAATATCAGTAATTAAACTCATTAATATCACTCCATTCTCTGTATTATTTTTCAATCAGGGATGTTCCGGTCATTTGCTCGGGTTTTTCAAGCCCCATAAGGTCCAGAATTGTAGGTGCCAGGTCCGCCAGCTTCCCTTCTCTAAGGTTTACATCGGTCTCTCCTACAAGTATCAAAGGAACCCTGTTGCTTGTGTGGGCAGTCACCGTTCCGCCTGATTCCTTGTCAAGCATTGACTCAGCATTTCCATGGTCAGCAGTGACCAGAATCTTGCCTCCGATCTGTTCCATAAGCTTAACTATTTCACCCATGCATTCATCCACTGTTTCAACTGCCTTTACTGCAGCTGGTATAACACCTGTGTGTCCTACCATATCAGGATTTGCAAAATTTAGGATAATGAGGTCATACTTTCCTGATTCAATCCTTTCAAGAACCTCGTCCTTCACCTCATATGCACTCATCTCAGGCTGCTGGTCATAGGTCGCAACCTTTGGAGATGGCACAAGAACCCTGTCCTCACCTTCAAAGGGCTCCTCCCTTCCCCCATTGAAGAAGAAGGTTACATGCGCATATTTTTCCGTCTCTGCAATCCTAAGCTGGGTCTTCCCCTTGCTGCTTACATATTCTCCAAGGGTATTTTCAAGGCCGTCATTTGTATAGGCTACATGGACATTCTCTATGGTTTTATCGTACTCTGTCATGGTTACATAGTAGGTATTGACTTTTTTTCTTCTCTCAAAACCGTCAAATTCCTCATCCACCATTGCCCTGGTTATCTGTCTGGCTCTGTCTGGTCTGAAGTTGAAGAATATCAAGGAGTCACCATCATCTATTGTGGCAACTGGCTTTCCATCCTCTTCAATTACAGTTGGAAGCATAAACTCATCATTTATGTCCTTCTTGTATGATTCCTCAACTGCAGCTACAGGATCCTTGGCCTTTTCACCTTCTCCCATGACCATTGCATCATAACCAAGCTGGGTCCTTTCCCACCTCTTGTCTCTGTCCATGGTGTAATATCTTCCTGCAACTGTTGCTATCCTTCCAACACCTATATCCTCAATCTTGTCCTGTAGCTCCTTGACATGCTGGCTTCCAACAGTTGGAGGCACATCCCTTCCATCAAGTATCACATGGATGAACACTTTGTCCATACCGTGCTGCTTCATAAGCTCAAGAAGGGCATAAAGGTGGGTGTTGTGACTATGAACTCCACCATCAGATAGGAGACCCATCAGATGTATGGATGAATTTTTTTCCTTTGCATTTTCAATGGCATCCAGAAATTCCTGTTTCCTGAAAAATCCACCTTCCTTGATTTCCTTTGTGATTCTGGTTAACTCCTGATATACTACCCTACCGGCACCTATATTCAGGTGACCCACCTCGGAGTTTCCCATCTGTCCTTCCGGCAAGCCCACATCCAAACCGCTTGCCTTCAATGTTGTGTTTGGATACTTGGATATTATTCGGTCATAGTTAGGTTTCTTGGCAAGTGCAACCGCATTGCCAGGGTACTCCTCTCCCAAACCGAAGCCATCAAGTACCATTAGCATTACTGGTGTTTTTGACATTTGCTTCCTCCAATCAATAGTTGATTAGCTTTACGAAATCCGAGGACTTTAAGCTTGCTCCGCCTACCAGTGCCCCGTCTATATTCTCCATGGACATTAGCTCTGATACATTTCCAGGCTTCACGCTTCCACCATATTGTATTCTTATGGCCTCTGCAGTCTCAGCATCATAGGTTTCCTCAATCGTGCTTCTTATGAGGGCACACATTTCCTCAGCCTGTTCACTTGATGCGGTTTCCCCGGTTCCTATCGCCCATATTGGTTCATAGGCTATTACTATTTCCTTTGCATCTTTCTTTTCAACACCCTTCAAGGCTTCCCTTACCTGTTTCTTGACAAGGTCCTTATGGATGTTTTCCCTGCGTTGCTCAAGTGTCTCACCGACACATACAATAGGTGAAATTTTATGTTCTACTGCTGAGTGAACCTTCCTGTTCACCGTTTCATCCGTTTCATTGAAATACTGTCTTCTTTCGGAATGACCGATTATTACATAGTCCACCTTCAACTCAATAAGCATTGTTGGTGAAATTTCACCTGTATAGGCTCCACTTTCCTCCCAATGCATATTTTGTGCACCAATCCTTATGCCAGTTCCTTCGGTCATTTCCTTTGCCTTTCCAATTGCCAGGTAAGGCACACAAAGTACAGCTTCAACAGATTGGTTCAGATCTCCGTTCCTTATTTCTCCGATTAGCTGTTCAGCCTCGGATATCGTCTTGTTCATCTTCCAGTTTCCAGCTATTATTGGCTTTCTCAAAAGACTGCCTCCTTATTCACTAATTGCATCTATGCCTGGCAATACCTTTCCTTCAAGTAATTCCAGTGATGCTCCCCCACCTGTTGACACATGAGTAATCTTGTCTGCCAGGCCTGCCTTTTCAACAGCTGAGGCTGAGTCGCCACCGCCAACTATTGTAATTGCGCCTGATTGAACCAGGGCCTTTGCAACAGCATAGGTTCCCTTATTGAAATTATCCATTTCAAAAACTCCCATTGGACCGTTCCAAACAACCGTCTTGGCTTCCTTTATCACGCTTTCAAACAGCTCGATTGATTCGCTTCCTATATCCAGTCCCATCATGTCGGATGGGATTCCATCTGCAGGTACAGTCCTGAAGCTGGTATCATTCTTAAACTCCCCAGCAACCACGACATCCACAGGGAGTACCATTGCAACCCCATTTTCCTTAGCCTTTTCCATAAGGTCCTTGGCAAGCTGAACCTTGTCCTCCTCAAGAAGTGAAGTCCCAACTTCATAGCCTTTCGCCTTGAGGAAGGTGAATGCCATGCCTCCGCCTATGATGATCGCATTGACCT
>CAYMHD010000059.1:0-11587 GCA_964390135.1 uncultured Gudongella sp. | reverse complement strand
CAAGGGATGGAATTCCCTTGATATATCTTATGATTCCATGTACCACCATCAGTGCCCCAAAGCCCATTCCAGCCGTTGTGAATGGAAGTCTCCAGAAGTCATCAATGGCATACTTGAGTCCGTCAGCAAGGTCGATTGTTGTTCTAAGTCCAACTCCCGAGCTAAGAACAAGGGTTTCATTGTTAAATGGAATCACCGACCCAACAAGAATAAGAAATATCAACTGGTAAATTCCATTTGAAAAGAATCCCAGGATCATCCCGCCGATCATTTCCTGGCCTTTTGCCTTATTGAAAAGAAGTCCAGTGAGGTAACCCAAAAGCATAGCCAGTGGTGTTGTTAAAAGTATGGTTACGCCTATTCCAGGAAGACCTACTATTCCCCAATGGGTAACAAATATTACTGCCGCCTGGGCACACATTGCTCCAAGAACTATAGCAAAGTTAAGTCCCATACCTGCCATAACAGGCAAAAGCAATGCAAGTACAAGAAAACTGTTTCTTACCAAACGCGTAACAATATCATTTAAAAGGAATCCAAAAGTCAGTCCTGAATAGTAGAAGCCTATTATACACAGAACAATAAAGAAAACCGTAACCATATTATGGGTTAACATTTTCTTTACCTTTTGACCCAAGCTCAATTCAGGTGGGGTGATTTTGATATTGGCATCCATTATTCTCCACCTCCGATCTGTGTCAATGCATAAAGAATTATACCGTTACTTATTACGATACGGGCAATTTCAGCCAAGCTGCTTACATCCTCCAATACCTTGTTTGCCACTGGAAGAGACACTACAAGTAATGACTGGAACAAAAATGCTCCAATTAATACGTTTGCAATGTTTGCCTTCTTTATTGTAGCACCTCCGATCAGGACTGCCGCCACCGCCGCAAAGCTCATGAACATGGGGGCCTGATAAAGCTGTATAAATCCAAAGCTTTGACTGTAAACAACGATTCCTACGGCACTTAGTGCAGTTGAAAGCATTGTTCCTACAATACGCATCCTGTTTACATTTATTCCAGATGCTGTTGCGAATTTGGGGCTGTCGCCTGAAGCTATCATGGCCACTCCCATTTTTGACCTTAAGAAAAGCCAAACCAACAAACAGAAGAAGAGCATGAAGAGAAGCAACCCAGTAGGAATCATGGTATCGAATATCTCAAATGATCCCCATTGATTCAAGACCTTCTCATATCTTCCCTGCAGTGATATCGTCGTTCTTAGACCTGTACCGATCGGCCATCTCATTTCCTCGCTGGAAAATGGGAGTACCAGCCAGCCTATACTCATAAGGGACACTATGGAAAAACCCACATAGGTAGCTATTGTCATTTCAGACCCCTTCACCCTGTTAAGCAGCAAGCCATAAAAATACCCTGCTATTAGGGATAAGGGTATACTTATTGCAACGGCAGTGAAAAGTGCCGTAAAGCCGTAAAGATTTAGCTCTATGGCCAAGAGTCCCCCCAAAAGACCACAGACTATACCTATTGGTATCCCGAAGTTCAGGCCTATTCCAGCCAGTATTCCTGGAACCATTGCAAGAACAAGGATTCCATTCATCCCTGTACGAACCAAAGCATCAGAAAGAAGGTCGTTTATTGGTATTTCAAGCATTATTGCCATTCCCAGCAATGAAATCAGGAATGCCACTATTATGATTCGAGGTATTCCAAATCGGTTAACATACTCCTTAATCGCTTTATCCATCTGTCTTCACCTCTTTACCCTTGACCTTTTTGTATTCTCCAGACATCATAAGACCGAAATCCACATCGCTGGCATCTGGAGGAAGAACGCCCTCAAGCCTGCCTTCATTTACAATTGCAATTCTATGGGATATCATCCTAAGCTCTGCCAGCTCGCTTGATGTCATTATGATGGTCATGCCATATTCCTTGTTGAGCTGTACAAGTGTATCCAGGACCAGCTTCTTGGCTCCAACATCAATTCCTCTGGTGGGTTCTGATACAAACAGAACCTTTGGATTCAAGGTCAGTGCTCTAGCGATGCATACCTTCTGCTGATTACCTCCACTTAGCCGTCTTGTAATCTGCTGAGGTCCCGTGCATCTTATATCCAGATCCTTTATCATCTTAAGGGCATGCTCCCTAATTCTCTTATTGTCCTTCTGTGTAAAGGGACCTATCCTTTTTATAAACTGCTCCTGCATCTGCATGGCAGTTACAGCAATATTTAATTCAATGGATGTATCAAGAAGAAGACCTATTCCCCTTCTGTCCTCGGAAACAAATGCCAATCCTTCCTTCAGAGATTTTTCCGGATCATTTAGACTTATTTCCTTTCCATCCAATTTAACAGTTCCTTCAGAATTGTATAATCCCATAATTCCGTTTGCAAGACCAATTTTACCTTGACCTGCAAGTCCACCTACTCCAAGAATCTCACCTTCATAAATATCCAGATTGACTCCTTTGATTACCTCTCCTGGCATATCTACATATAGATCTCTGATTTCCATTTTTATTGCCTTGTCTTCATTTGACACGGCCTTTGCTGAATCCATTTTAATCTCACGACCCACCATAAGGTTGGCCATTTCAAATACATCCGTATCCTCAATATTTTTGGTCGCAACATGCTGACCATCACGTAAAACCGTTATTCTATCTGCAACACGCTTCACTTCATCAAGTCTATGAGTAATAAAAAGAATTGCTATACCGGAATCGGCGATCTTTCTCATGGATTCTAAAAGCTTGTCGGCGTCGCTTTCCGTTAAGACTGCGGTTGGCTCATCAAATACCAGTACCTTGAGGTTTTCCTTGTCAAGCTCCCTTGCAATTTCAACAAACTGCATGTAGCTGACAGGCAGGCCTGCTACCTTGACCCATTCCTCAATATTCATTCCCAGCTTGTCCAAGGCCTTTCTGGCGTCCTTGTTCATAGCTTCCATATTTAGGGTCTCAAGCTTCTTTCCCGCAACCCTGCTTAGGATCCCAGGAGTTGTTATTTCTCTATTCAGCTTAATGTTTTCAGTTATACTATAGCCTGGAATCAGCATAAACTCCTGGTGAACCATCCCAATTCCCTTGTGCATGGCTTCCACAGGAGAACTTATAAAGGTTTCCTCACCATCTACATACACTTTCCCTTCAAAGCCACCGGTATTATGTATTACAGACATTCCAAAAAGAATATTCATCAGTGTGGACTTGCCTGCACCGTTTTCGCCCAGTATTCCATGTATTTCACCAGGCTTGAGCCTTAGGTTTATGCCGGATAGGACTCTGGTTCCATAATACTCCTTTCCAATGTCTTGCATATCCAGGACAAAATGCTCGTTATTATGTTCCGTCTTCAAATGATTTTTCCCTCCTTTATGAGAATTTAAGAGAGTACATAATATTGTGCAAGGCATTCGCCTTGCACAATATTATGTTATTCTATATTCGTTGTTTTTATCAGTTTAAATTGTTAAAACTGAACAGGTGCTCCAAGATATAGGAAGTAATGCTCATAGTCACCATAGTTTTCAAGTATGATTTCTCCGTCTGCAACCTCTTCCATGATTTTTGTAAGAACTTCTGCGTCAGCCTTGCCGTTTGTATTTCCTTCAAGGTATTCTATTGCATACTCAACGCCAGCCTCAACATACATCATGTTAACTGGTACTGACCATGTAGCAACTCTTCCGTCCATTCCAGCTTCATCAACCTTAGCATCTATCTCGCTTATGATAAAGTCAAGATCTCCTGCCTTGTCTTCAGGTACTGATATTGCAAGTGATGCAGGTAGCGCATGGTAAGGTGATGGACAGCACTGTACTGGGAATATTGCGCCAGTCTCAACTGTTTGTCTTATCATCGGCTCCATCATTGAACAGTTAGTTCCAAAGAAGGCTGTATTCACTCCGTACTCCTCAACCTTTCTTGGAAGGTCCTCCATGATGAATTGCTGTGTTCCAGGAACTCCAGCATCTCCAGTTGGGTCTGGTGCATCCTGCTCAACCCATACCAGGCCAAGCTTTTCAGCTTCTTCCTTCATAAGGTCTCTTCTTGCAGCAAGCATCTCATATGACATGTGTCTTGGGAATGAATAGTGAACAAGAACCTCTGCTCCCATGTCCTTTGCCTGTTGAGCTATCTGTGCTCCACGAGCAAGGTCATTTGTCTGCATTATTACATCGCCATACTCAGCTATTACATCTGGGTCCTCTCCAGGAACTCCAAGAACAAACAGTATGTCGTCTCTCATTTCTTTGACTCTACCTATTGCAGCAGCTGCTCCAGGTACCGCCTGAACCATTACTATAGCCTTGACATCAGGATCTGAAGCCATTGCCATCATGTTTGTTATGGTTGTCTCCTGCTCTTGCATAAATCTGTCAGGATATGTAGATAGGACAATCATGTCACCATATCTTGCCTTCATGTTCTCAGCCGCTCTAAACTCCTCTTCACCCTGAGAAACAGTTCCTGTCATTACACCAATCTTGTAGCTTGCAGCCTCAGCTGGCTCTTCTGCCGGAGCTTCCGCCGGAGTCTCTGCAGGTGCTTCTGCTGGTTCCTCTGCAGGTGCTGAACATCCAACTACCAAACTTAACATCATAAGCATTGCAAGTAATAATGATATACTTTTTTTCATTTGAATCCCCCTTAGTTTTTCTTTCTGATTACGCTAAGATACTGATCCTATTTAATTCTTACATTCCTCCCCTCATATTGAAAAAAATGATTTGATATTCTTGCTTTGAATAACACTTATAAAGATTATACTCAAGAGTTGAAAATAAAGCAAGAATTTTCTAATTATTGTGTAATCGTCTAAGAGTTGTCATATGTTGACAATAAGGATTGTTATCACTTTATCCAAAAATTAGCAAATACTCCTGCAACTGTTGATTTCAACAGTTGCAGGAGTACATTTTCTAAGTCGTTAAAATTGCTGGAATTTAATGTATAAGAATAGTTGACCAGTAATTGTCAACCTTATCTGAGTAATATGTCAACATAATCCCTGAATTTTATTAATTGACATCTTTATTCTGAATATTGCTTTACAATTGATTCCTAGTAAAACATCTGCAATACTGAACCCCTTCCATTCTCAACCTCCACCTCTGAATATGAACCATTCACAAAGGTAATCTGAGGAGGAACGTGTCCACAATCGATATCATACACAACAGGAATTTTGAGCTCTTCTGAAAGCTGATTGTATACATC
This sequence comes from uncultured Gudongella sp., assembly GCA_964390135.1. Lineage (GTDB taxonomy): Bacteria > Bacillota > Clostridia > Tissierellales > Tissierellaceae > Gudongella. The sequence continues at coordinate 6,389 of CAYMHD010000059.1, read as the reverse complement.
CTCAACCTCATAATCATCCACTGGTTCATTGGCAGCGCTCCTGCCAAACAATATCCCACTGCAGCCGTCAAACCAACCAGCCAGCTTCATCTGCACCAGCGATCTTCTTAGGTCTGTTGTTGACAGGTCACAGTTTTCAAGAAACCAGATAATTGGATCACCCTTAATGTGTGTTTCCCGAAAACCTTGAACATCACCATAAGGAGTACCTACAATATGTCTTACTGTATCCACGCACCCACCCAAAAGTCTACCCTTCATTTGAACCTTACCACTTTGGGTTGCTTTCCAGTAAGTCTTTTCGTTCAGATGGAAGATGTGGGGGGTTGGATTCTCAAAATCCCACTCTCGCTGATACATGGTAGATGAGTGCTGAAGCACTGATTCATTGGTTTTAGTGGTTAATACTTCCCGCCACTTTTCAGTGGTTTCATCTGAAATCTCACCTCTAAGGTCAATTAGGTTTGTTCCATGTGCCGTTGCTATTCCGGTTCTCAAGGTTATTGCAAGAAGTAGTAGGCTGGTATCAGAGTAGCCCATAACCCACTTCTCTATTATCTTATCAAAGTCTATGTACTCAAATATTTCCATAAGCAGCTCTCCACCCCAGGGAGGAATTATCAGTCCTATTCTATCATCCTCCATCATCCTGTTGAACTCATCTGCCCTGATCCTTGCAGGTGCAGATGCAGCCTTTCTTTGATTCCATGGTGTATCACCACAAACTACCTTAAAGCCCTTTTTTTCCATGCTTTTTATTGCATCCTTCAGTAACCCGTGCATTTCCGGTTTAACTCCAGATGATGGAGCAGTCACTCCTACTCTAGTCCCTTTTTCCAGGAAGGGGTAACGGATCATATACAATCAACTCCTTTTACCTAGCCATTTTTATTGTTGGAATTTAAACACCTACAGCTTAAAGTCCTTAAGCTTTTCAATTGCCTCCTGTTCCCTTAAGGGCTTGGAAATATAGTAACCCTGTACAATATCACAGTTATTCTTCTCCAGATAATCAAGCTGTTCCCGATTCTCAACGCCTTCAGCCACAACCCTAAGCCCCAGCTTATGTGACATTGAAATTATATCAGCCGTTATCAGGCTGTCCTTATCCTTTTCTACTATGGCATCTATGAAGTACTTGTCAATTTTAACAATGTCAATGTTAAGCTCCTTAAGCCTAGCCAGGGATGAGAAGCCCGTTCCAAAATCGTCTATGGAGATTCTTATACCCATGTCCTTGATTTGCTTTAGCTTATGGTTGATTATCTCATAATTCTCAAGCAATACAGATTCAGTGATCTCAAACTCCAGGCAGCCGGGGTCCATTTCAAATTGCTTTGCAATTTCCGACACATCCTCCACGAACTCTTTTCTGAGTAGCTGAATGCCCGATATGTTAATTGAAACACCAATATCATCAAAGCCCATAGCATGTGCCCTGCTTACATATTCACAGGATTCCCTAAGAATTATCCTGCCTAGGTCATAAATAAGCTGTCTCCTTTCTGCTATATCAATGAACTCCAAGGGTGAGACAAAACCCAAATCATCCAGCTTCAATCTTGCCAAGGCTTCAAAACCGGTTATCCTCTTACTGGCTAGATCCATTTTAGGCTGGTAGCATAGGTAGAAGCTATCATTTCCTCCATTGTTTATTATGGTTCTCAATGACTTCTCAATTCTGTCCTCCCTTAAAACATCTTCCTCCATTGCATCCTCATAGAAGCTAATGGACCCTTTGCTGCTGTCCATGTGGGAAAGAGCAAGAGTGGCATCCTGCAACAGCTTGTCCACAGTCGTGCCCATATTATTAAGTTCAACTATTCCAAATTCGACATTCACGTATTGGTACTCACTTGTAACAAGGGATTCCCTTCTGAAAATCTCAAAAATATTCTCTGCCAGATCAATAAGCTCATCCCTAGTATCGTACCTATTGACAACCAGCACAAAACGGTCAGCGTTGAATCTGAACAGCTTGTCCCCATACCTTATGGAGCCTCGAAGTTTTTGGGCGATTTCTCCAATTATCTGGTTCCCGTAAGCATAACCATAGGTCATGTTAAGCGTCTTGAAGTTCCTGGTGTTTATAAGAATTATCGCCTTACTTTCATCTGTTGTTTCTATCAGCCCATCAAGATATTCCATCAGGTACTCCTCGTTGGGTAAACCTGTCAGCTTATCGTAATAAGCTATTTGAACATTGGACTTGTTCTTCCTGTATGCATAGTAAAGTACACCAAGTATAAACACAAATACAATCAAAAATTGCATCATACCTTGTGAAATCAGGGTTCTAACCTCATCATCCACTTTTTTTGTGGACCAGGATATGTTGAGAATTCCATGCTGGTCGCCATCATGATAAATGGGGACACTGGTTTGCAGAACATCCTGACCATTGAACTCCACTCTTTCAACACTGAAATTATTGCTCTCCATCCTTCCCCTATAGTCATCATCAACAATGGTTGTACCAACACTGTCCAAGGTACTGCTTGCCAGCACATCAAAGTTGTTATCGATAAATGCAACATACTCAATGTCATCCTTGCTGGCTATTATTTCAACCAGCTGCTGAAACTCAAACTGACCCACAAGCTCATGTACAGCCTCCGCAAGCTCACCGATTTGAATAAAGGAACCATCCTCATTCTTAATGTATGCATACTTTTTGTAAACTCCACTGATGACATCCCTTCTAATATCCTCAACCATTGTGCGGTCGTCGCTCTTCATAAAAGCATCTATCGGGTGTCCCTCGTATACCTTCCATCCAATAAAATCAGGGAAGTTACTGTAAATTATTTCACCTTCCCTGTTGTAAGGGAGATTTCATCCAGATTAAGCTCCTCTGTCAAATGCTTCAGCACATCTATATCCTCGTGACCATGGATCATGGTAATCGCCTTGTTTACAATTGTAAGCTTTTCATTCAGAATGTTCGTAATGGTGTCCTGGGCATCATGGGCATATACAAGTGCCTGGGAGTAGCTGTCCGCTATTCCTATAGCCTGTTCCTCAAAGCTGCCATATCTTTCCTCTATACGGTTACTGACAATTGTATATGTTACAGCCGAAAATATTATGATCAACAATATAAATGGCATCAGAAAATATTTTACGTCCCAGCTCTTCAGCTTGTCCTTTTTCATGACAACCTCCCCTGTAAACCTCCACACTCATTCTGTCAGTCTCAGGGGCTAAATCACAAAGAATGTATACATGACCCCATGCTATCGTCAATATCAATGTTATTAGTGAAAGTATATCACATCGCATTCAACAGGGTCAATGTAAGCAAATGTGTATTTTATAATATTTGCGTGACATTATTATTGCAACGATTACTAAGTTTCGAACACAAAAAAGCCCAGGTTCTCATACCTGGACCTTAATATGGGTAAAACCTCAGCAAGAGGTATTGTAATATTATTCCCGGAGTACTTCTTGTGTAAGCATAGACCAATCAGGAGATTTTCTTCTTTCTCTCCATTCTTTTGAAGCCCACATAAACCAGTACTACACAAACCAGTAATCCAACCATGGCAGGTACCATAACTGAGGTTCCGGATTCTCCACCAAACACTACGCTCCAGCTTATCTTGGCAAGTGCAATAAATACCATTACAGCCATTCCAAAGAAGAGATTCCTCTTCCAGAATGCTGCTGCCAACGCTGTTAGTGATACCGGGACCATAAGTGTAATAAGAATCTTGGCAAAGTCCCAGTTGCCCATGAGGTATTCTTTTTCCATTTCTAGAAATTCAACCACCAAGGGGCTTACAGATTCCGGTCTTGGAAACCAGAACATGCTGGTCATGACCGCAAACATGGATCCCATAACCCCCGCCCAGCTTCTCTTGTAGGCAAAGTAGCAGAATGGAATAATGAAAAGTGGTCTTATATACCAGCTCAGCTGATTCTTATGCCTCTCAAATGCCCAATCGAAAAAGCTTGCATTTGTAATGGCCAATACTATAAACAATATGGTCAAAGCTGCAAAGACAAGACCCAGATGCTTGTCATACTTTCTTAAAGTGGTGGTATTCATGGTATCATCTCCTCATCTATTTGCTGCCTACTCCATTACTCATAAAGTCAACGAAGTTATCTACGTTATCAATCATTTTTTCAATGGTAAAGTCTTCCTCCTGCCAAAAAACGTCTGTATAGTGCTTGAAAAGATACGTGACTATATTGATTACAAATTCCTTAGGCAAATCCTTTCTCAATTCTCCATTCTCAATCGCTTCCTCTATCATTCCCCTGAGCATTACATCTGAATCTGTCCCTAAAATATCACTTGCCTTATCAAATATTTCCTTGCCCTTCTCCTTGGAGAACATTATGCTCAGCTGGTGGTATCTAGGATGAAGCTTCCCAAATTCAGCTCCCAGTCTAGCCTGGAATTTAAACATATCAAAAATTCCCATCCCTAAGGTATCCTGGTCCATCTCCTTTGTCCTTTTCTCGATATACTCCCACTTTTCAGCTACGGAATTCTTTAATAAATATAGATATAGGGATTCCTTGTTTTCAAAGTGATAGTAGAAGGTACCCTTGCTTATTCCCGCACTTTTGATAATGCTGTTTAGTGAAGCCTCATCATATGATCTCTTAGTAAACTCATCCAAGGCTGCTTCTATAAGCTGATCTCTTCTTTCAAAGCTTTTGGATTCCATAAAACAACCCCTTTCTCAAACATAGACCATTCAGTCTAGACCACCTGGTCTACTTAAATGATACTACTCTTACTCTATTTTGTCAAATTTTCAAACCCCTCCCATATCTTATTACATGAATTATGGGCTACATTAAAAGCCACCTTAGTCCATTGGGTTTGTATCCTCAAGGGCCTTGGTGGCTTGATTAACGTTCTGATTGTCAGTTGCTGATATTTCTTTAGAGGTATCTCTGTCTTTTTATCTCGTACAGTACAATTGACGCAGCGCATGAGACATTCAGTGAAGATGCCACACCGTCAATTGGGATTTCAACCATGGCGTCTGCAATCTCCTTATAGCTTCTGCTCAATCCCACTGTTTCATTACCCAGCAGCAATACTGTCGGTTTTGTGAAATCACACTTGTTGACAGGGTAGTCTGCCTGTGCACTTGTTCCAATGATCTGGTAGTCCACCCCTTCAGATTTTTGATCCTGGACCCATTCGTAAAGCTCCTTGTGAGATGGTAATCTAAGGACAGGTAAACTGAAAAAGGTTCCTACAGATGAAACAATGGTTTCTGGGTCATAGAGATCCACTGAATGTCCTGTCATTATAAGTGCGTCAACTCCCAAGGCATCACAGGATCGGATTAGGGTTCCAAGATTCCCTCTGTTTGATGGTCTGTCAATGACGACTATCAATGGATCCTCTGAAAATTCAAGTCTGCCAAATTCATCAGTCTTCATCTTGACAATTGCCAAAAGCTCTGATGTGTCTTCCTGTCCGCTTAATTTATCCATAAGCTCATCAGTCATCTTATATAATGCCTCAACCTTCACATTATCCAATATATCTCTTGCCCAATTGGATAGGTCCCTATCACCAGAATATAGAAAAGCACTTATTTCCCAATTGTTTCTTATTGCTTCGTTGATGTTTCTAACTCCCTCAACAAAAAACTCTCCGTATTTATGGCGCTTATTTCTATTTCTCTTAATAACCTCAAAACGCTGAAAGTTATTGTCTTCTTTTATCACTTCAATAATCTTGTTTCTAACCACTAGTTGGTCCTCCATTTCTTTTTTCTAATACTTATTGTACTTTATTCTGCAAGCATTCCAAAAATATCGTGGTCTCAATTGGAGTTCTTCCAAGTATATGCTTGCTCAATCCATTCCATAAGCTCCGCATCAACTTCCTCTGCCTTGCAAACAATAACATGATGAGTCCAACGATTGGGATATGGATTTGCAGCCTCTACAATTCGGGGGTTGATAACCCTATGGTTTAAAGCAAATGAAACTATGATGTAGTCGGGCGGCCGATCTGAAATCCCCTTCCTTATGGGAAGCCAGACCCAGCAAAAAGGCTTATTCCCTAAAAACTTGATCTGAGATTTTTGCACTTCTATTGAAACATTAGGGTATTTTGATGTGATCCTTTCTGCAAAAGCTTCATATAACAGCTTCTCAACATTGAGTTTTTTAAAGAACCCATCAACCAATTTATTATGGTCCAAGTTCATCCCCCTCTGCCTCAATTTTTTCGGTCATTGTCTTGCAACGGCCTTGACTTGACAGCGCCAATTATAGTGGGTGTCTTTAACTATCCCTTTCAGTGATGGTTACTGTAACCCGATCTCCTTGTTGTTTGCCGATTTTCGATCGTATATCCTTTCGGCGCCCGATTATGTAACAGATGCTTCCATCCTCATTCTTGA
>CAYMHD010000058.1:0-11750 GCA_964390135.1 uncultured Gudongella sp. | reverse complement strand
GCCAGTCTATATATATAGCAAAGACTCTGTTGATTATTCAACAGGGTCTTTTTTTATTACTATAAAAGTGTAAGTGAAAGACATCATATTTGTTGGTGTTGAATACTTGCTCTTATTTTTTTGTGTTCAAAAAATTGACACTAATGATATAATTAAAACAAATAAGATTTTGTGAGGTGCAAAGTGCCAGAAAATAATATTTCAGTTGAAAATGCAATTAATACCTACAACTCAGGGGTTATTTTTTTGGATGAAAAATCAAGGCTTCACATGATGAACTGTAGAGCAAAAGAGTTGTTAAGTTTTGATGGGAATGATCCAGATGAGGAGGTTCTTAAAAAATTTATCAGTAGTCTGAAGATTTCTGAGTTGTTATCAGAGAATGATTCTGTGACCAATTTAATAAAAATAGGTGAGAATGAGCTGCTTGTTTATTCTAGAAAAGTCAAGGATAAGGATTTCAATGGATTCTATATTGAGTTTGACCCACTAACTAAGCATAAGGAAGAATTAAAGGCATTTGATTATGATGTTCAGGCTTCTTCACTGTTAAGGACAATATTGGATTCGTCCAATGAATCCTTCATCTACATTAACAGCAACGGCATCATAGAAATGATAAGTGAAAGCTACGCTGAATTTCTGAACAGAAAGAAGGAGGACCTGATAGGTCTAAATGTGGTGGATGTTGTGGAGAATACAAGACTTGATACTGTTCTTAGGACGGGCAAGGCAGAGGTTGCCCAAATCCAGATAGTAAAGGGCAGAAAAATTATAGCAACACGAATACCAGTTTATGCAAAGGGTAAAGTGGTTGGAGCAATAGGTAAGATATTGTTCAAAGATGTTGATGAACTAAACAACCTTTATAGGAAGATCAATAATATTGAAAAAGAGCTTAACCTATATAGAGATGAGTTTAAGAAAGCAAATAAGGCAGAGTATGCCCTTGAGAGTATTATTGGTGAGGATTCTGAGATTAAGAGATTGAAGGAAATGACAAAAAACGTTGCATCAACAAATTCTAATGTTCTAATACTCGGAGAGTCAGGAACCGGTAAGGAACTGTTTGCCCATGCCATTCACAATAACAGCAGAAGAGTTGAGGCACCATTTATAAAAGTCAACTGTGGTGCAATTCCTTATGAGCTTATTGAATCAGAGCTTTTTGGCTATGAGGAAGGAGCATTCACCGGTGCCAGAAGAGGTGGAAAGATAGGTAAGTTCAAAGCTGCGGATGGTGGAACAATATTTTTGGATGAGATAGCAGACCTTCCCATGAATATGCAGGTTAAGCTACTAAGAGTGCTTCAGGAGAGGGAAATTGAGAAAATTGGTTCCAATAATCCTGAAAAGGTTAATGTGAGGATAATAGCTGCGACAAACAAGAATCTTGAAGAGATGGTTGACCAAGGCCTGTTCAGATTGGATCTTTACTATAGATTAAATGTGGTCAGTATCAGAATACCATCCTTGAATGCAAGGAAGGATGATATTCCAATGCTGGCAAATCATCTGATAAATAAAATATCCTCTAAAGAAAACAGACATGTTGAGGGGGTGTCAAGCCAGGCTTTAGAGATGTTAAAGAACTACAGATGGCCAGGAAACATAAGAGAGCTGGAGAATATACTTGAGAGGGCAATTAATTTCTTAGGGGATGATAGAATTATTCAGCCTAAACATTTGCCTCCCAAAATCAGCGGTTATTCAGGAGTTCATAACGAGAAAACCTTAAGAGAAAGTCTTGAAGAGGTTGAGAAGGAAGCCATAATTCAAAGTCTGATTCAATGCAATGGCAATAAATCTGCGGCGGCAAAACTACTGGACATAAGCAGGACGAGTTTGTACGAAAAAATGGTCAGATATAAGATAAAAGATAGTTAATAACATATCAACACCTAAAACTGTAAACAATTTGGACAACAATATAATAGAATCACAATTATTGTAAACATATCCTTACACATGCTTTAAGGGTAAAGCAGAAGTGTACAATTTGTGAACAAATACATTAGCTAACATATATATAACTTAGACAAAAGTTCATCTATATGGTAGTCTTATGACAAAGGTATGATAATAATGTATCAATTCAAGGCTACTTTGTTTATCATTTAGCATAATAAATCTTTCATTGACTCAAGAATCAAATCAAAGTGGCATGCAAATTGCAAGTATAATAGGTGAGTGTAATCTAAAAGGAGGTAATTACGGATGAAAAAAGTAGTAATCGTAAGCGCAGCTAGGACACCTGTGGGAAGTTACGGCGGAGTATTCAAAAATACAAATGCGGTTGAATTAGGTAAGGTTGCTGTAAAGGCAGCACTTGAAAGAGCTGGAGTAAAGCCGGAAATGGTTGATGAGGTTATTTTTGGTAACGTTCTCCAGGCTGGCTTGGGACAGAATGTTGCTAGACAAGTTTCAATTGGTGCTGGAATTCCAGATTATGTTACTGCATATACAGTCAACAAGGTTTGTGGATCAGGTCTTAAGACTGTAGCATTGGCAGCTCAAGCCATAAAGGCTGGAGATGCTGAGGTTGTAGTTGTAGGTGGAACAGAGAATATGAGCATGGCTCCATACCTGCTTCCCAACAATAGATGGGGACAGAGAATGGGTAACGGACAGGTAATTGACTATATGGTTGCAGATGGCCTTACTGATATTTTCAATAATTACCATATGGGAATAACTGCAGAAAATATTGTAGAAAAGTATGGCCTAACAAGAGAAGAGCAGGATGAACTTGCATATAACTCACAGATTAGGGCAGAAAAAGCAGTTAAAGAGGGAAGATTCAAGGATGAAATTGTTCCTGTTGAAATACCTCAAAGAAAAGGTGACCCAGTTGTTGTTGACACAGACGAGTATCCAAAATTTGGTACAACAATGGAGACTCTTGCAAAATTGAGACCAGCTTTCAAGAAGGATGGTTCAGTTACAGCAGGAAATGCATCAGGAATCAATGACGGTGCAGCAGCTTTCGTTGTTATGAGTGAAGAAAAGGCTAAAGAGCTTGGAATTAAGGTTATGGCTGAAATTGTTAGCTATGCTTCAGGTGGAGTCGACCCAGCAATTATGGGAACAGGACCAATTCCTGCCAGTAAGAATGCCTTGGAGAAGGCTGGACTAAAAATTGATGACATTGAACTGATAGAAGCTAATGAGGCATTTGCTGCACAGGCGCTTTCAGTTGCAAAGGAACTTAAATTCGATATGGAAAAGGTTAATGTAAATGGAGGAGCTATTGCAATTGGTCACCCAATCGGAGCAAGTGGTGCAAGAATTCTTGTAACCCTTCTACATGAAATGGAGAAAAGGGATAACAAGCTAGGTTTGGCAACACTTTGTATCGGTGGTGGACAAGGTATTTCAATGGTGGTTAAACGCTAATAAATCATAATGAAAGGCAGGTATCCATATGAATAAAGTAATTACAATAGATGAAGCCATAGATATGATTCAGGATGGCATGACCATAATGGTTGGGGGATTTCTTGGCTGTGGTAATCCAATTAGATTGGTTGATAAGCTTGTAGAAAAGGGAACCAAGGACCTTACATTGATCTGTAATGACTCATCTTTCCCAGATTATGGTGTGGGAAAGCTAATCGTTAACAAGCAGATCAAGAAGTTGATTGCATCACACGTAGGTACAAATCCAGAGACTGGAAGACAAATGAATGAAGGAGAGATGGAGGTAGTTCTTGTACCACAGGGAACACTTGCTGAGCAGGTAAGAGCTGGTGGATCGGGACTAGGTGGATTTTTAACTCCAACTGGAGTAGGCACTGTTGTTGAGGAAGGAAAACAGAAGATTGAGTTGGATGGTGTTGAATATTTACTTGAGCTTCCATTGAAGGCGGATGTTGCACTTATAGCAGGACAGATAGCTGACAAGTTTGGAAATATTGAATACTTTGGAGCAACCAGAAACTTCAATCAGCTAATGGCTACAGCAGCAGATCTTGTAATTGCAGAGGTTGAGGAAATTGTTGAGGTTGGAGAACTGGATCCAAACCAGGTAGTGACTCCAGGTATCTTTGTAACTCATCTAGTCAATGGAGGTGCAAAATAATGGATAGAAATGAAATGAAGGCATATATAGCAAAAAGAGTGGCAAAAATGCTTCATGACGGAGATGTGGTCAACCTAGGAATTGGACTTCCAACAATGGTTTCAAATTACCTTCCAGCTGGGGCTAACATATTCCTTCAGTCAGAGAATGGATTTATTGGACTGGGACCAGTACCTGAGGAAGGTAAGGAAGACAAGAGAATAACAAACGCAGGAGGTCAATGTGTAACCATACTTCCAGGCGGAGCCTTCTTTGATTCATCAACATCATTTGGGATTATCAGAGGTGGCCATGTTGACATGACAGTTCTGGGAGCTCTTCAAGTTGATGAGAAGGGCAATCTTGCAAACTGGATGATTCCTGGTAAAATGGTTCCTGGAATGGGTGGAGCCATGGATCTTGTAACTGGTGCCAAAAAGGTAACAATTGCCATGGAGCACACAGCAAAGGGAGCAAAGAAAATACTGAAGGAATGTACTCTTCCTCTTACAGCTGCAGCTCAGGTTGATTACATTGTAACTGAAATGGGACTTATGGAGGTTACCAAGGAAGGGATAGTCCTTAAGGAGATAAACCCAGAGTATACTGTAGATCAGGTGCAGGAAGCGACAGAAGCCAAGCTGATAATTCCAGATGATCTAAAGGAAATGCAGGTTTAGAAATACTTCATACAAGCACACTATGGATATGCACAAGTATAATTTTCATAGTGTGCTTTTATGTATACTCAATGGCATAATAAGATATACTTTGGAGGTGGAAGCATGATTGATGTAAATCTCTCTGCTTATGACATAATCAATTCGTTGGAATCGGGAACATTGATCGTTGATGAATCTTTGGAGCTGGTATTTTTAAATCCCAGAGGATATAAGTATCTTGGTATAGAGGATGAGTCCACCCTAAAAGGAATCTTACCACAGATCCTATATGAATTTGGTCTGCAGGATTTTATCACTGGGAATAAGCATGGAGCAAGGAATATTGTAAACTACAATGGTAAGGAGCTTATAATTCACGTTGTAAGAATGGATAACAAAGACTTTGGGGGTGCGATGATTCACTTCCATGAAGCTGAAACCTACAGAAACCTGAAGGTTTTTGCTGAGAATGAGATTGAGACAACATCTTTATTAAATACAATAATGGATGCAACCAATGACTGTTTTGTTTATGTCAACAAGGATGGAATAGTTGAGATGCTAAGCAAGGCATATGCTGAATTTCTAAAGGTTGATAGGGATAAGGCTCTCGGAAGTCATGTACGGGATGTAATAGAGAATACTCGAATGGACGTTGTTATTAAAACAGGAAAACCTGAGATTGCTCAGGTACAGGAGATTCGTGGTAGAAACATGATAGCCACGAGGATCCCAGTATTTACAAATGGTAAGGTGATTGGTGCAGTCGGAAAAGTTCTATTCAGGGATGTTGATGAACTCAATTCACTTTATATGGAGATAAACAAAATTGAAAAGGAATTAAACCTCTATAAAGATGAATTTAACAGGGCAAACAAGGCTAAGTATGCTATTGAGAATATAATTGGCGAAAGTCAAGAAATGTTAAAACTTAAGGATATCACAAGAAAAATTGCAAATACAACATCCACAGTTTTAATACTAGGCGAATCCGGAACGGGAAAAGAGCTTTTTGCACATGCAATTCATAACAATAGCATTAGAAGGAAGTCCTCGTTCATTAAGGTGAATTGCGGAGCAATTCCTTATGAACTGCTGGAATCAGAGCTATTTGGGTATGAGGAGGGAGCCTTCACTGGTGCAAAAAAAGGCGGTAAAATAGGAAAGTTCAAAGCTGCAGATGGTGGTACAATATTCCTTGATGAGATTGCAGAGTTGCCATTAAACATGCAGTCTAAACTTCTTAGAGTACTCCAGGATAGGGAGGTTGAAAAGATTGGTTCGACCCAATCAGAAAAAGTAGATGTTAGGGTTATTGCAGCTACAAACAAAAATCTCGAGGAGCTTGTGGATAGAGGCTTGTTCAGACTAGATCTATACTACAGACTCAATGTTGTAAGTATGAGGATACCTTCATTAAGAGAGAGAAAAGAGGATATTCCATTACTTTCTAAGAATTTGGTGGAGAAAATTTCAAGAGAACAGAATGTCCAGGTAGAGGGAGTGTCTTCAAAAGCCATGGAGTTTTTGGTAAATTACGAATGGCCTGGAAATGTCAGGGAGCTGGAGAACATACTTGAAAGAGCTGTTAACTTCTTGGACGGAGACACTAAAATTATGACAAGTCATCTACCTCCAAAGGTTACAGGTATGTCGGGGGTTGAGTCTGTGAAAAGTCTGAAGGAAACAATGGACCAAATTGAAAAGGAAGTACTGACAAATAGCCTGATCCTTGCAAAGGGCAATAAAACTGAAGCTGCTGAAGCACTTTGTATCAGCAGAACAAGCTTGTATGAGAAATTAAACAAACATGGTATAAATTTGTAATGTTAACATTGTAACAAGCAATGGATTTACCCAATAATTGTACACAATCTTGGACAAGCCTACCTTAGTGTATGGAATTGCTTACAAATGATAGGGTGGAGAAAAATTGTAGTTCGGAAAAGTTTACAAAATACAAATATACTTTTTTTACTAAAATTCAAACGTTGGAATATTAATGTTTGTTTTTCACCAGATGATGGCTCTTTGTTAAAAGAACTTGAATCTGGTTTTTTTATTTTGTTTTTTAGCGGTAAGTTTACCAATATAGGATAAGGTTTTCATAAGAATTGGCATAAATATTGCAACTCTTTACTTGTAAAATCTTAAGGAGGTAGAAATATGCTTAAAGACAAGGTATGTATTGTTACGGGTGGAGCGAGTGGTATCGGCTTGGCAATTGCAGAATCTTTTGCAAGAGATGGAGCTAAGGTTGTAATAGCTGACATCAATGAGCCTAAGCTTATCGAGGAAGGGGAAAGAATAGGTGCTGCTTATATTAAGACAGACCTGAGCAAAAGGGAAGACTGCAAGAAGCTTGTTGATTTTGCCCTGGAGAAGCACTCAAAGGTAGATATTCTTATAAATGTTGCAGGAATTCAAACGGTATCACCTATAGAAGATTTTCCTGAAGACAAGTGGGATTTCATGATGAACCTGATGTTGACTGCTCCGTTCCTGCTAACAAAATATGTTTGGCCTTCAATGAAGGAGCAAGGATGGGGTAGAATAATCAATCTGAATTCAATTCATGGGCTTGTAGCTTCTGAGTATAAGGCAGCCTATGTTTCTGCGAAGCATGGCTTATCAGGACTAACAAAAACAACAGGCTTAGAGGGTGGACCTTTTGGTATAACTGTTAACTCAATTTGTCCAGCTTATGTTAGAACTCCTCTAGTGGATGGTCAGATAGCAGATCAGGCTGAAAGTCACGGAATCACAAAAGAAGAGGTAGTGGAAAAGATCATGCTTCAGAAGGCTGCGGTTAAGAAGCTTATTGAGCCTGAGACCATTGCAGAAGTTGCCAAGTTCCTGTGTTCAGACGCTGGCAAGCATATAACTGGATCAACAATGACAATTGACGGAGGGTGGACAGCAGGTTAATCAATATCTGTTAAAAAATATCTGAATGGAGGGAATTAAATGCTAGGTATTTTAATTGGTTTGGTATTATTGATGTTTTTAGCATATAGAGGGTATTCAATAATATGGGTAGCACCATTGACAGCCCTTGTAGTAGCATTGTTTGGAGGATTAGAGCTACTTCCAGCATATAAGGACGTATACATGACTGGATTTGTTGGATTTACAAAGTCATGGTTTCCGGTATTTATGCTAGGAGCAATTTTTGGACATCTGATGGACTACACTGGTGCTGCAAAGTCAATTGCAAAATGGCTTACCGGTATAATTGGTCCTAAAAGAGCAATCCTTGGAGTAATAATTGGATGTGCCGTACTTACTTACGGTGGAATAAGTTTGTTTGTAGTTGTTTTTGCAATGTATCCATTAGCGCTTGAGCTTTACAGAGAAGCTAACATTTCCAGAAAACTAATTCCTGGCGCAATAGCTTTGGGATCATTTACTTTCACAATGACAGCTATTCCAGGAACACCACAGATACAAAATCTAATCCCCATGGATTATTTTTTTACAACTCCAACTGCAGCCCCAATCATGGGTATAACTGGTGCCGTGTTTATGTTTGGATTTGGATACGCGTATATGGTTTGGAAGGAGAGAAAGCTCACTGCTAGAGGTGAAGTTTTTGTCGAGCCTGCCAAGAAGAGTGAAGACTCATTCGATATGGACAAGGCTTTACCTAATCCAATACTATCAATACTTCCATTGTTGACTGTTCTTCTAACCCTTAATATTCTGGATTGGGATATTGTTCTTGCCTTGGTTGCAGGGATTATACTGGCAATGGTTCTGAACTTTAAAGAGTACAAGGGATTTACAAAGACAGTAAGTGCTGGAGCTGTTGGATCAATGACAGCAATAATCAATACAAGTGCTGCAGTAGGATTCGGTGCTGTTGTTAGAGCGGTACCTGGTTTCCAAACCCTTACAGACCTAGTTATGGGAATCAAGGGATCTCCTTTGATATCAGAGGCAGTTGCGGTTAATATATTGGCAGGTGCTACGGGATCGGAATCAGGTGGTATGGGTATTGCACTTGCTGCTCTTGGAGAAAAATACTATCAAATTGCAATGGAAACAGGCATAAGCCCTGAAGCTTTCCACAGAGTGGCTTCATTGGCTTCAGGTGGACTTGATACACTTCCACATAACGGAGCAGTATTGACTTTACTTGCGATTACAGGCTTGACTCACAAGGATTCCTATATAGATATTTTTGTAACTTCGCTATTGTTGCCTGTCTTATCATCAATACCGGCAATAATACTTGCTACCTTGGGAATCTACTAGAAGTAAATAGAATCTCCTGCTTCCAAAGGAAGCAGGATTATTCTGTTTAAGTTAAGGCTAATATAGGAGGGTGTAAAGATGACTGAGAAAGGAATTAATAGAGTCGGCATCGCCGGAGCGGGTACCATGGGTTCTGGTATTGCTCAGATTCTTGCAAGAAAAGGATATGAGGTTGTTCTTACTGACATCAAGGATGAGTTCCTTGACAAATCCAAGAGACTTGTGGAAATTTTCAACAGCAGCTTAATTGAAGAGGGAATTATGTCCAAGGATGAAGTAGAAAAAGTACTTTCAAATATTGAGTATGATACAGACAAGAGTGTTTTTCATGATTGCGATCTTATAATCGAAGCTATAGTTGAAAAGATGGACATAAAGCAGGACTTCTGGAAAGAGGTTGAGGAAATATCCAAGCCTGATGCATACTTTGCAACAAACACATCAGGGCTTAGTATCAATGGGATTTCCCAGAAGGTCAAGGACAAGAGCAGATTTATCGGTATGCATTTCTGGAATCCTCCACATATAATTCCTTTAGTTGAGCTTATAAAAGGTGACTATACATCTGATGAGATGGTTGAGGAATTGAAGGAGTTACTTACAAGTATTGAAAAGGAGCCAGTTGTGGTACAAAAGGATGCTCCAGGTTTTATTGGAAACAGATTGCAATTTGCAGCATTCAGGGAGGCTCTGCATATAGTTGACCAGGGAATTGCAAGCGTTGAGGATGTAGACAGGGCAATGAGATATGGACCAGGCTTCAGATACCCGGTCATTGGACCACTTCAGACGGGAGATCTTGGAGGCTTGGATACCTTCTACTATATATCCTCCTATTTGTTTGAGAGCTTAAGTGACATGAAGGAACCTCCCAAAATGCTAAGGGAGAAAATGGATACGAATAATCTAGGAGTAAAGTCAAAGAAAGGCTTCTATGACTACTCAGATGGCAAGGATGAGGAAGCCATCAAGAGAAGAGACAAGATGTTCTTTAAGATGCTTAAGCATATCCATATGGAAGAAAAATAAGAATAATCCCCTGAATATGCATTGTTATATTCAGGGGATTATTATATTAGGTTCAATAAACACTAGATCACCGATTTCCTGTCTGTGATATCCATTCCTTGATAATCTCATCAGCTGCCTTAAAAAGATCAGACAAGACATTTTCCTTTATATCATCCAGAAATGACTTGGAAGCAACTATACTAAGAGTACCAATGATCCTTGAGTGATTTGTCAGCAAGGGCACCGCTATACTGCTCATGCCAATGCTTATTTCCTCGTCCTCAACAGAATAGCCAAGACTTGAAATTTTTTGCATCTCATCCTTCAAGGCTTGCTTGTCAACTATGGTTTTTCTTGTGTATTTCTCCATCTTGAAATTCTCACAATAATTATCCTTGAAGTCCTTATCCTGATAGCTTAGGAAAAGCTTGCCTGAAGAGGTGGCGTTTAATGGGAAGGGTGTATTCATCTTTGTCAGCAGCACATATCTTGAATTTTCAGGATTAAATGTCTCCACGGTAAACACATTGTAGTTTGATACCAGCTGAAGTCTCGAGGAGACCTGGTGCTTATTGGCTATGTTTCTTAGGTAGGGCCTTGCTATATCTCTAATTCTCTCAACTGAATTGCTGCTGGCAAGCTCAGCCTTTGGTATGAATACATATCCTAGGGAATAGGTTCCATCATCTGGATTGTGGATCAGATAGCCATTATAAACTAGAGTGTTTACAATCCCCCTGGTAGTATTTACATGAAGAGAAAGCTGATGGCTGATCTGATTTATGGATAAATTGATATTTGATTCATCAAAGCAGCCTATTATGTCCAGAGCCCTCTGAACAGATTGAATAAGTCTCAAATTACCTTTCATTTTGTCCCACCTTTAATTTAAAATTCAGATTATAAAAATATTATACTTTATTCCATTGACAAACTAAACCGAATTATATATTATTTATACATAATACGATGATGTAGTTTATATAACGATAATATCGTTTTATTTATAAAATGTCAATAGAAAGGGGTTGTTTATGAATCCAACAAGAGTTGCACTTCTGATACCACACACAGACACCACCTTGGAAACTGACCTTAAAAGGGAGTTACCCCAATATTATGTATTGCATACCCAAAGGATACCCCTGGGGGAGGTAGGCTTGGAAGCTGAAAAAAAGATGGTGAGCGTAGACCTGCCAGCCGCTCTAGATTATATGGAAGGGATTACAGATTTTGATTTTGCAGTCTTTGGATGCACATCAGCCTCAGCGGTATATGGCAGTGATGGATTGGGTCGACTGGAAGAAATGATATCTGAAAAACTCGGGTGCATTTGTAAGAGTGCACTGGGGGCTGTACTTGAACAGCTTGAGAGTATTGGGAACAGGAATATATCTTTGGTCACTCCCTATGATGATGAAGTTAACGGGTTTATGATGGAGGTTCTGAAGGAGTTTGGATTTACTGTAGACTACAGCTGTGGAATGGGTCTGCGAAACGACATTGAAATTGCAAGGATCCAGCCAACAGAGATAGTTGACTTCGTAAAGCATAACGCTTCCTGCATAGGCTCTGTAGAAGGAACGGTTCTGGTTTCCTGCACTAATCTCAGGGCAACAGAGATTCGAGAAAAACTTGAAGGGATTCTAGGTAGACCAGTTGTTACAAGCAATCAATCCATAATAAACTGGCTGAAAAAAGAAGGTGGCCAAATGGAAAGATACTGATTCATAGAGATCAGCTAGAGTAGTCTATACCTC
>CAYMHD010000057.1:0-11757 GCA_964390135.1 uncultured Gudongella sp. | reverse complement strand
TAAGGCATTGGATCCTGCATTAGTTTTTTGTTGTTCTTTAGGCTACTCTGAATGTTAGAAATACAAGGAGGGAAGATTATGATAATTCGATACTTGGTAATTTTAGGCGTATCTTTATTTGTGGACATGTTTTGGCATGTTTTCATAGCCACCAAGCTATTTCGGGATCAGATTGGCCATCTTATGGCGGATAAGGCAAAATTATATGCAGCAATGCTCTTTTACCTTATAAATGCTGCAGCCATCTTGGTATTTGCAGTAAATCCATCACTTGAAAAGCAAAGCGTGGTACATGCAGTTGGGTACGGTGGATTTTTAGGCTTTTCCATGTATGCAACCTACAACTTCACAAATCTTGCACTCCTTAGGGATTGGCCAATTAAACTCACTCTTCTTGATTTGGCATGGGGAACCTTTTCTGCAGCAGCAACCTCCTTGATATCATATGGGATTATCAACTTTATATAGGAGATGACATTTGGGTTAAAGGAATTGATGGTTATCAAATATACTCAATTAAAAACACTTCCAGGGATATGAGCATGATAAATAGGGTATAGTTTGATTGAAGGCATTAGCCAAGGGTGAAGAGAATAGTTAAGTGTCCAAGATATGGGGAGGGTGATATTGTGGAGTACATAATCAAGGAAGTTGAGGATTTTTACAAGGTTATAAAGCTTAAGGAGTTTAGAAAAACCGAGGGAGTGACCTTTGATGTTATGGTCCAATCAATGATACCAAAGATCGATGCCATAGACAGGGTCATTCACCAAAAGGGAGCCATTTCCCCTGGAACAGTTGGCTCGGTTGAAAAGGCCTGGTACATGCATACCCATCAGGAGGATAATCTTTTTGTCCTTCACGGGGAAAGGTATGTTGAGCTTTACAAACCTGAGCATGGCAAAATTGAAAGGTTCACAATCACACCCGACTATATTGAGCATAATGGTGAACGAATTTTGGAAGGTGGAGGTCTAGTAACCTGGACCACTCATGTATTCCACAGGATAACCAGTGGAGACCATGGATCAGCTTCTATAAATCTGGCAACACACCTTCAAGGATATGATGTAAAGACTAACTTCAACATCTATGACCTTAATGTTGAAACAGGAGACTATAAATTATTGAGAGAAGGCTACAAGGATCAGAAGTAGCTGTATATATTAACGAGGATGTAGCCCCTGGTGACTTAGGATATAGTTTAAAAAGATAAGTGGTCAAGAACCCTAGGTCTAGTCAATGAAAGGCAAGGAAAGTATTTAGTACTGGATTGCAAGGAATCTGGGGTATCCAGAGACTGTCCTCTTTGGTGCTACCATATTTAGATATGCATTGGATGGAGAGTGATTTCCGGTAAAGGATATTAGGTGGATTTGGGGGAATTATTATGAAAAGAACTATCTGGGCAATGACTTTGTTAACTTTGATACTGGTCACCCTGACAGGATGCGGTGATGATGGGGACAATCAGTCCCAGGATGGAGTTTCCAGTGCTACAGAGAGTCGCTACAGGGCAAGTGAAATACGAGAGTACGAAGGTGCGAGGCTGGACCCTGCAATAGGTCCCAGGGACAATTCCATAAAGGGTGTACAGCAGGTTGATATTGAAACATATTTGCTGAAGCTGACAGGCTTGGTCAAGGATCCGGTAAACTTGGAATATGAAGAGGTTCTGGAGTTGGACCCCCACCAAAGAAAGATCACCCTCTATTGTGTAGAGGGTTGGGATGCCACCATCCTGTGGGAGGGAGTTCTTCTGGAAGATATTATCCAGCTTGCCGGAGCTGAACCTGAGGCTAATACGGTTATTTTTCATGGGGTTGACGGATACACAACATCTCTTCCCTTGGAGTTGATAATCGAAAAGGAGCTTATTTTAGCCTATAGCTCCAATGGGCTGGACCTGCCTCCGGAAATGGGATATCCTTTCATAGTTGTTGCAGAGGATAAGCTTGGATACAAGTGGGCCAGGTGGGTGACGGAGATCCAACTGTCCAATGATCCAGAGTATGAGGGATATTGGGAGAAACGTGGGTACAGCAATGAGGCGGATATATAAACCATTTGGACAATTGTTTCTGTATTTGAACCTGGCGATACATGCGTTTCATAGGATAGCCAGTGGAGACGACCATTCAGCAGTATTGGGTAAAGTGAAATAGAATAGTTTCTTTTAGAAAAGCAATGGGGCGTTACCCATTGCTTTTTCTTAAGTATGGAATCCTTGACCAAATGATAATTTGTTAGACAAATCCTATTGTGGTACAATATTTGTAAGTTTTTCGAAAACAGCATGAATACGGAATAAATCTGTCAAAAATAGGAGGAGAGCAATGAAATTAATTTCTTGGAATATCGATTCATTGAATGCCGCGCTAACAAGTGATTCTGCACGTGCATTATTATCTAGGGATGTACTCAACTCAATCAAGGGCCACAATCCTGATGTTATTGCCTTGCAGGAAACCAAACTATCAAGCAATGGTCCCACCAAGAAGCACATCGGAATCTTGCAGGAGATGTTTGCGGATTATGATTTTGTTTGGAACAGTTCAGTTGAACCAGCCCGTAAGGGTTATGCAGGCACAATGTTTCTTTACAAGAAGGATATGAAGCCATCTGTTACCCATCCGGTGATAGGCGCGCCTAGCACAATGGATTCCGAGGGACGAATCATCACGCTGGAGTTTGATGATTTCTTCCTGACCCAGGTCTATACACCCAATGCAGGGGATGGATTAAACCGGCTGGAGGAACGTCAGATTTGGGATGCCAAGTATGCAGATTATCTTGCAGGTCTTGACAGATCAAAGTATGTTATTGCTACGGGTGACTTCAACGTAGCCCATAAGGAGATAGATTTGGCTCATCCGGAAAACAACAGAAAATCAGCTGGATTTACCGATGAGGAGCGTCAAGGCTTCACCAATCTTTTGGAAAGGGGATTTACCGATACCTTTAGACATGTCCATGGAGATGTAACAGATACCTATACCTGGTGGGCTCAGAGAGTGAAAACAAGTAAGATAAACAACTCTGGTTGGAGGATTGACTATTGGCTGGTGAGTGATCGGATAGCAGATAGGGTGATAAGATCTGAAATGCTTGATTCAGGTTCAAGACAGGACCACACACCAATATTGCTTGAAATTCAATTGTAAAGCATTTAGCAGGTGAGAATTACAATTATCTTGTTTAGGAGAATATGATCTTCGTTTAGGTAATGTTTCCAGGGAGTCAATTAAAGAACCGCAAATTTTTGATTAAAGAACTCTTGAAATATCTATTCCTATATTTCAAGGGTTCTTATCTACTCTCCAACCAACCTTTGAAGGACGATATAATGTAATTGAACTTAAGCAAAGCATCAGGTAGGGATAAAGCAAAATATCTGGAGAAATGAGTAATGAAGATTAAAACTTGAAAAAGGAGGGTTTATAAAATGAGTGATACCAATAATTACAATGGTCAGATAATATACTTTTCACATGGGGGTGGACCACTTCCGATACTTAACGAAGCATCACACCATAAAATGATAGAGTTTATGAAGAATCTTCCTACATTGCTAAAGACACCAGAAGCCGTAGTGGTTTTCAGTGCCCATTGGGAAGAAGATAGGGTAGCTATACAAAGCGGAAGAGAACCGGGAATGGTTTATGACTACTATGGTTTTCCAGAGGAAGCATATAGTTTGAAATACCCCTGTAAGGGAGATCCTGAACTGGCTAGCAGAATTGCAGAACTATTAGCAGAGAATAGTATTCCCTTCAAAACGGTTGATAATAGACCCTATGACCATGGCTCCTATATCCCATTGAAAATGATGTATCCAAATGCCGATATTCCAGTTCTACAGGTCTCCTTGCATCATAACCTTGATCCAGAGACACACTTGAATATCGGGAAAGCCCTAAGGCCTTTACTCAAGGATAATGTACTAGTAATTGGTTCGGGGTTCTCATTCCATAACATGAGGCAGTTTGATTTCAGGGGAGGGGAGAAGGAGGACAAGCTTAACAATGAGTTTCAGGATGCACTGATAGAAATATGTTGCAGGGATAAGGATGAAGAGTATAAATGGAATCAATTGGTGAATTGGGATAAGATCACCGGTGCCAGGTACTGCCATCCCCGCGAAGAGCATCTACTGCCGCTATTGGTTTGTGTGGGTTTATCTGGGGGTGTAGGGACAAAGGTTTTTGATGATTATATACTTGGTAAGAGAGCTACTGCTTTCCTTTGGAGATAGCTTTAACGTAGAAATCTCCAAAATAGAATTGAATATGTGGAAAAAAGGAAGAGACTTGCTACTATAGAGGGTAATTGTCTCTTCTTTTTTGTATCTAAGGAACAAGTTATCCAATGATTTTGAATTCCTTAAAATTTCAACATTTCCATATTGACAACTCTATATCAATCACCTACAATGGAGATTAATGCGCCTGGCCATGAGATATGGTGAAGAAGGGTGTTTCATTTGGTCTGACAACCCAAAGAAGGTCTTGGCGAAGGATGCAAAATATGACTTGGAGGGAATTATAATGAAAAGAAATACCGAGGTAATACATGCACAACAGACTTTGGACCCGGTCACCGGATCCCACGTAAGTCCTTTGTATCAGACTTCAACCTATATACTACCCAACTTTGACGAGGCCGTAAGGTTAAATCAGAACATCGATCAGGGCTTTGTCTACAGCAGGTTCGGAAACCCCACTGTGGATGAGTTCGAGAAAAAGATTGCCCATTTGGAGAAGGCCGAAGCGGCCCTGGGGACAGGATCAGGACTTGGTGCCATTTCCACCGCAATGATGTCTCTGGTCAAGGCGGGAGATCACATGATATTCGGAGATGTAATCTACGGATGCAGCTTCGCTTTGTTTACAAAAATATTGCCTGATTTCGGTGTGGAATACACAATAGTTGATACCACAGATGTGGAAGCAGTAAGAAGAGCAATTAGACCCAACACAACAGCGATCTATGTCGAGACTCCAGCAAATCCTGTATTGAAGGTTACTGACATTGAAGCAGTGGCAGCATTGAAGGAGGATAATCCGAAGATACGATTGGTTGTGGACAGTACCTTTGCATCACCCTATCTACAGAATCCACTGGTCCATGGAGCAGACCTGGTTGTTCACAGCGCCACCAAGTATCTCAACGGACACGGAACCGTTACTGCTGGTGTGATTGCAGGTAGCAAGAAGCTTGTTGACCGTTGCAGGATGCCCTTTATGCAGTGCTTTGGGGCTGTTTTGGATCCCTTTGCAGCATGGACAATCATGCAGGGAATGAAGACCCTGGGAATAAGAATGGAGCGCCATTGTCATAATGCAATGAAGGTAGCAGAATACCTTGATGGACACCCCCTGGTGGAAAAGGTATATTATCCGGGCCTAGTGAGCCACCCAAGCCATAAGACTGCAAAAAAGCAGATGAGGGGCTTCGGTGGAATGTTGAGCTTTAACATAAGGGGTGGGTTGGAATCAGCCAAGACTGTTCTGAACAATGTTAAGATTTTCAGTCTGGCAACAAGTCTTGGTAATGTGGACTCTCTGATCCAGCACTCGCCATCCATGAGTCATTTCGACATGACAAAGGAGGAAAGGGAAGCTGTGGAGATTTACGATGGACAGGTTCGTCTGTCTGTTGGAATTGAAGATGTGGAGGACCTGATCGCAGATCTGGAGCAAGCCCTTGCAAGGACGGATTCAACACAAATTGGGTAATCCAAGCTGAAGAATGCCATGGATTAAAATAGTTTATTATTTGATTGTATGTTTAGGTCAAATAAGCTATAATAAAACGCTGGAGACTTAAAAATCATTAAGGGGGACAAAATTTGAAATCTAATAAACAAGGCTGGATTGTCGTGGCAGCTGGAGCAGGAATTAACCTTGCCTTTGGTGTCCTGTATGCTTGGAGTATTTTTGCGGGCAAGCTACAGGAAACTTTGGGATGGAGCAACACTGAAACTTCAATACCGTATACAGTTGCAATCATTATGTTTGCTATTGTGATGATTCCCGCAGGACGTCTACAGGATAAAATCGGACCCAAGTGGGTTACTACAATAGGAGGCTTACTTATAGGGTTGGGTTGTATACTTGCAGGATCAATGACAAGCATCCTTGGATTGACAATCTCTTTTGGAGTATTGGCCGGTTCAGGAATCGGTCTGGGCTATGCATCAACAACACCACCGGCTCTCAAGTGGTTTCCACCTGAGAAAAAGGGTCTGATATCAGGAATAGTCGTTGGAGGATTTGGTCTTGCAACTCTGTACATTGTACCTCTGAGCAATTTTCTGCTTTCAAGATACGATGTATTCTCTTCTTTTAGAATTTTGGGTGTAATCTTTCTATTTATGACATTACCCTTGGCACAGCTGGTTAGAAACCCTGACAAACCAGTGGTTTCAACAAGCAAGAATGCAAAACCTCCAGTTGAGGATCGAACAGTAAGTGAAATGCTTAAGACAAAGCAGTTCTATATGCTTTGGTTCATGTTCTTTGCAGGAGCAACGGGGGGACTTATGACCATCGGTAGCCTTAAGCCAATAGTGAAAACAATGCTGGGAGAAAGCTCCGCACTACAGCTTGTTGCATTTGCAGCAATTGCCAATGCATTGGGCAGACCAATGGCAGGAGTAATATCAGAGAAGCTTGGTAGAGGAAAAACTATGTCTATTCTATATGTGCTGCAGGCATTGGCTCTGTTCCTATTCAATAGACTTGACAGCTTCCCAACAGTATTGATGGCAGCGGCAATGATTTATTTTGCCTATGGCTCAATGCTTTCAGTCTATCCCTCTGCATGCGCAGATAACTATGGCACGAAAAACCTTGGTTTAAACTACGGTATTATGTTCTCCGCATGGGGTGCAGGTGGAGTGTTTGGGCCAATTCTAGGAGGTAGAATTGCTGATGCCACGGGGTCATACGAAATGGCATTTTACGTGTCTGCTGCAATCCTTATTGTTGCTGCGATCATGGGACTCTTCTACAAGACAAACCAGGTCAGACATTCCTATGTAGTGACCAGAAACGGTTAGCTTGGGAGAAGAATATATGAAATTAAGAAAGCTCTGCCAAACTCAAAACATGAGTGGCAGAGCTTTCCTATTTCACAATTAGGACTCATCCTCTTACATACTCCCCTATTATATTCGATACTCTTCAAAGGTGCTGGAAAAACTAAAATCCCAATGATGGTTATAAATGTACTGATTTTCAGGATGCATTTTTGTAGGGTGATTCCAAGGCAAGGGGTGGACTCTGCATTTACATATCAATAGTGCCATCTATGAGGGAAAAAGGACCACTGTTGTGATATGATTGTATGTAGGCGATTACTTTTTGAAGGGAGGAAACGAGCATGTTTAGGATTAAGAATTTTGAGGACAATGACGATGTAAGGATATTGGAAGAAATGGGAGCTTTTAAGGTTTTGGAATATCAGAAGGATTTGAGTGTGAATCACGAGACTGCTCAGGTGGCTTATTTTGCCTCGCAGATGAATGTAAGAAGAAGACAGGTAGTCTGCGATGTTGGCATTTCAGATATTAAAGTACAGGCAGGTGCAATGCAGTGGATGGCAGGCGACGTGAAAGCTACAACTGGGCTAAAGGGTGTAGGAGACCTGTTTGGGAAGGCAATAAGAGGCAAGGTGACCAATGAGTCTGCAATTAAGCCTGAGTACACAGGTACAGGCAAACT
The DNA here is from genome assembly GCA_964390135.1 of uncultured Gudongella sp. Classification (GTDB taxonomy): domain Bacteria; phylum Bacillota; class Clostridia; order Tissierellales; family Tissierellaceae; genus Gudongella. The sequence continues at coordinate 4,030 of CAYMHD010000057.1, read as the reverse complement.
GGTATTGGAACCAACCTACAAGCATATCCTGCTTATCGATGTGGATGACTGGAATGGATCAATGGTTATTGAAGATGGTTTGTTTCTTGCCTGCGATTCTGGTCTGAAGCACAAGGCTGTCATGAGGTCAAACCTATCCTCTGCCGCATTGGGTGGAGAAGGCCTTTTTAACCTTGGACTAAGCGGCGGAGGGGTTGTTGCACTTGAATCCCATGTGCCAAGAGAAGAGCTGATTGAAATCGAGTTGGATAATGATGAACTTAAAATAGATGGAAACATGGCAATCGCATGGTCAGGCAGTCTGGAATTCACGGTTGAAAGATCCGGAAAGACACTTATGGGATCAGCTGCTTCAGGAGAAGGCCTGGTTAATGTGTTCAGGGGAACAGGTAGAATCTTGATGGCTCCAGTACTAAGGTAAGATTAATGTAAAAAAAGTAGGGGGTTATTTGGGATGAAACATTTAGGCACAGTTGCATTGGAAACTGAAAGACTTTTATTAAGAAGATTCACAGAGAACGACATCCAGGCTGCTTACAATAACTGGACAAGTGATGACAGGGTTACAGAGTATCTAAGATGGCCGACACATGCTTCAATTGATATAACCAGGCGAGTGATGAGTGATTGGATGAAATCCTATGAAAACATTGAATTTTACCAATGGGCAATTGTATTAAAGGAACTTGGAGATGAGCCCATAGGAACCATAAGTGTGGTTGATCGAAATGAAAGATTGGATATTGTGCATATAGGCTATTGCATTGGGAGCAAATGGTGGGGGCAGGGAATAACAACGGAAGCCTTCGCTGGAATCATCCCCTTCCTATTTGAGGAAGTAGGGGTTAACCGCATAGAATCTCAACACGATCCCAACAATCCAGGCTCGGGAAAGGTCATGGTAAAGTGCGGCTTGAAATATGAGGGAACGTTACGACAGGCAGACTTCAGCAATGTGGGAATAGTGGATGCATCAATGTATAGCATTTTAGCAAGTGAGTATTTCAATAATCTTGTTTAATATTTGTTGCACCTCCAAATTCATGTGGTATAACTACGTGTAATTGGAGGTTCATTGATTTATAATCCATTATTTTCCGTACCTTCAAAGACGGTGCCTAAGCAGAGAATTTTCCAGAACATGACATAAGTAGGGATACTCATACCACTCAGTGAACAAGGAACTGAAAACTCAAGGATATATCAGTTGTCCACTAAAGGGAAAATGATTCAAGTTGGAATCAGAATAAGTGAGGTGTTGTTCTATGAAAAACACAGATGTTATTAGGGAGTATGAAGAATATCAGAAAAAAATTGGGAATAGAAAAGAGCTTTACAAGGTAGTTGCTACAAGGTATGAGATAACCAGTGCTCTATATCCGGGAAGCCATATTGATATTACACCATCTTTGGTGATACCCAGGGTTGTATATGTTGATAACTTTAAAGGAACCAGTGGTTTTTTTAAGAAAATGGAGTTGATTAAGGAATATATTACTGAGAATAAAGAGTATGAGGTGCCATGTGATATTGTTTTCATTGGTAAGGATTATACAGAAGATTTAAATATTGAACCTGTTGATTTGATAATATCTCAATATGCTGGATTTGTAGGAAAGGCAACGAAAAATTATTTAAGGTCAGGTGGTATATTATTATCTAACGATAGCCACGGAGATGCTACTATTGCTAGATTCGATAAGGATTTTGAGTTTATAGGTACTATTGGATGGGATAACAGGATAATCAATGATAAGCTCGATGACTATTTTCTATTACCCAGAAATAGAAGTGTAGATTTGGAAAAGGTATACAATAAGATGAAAGGACCTAAGTATAAGTTAACAGCTGAAAATTATTTGTTCAGAAAGATATGATAGTCTCTGATGTATTTTAGAAATAATGAAAATATTTCTGGAACGATTTTGTAGAAGTAAAGGAAAGTCTTACTTGTTAAAGTTAAGATAGAGTAGTAGTGGATATTTGCATTGTCATATGCACCCATTGGACTGCTTTTGAAAAAATTCAATGTTTATTTGCATTTAAACTTAAGGTAAATCAAAAACACGGTGCTCAGATTACGAGTGCCGTGTTTAATTTGTTATTGAGCAATTAAAGAATTTCAGTGTAGGACAAATGCCTGTTGGGAAATAATCTAGCCCAGCAACCTAACCAGAAGCTCCTGCAAATTAGAAACATGCATTTTTTGATATATGTGAGATATGTGCTTATGGGTAGTAGATTGTGAAATATGAAGTGATTTACTGATCATAGCTGGAGAAACCCCTTGGCATAAAAGATTTACAACCTCAATCTCCCTTTCAGTCAAATTCGTAGTATCCCAGGAAATTTTATCAATATCCCTTTGATTTGTTTGTTGGTAAAAATAATTTTTATGTAGGTTGTTGAGGAGTGGAATCAACAGAGACAGGGTCAACAGCTCGCTATCAGTGAATTTTTCTTCGATGGTTTTATCAAGTGCAAATACAGTTCTTGGCATACCATTAAGATCATATAGGCAAAATCCAAGGGAGTACTTCAGACCACGGGGACGCACATAATCAGGAACAAATTCAGTAGAAGGCTCTTTTTCCCATTCTATTACATTTATTGTAGGCTTGTTGGGATTCTCTCTGGGATTTTTACTAATGGCGTATCTAGCATTCTCAACCTTTGAATAGTACTCAAGGTACATGGCACTCCAATGTTTGTCAATATTCATAAGATATTGATTTTGTACCCTCCTGTTTCCATCGAGAAAGTAAATGAGTGACTGATCAAAATTGCATAGCTCTTTAAGCTTATTCATAACTGAGATTGAAAATGACTTTGGGTCGCTCTCATTACCGCAGGAAATGACAAAGTCATAAATTTTTTGCCAAGGAATATTTGGATTAGTATTCATCTTCATTACCTCCAAACTTCACATTCAAAGACTAAATGTATGAAACCATTCCTATAGGGTCGATTCGAATTTAGCATGTATTTTCAGTATTAATCAAACGTATCTATTTATTATATCAACTAGCAAGTAGTTTGACAATTCTAAAAATTGATTATATTTAATGCTCATGTCTGCCTATTATAAGTAAAAATTGTTTCTGATATCATTTGAAGTAAGATAGCAGCAAGGAAAAACTGGAAAGATACCTAAAGGGATCACTAGCAAAGCATGAAAGGAGAGAAAGAAATGGAAAAAGAAGAAATGAACAGAATGTTTAGTCCTTTCCCAAAGATGTCGATGGCAAAAAAAGGACGTAAGACGATTCACTATCTTCAGAAGCTAAAGGACGAGGGAACGCATATCGTACAGCATTGTCCAAGTCTGTTGGGACCGATGTTTACAATGGCTGCAGAAATGGCTGGCATCGATATTTGTCGTTTGCCCCCATCCAACGGAAGAATTGGACCTGATGAGGCATTGAAGCGTGCCATGGAATGGATCGGAGAAAACCGAAGTGTAGCCCCGCGTATCCATATCAATTATGTAACTGACACAATTGCCTTCACTTCAAAGGAGAATGCACTGGCGAACTTTTCCAGATTCCATATGGCTGGTGCTGACTCTGTCTTGCCAATGGGAATCAACAACGAGACCCTTGAGTATGTAGCAAACAATCATGTAATTGTCTATGGACATGTTGGAGCAATTTCAGGTTGGCAAACCATGGGTACACATGGTGGCTATAAGCTGCTGGGTAAGACATCAGAGGACGCGATGAAAATTTTCAGACAAGCCTATGAATATCAGGAAAGTGGCATGAAGGCCATGTCTATTGAACTAACACCAATAGAGGTAAGCAATGCCATAGCCAAAAAGCTGCGTGTACCGGTAATAAACATAGCAGCTGGGGGTGCCTGTGATGGAAGTGAAATGGTTGATGCTGACCTATTTGGACTGATGGCCAAGCCCGCAACCCACGCCAAGACATATTCCTACTTTTTGAAATTTGCCGCTGAAACCTACGGAGCCTGGGCCAATGATGTCAGAACGGGAGGGTACCCAGAGGATAAGCATGGATTCCATATG
>CAYMHD010000056.1:0-11963 GCA_964390135.1 uncultured Gudongella sp. | reverse complement strand
AAGTAAGAAGATATGTAAATTGTTAGGGTCTAAGATCCTTCGTTACACTCAGGAAGACAACAATATTGTCACTCTGAGCAGCGCGAAGAGTCCTGGACCCTAATAATTTACCTGCCTTTTTATTTCTTAGATATTAGATATTACCTGAATCTTTCCACTTTCTGCTTTCAATTTTCCACTAACAACCAACAACTAACCCCATGTCCTGGTTAAATCAAATAATTGTAAATTGCCACGTGCCCGGCGATAGAATTCTTTGAACTCTTTGAGTTCCCAAGAATTCATCAACACTCCCCAGTATTTTAGAGATGTTTTATATTGTTCACTGTACTTTGGGTTAATTGAATTACATATAAACCTGCTCAGCTGAGAAATCATCATTTACCCTGATATAGAACCGTAACAGCTCCTCAAGGGCATACACTGGAACGGGACCCACAAGCTCCGTATCGGCGATTCCTATATTGTACCTTTCAGCCTCCATCTTTATTACCTCATAAACCCTGTGGATAGGGGTCTTCTCATAGTTTGTAAGGTTCATGGAAACCTGGACCATCTTTCTCTCTGGAATCTCAAGCGCTATTGCCCTTACATGCTGGAATCCCCCGGTTGCTCCCCTAACTGCCTTAACAATTTTCTTTCCAATCTCAAGGTTCTCGGTTGCAAGATTGATGTTAAATGCTATAAGCGGGAACCTTGCTCCGGTTACCGTAGCTCCGCTCTTTGGATTGAACTGGAAGGGTCCCTCATCAGGAGTCCAGGCTTCATCCTGGAATTTCTCAGGCAAGGCCTCGTATTGTCCCTTTCTTATCTTGACAAGTGATTTTCTGTCATCCCTTGTGGCTGAATCCTCATAGAAGTAGACTGGCACTCCTAGGCTTCCCAGGTACTTGCCGTACTCCTTAGAAATCTCAACAGCCTCTTCCAGGGTCACATCCTTAACCGGAATGAAAGGAACAACATCTATGGCACCCATTCTTGGATGGCTTCCCTTTTGGATTGTCATGTCAATCAATTCAATCGCTTTCTTTGAAAGCCTCTTTGTACCCTCAAGGACGGCCTGAGGTTCTCCCTTGTAGGTGAAGACCGATCTGTTGTGGTCCTTGTCGGAGTTAAGGTCAAGAAGTTCAAGGTCACCTTCCTTCATAAGTTCCTCCTTGATAAGATTGACCTTGTCAAGGTCCGTACCTTCACTAATGTTGACTTCTGCCATTAATATCTTCATAATAGTTATCCTCCTTGCTCAATTCATTGATATCATTTTGCAATGCTTTTTTGAATTCCTCGTCCCTGATAAGGGGCAGGCTGGCCTTCATTGTTCCAATTGCACCGTCGATTCCAACCTGAGCCAGAGTAATACCAACCTCCAGGTCTGTTGCAACATTTGTGTTGGAATTACCTCTTAGGATCAGTCCTATCCTAAGAACCCTTTTGCAATGGTATCCGTTGTCCCTTGCAATCTCGGCAGCCCTTTCTCCTGTTTCCTGGATTTTTTCCAGACGTTCCTCCATTTCCTCCCGGGTCTCGTGGGGAAGCTTCAAGGCATCACAGACACCTGCATAGGCCTTGACATCCTCCTGGGAACCCCGAAGAAGTCTGAAGGATATTCCGTCAAGCTCCTCAGCCAGCTTGATGAACTGATGGTCATCAAGACCATACTGACCCATGATGGAAAGCCTCGCAACCATTCCAATCAGTCCGCAGGCCATTGCTCCTGAAAGGGCTGAAGCGGCGTCACCCCCAACAGTCCTATCCTTTGAGTCCAGGATCTTGTCCAATATCGCCGTGTAGCTCATAATGCACCTCCAATCTTCAATTATCCCAAAGACAAATATAAATAATTATGGTATGATTAGTCCTGACTGTATTTTATCATATGCAAAAAAATAGTCCATATCCACTTTAGGTCTCACCTACCCTGACGTGAAGAAATTGTTACAAAAACTTACCTATTTTTCTTCATGACCCATCTTGTAATTTAATCTTATGTGTGGTAAATTTTATATATGTTGTATATAGAGCTTCGTTCATACACAATATATAGTTGTTTAAGCATGGGTACGGAGTAATAAGGGGGGCAATGGTATGTTGAAAGTTGAAAAGCGTAACGGACAGGTTGTTGATTTTGAAGCGGAAAAAATCGCAGTAGCCGTTAGGAAGGCCATGAATGAAACCGAGAAGGGTATCGACGAGGACCTGGCAAGGTCCATAGGCGAAAATGCAATCGAGGCATTCAGTGGCAAGGAAACAGTTAATATCGAGGAGATCCAGGACTACGTCGAGGTCGAGCTGATGAAGTCAAGACCTGAGGTGGCAAGAAAGTATATCATCTATCGTGAGGAAAGGGCCAGACTTCGTGAGCAGGGCTGGAACATGACGGATCTTCAGAGGGATATTTACGAGAAAAAGTACAGATATGATTCAGAAACCTTCGATGACTTCCTTACAAGGGTCAGTGGAGAGAACAACCCCGTCAAGAAGGCAATAAAGGATAAGAAGTTCATGCCCGCAGGCAGGATTCTTGCCGGTCGTGGTCTTGACAAGCTTGGAAGAAAGATAACCTTGAGTAACTGCTATGTTATGCCAAAGGTTGAAGATAATATTGAATCCATATTCGATACAGCAAAGTATCTTGCAAGAACCTATTCATATGGTGGAGGGGTTGGACTTACCCTTTCAAAGCTTAGACCAAAGGGATCCAAGGTCAACAACGCAGCAAGCACAACTACGGGAGCGGTAAGCTTCATGGACCTTTATTCAATGGTTACGGGACTTATAGGCATGAGGGGAAGACGAGGGGCATTGATGCTGAACCTCGATTGCAATCATCCGGATATTGAAGATTTTATAAATGTTAAGAATGACCTGAGCAAGGTCACCTATGCCAATATCTCCGTAAACGTTGACGACAAGTTCATGCAGGCAGTAAAGGACGACACTGACTATGAGCTGTTTTTCAGGGTTGAATCAACAGGCGAGGAACTGAGCAAGGTCATAAGGGCCAGGGACCTTTACAAGAAGCTGGCCCTTAACAACTGGAACATGGCAGAGCCAGGAATCCTCTACAAGGGCAAGATTGATTCATGGCACCTGATGAGCCATGATCCGACCTTTGAATTTGCAGGAGTGAACCCATGTGCGGAGGAGACCCTTCCCGCCTTTGGAAGCTGTAACCTTTCATCAATAAACCTTAGTGAATACGTCAAGCACCCCTTTACAAAGTATGCCAGATTTGAATTTGAAAAGTTCGGAGAAATGGTCAGAAACGGTGTTGTCTATCTGAACGAGGTTCTTGATGAGAACATGAACCTGCACCCCTTGGAGCAGCAAAGGGATATGTCCAGGGACCTGAGACAGATTGGTCTTGGAATCATGGGTCTTGCGGACATGTTCATAAAGATGGGGGTAAGATATGGAAGCAGCGAGTCCATATCATTGATTCACCAGATCGGCAGGATAATGGTAAATGAGGCTCTGAGAGAATCAGCCCTGCTGGCTGAGAAGGATGGACCGTTCCCAAGATTCAATCTGGATGCCGTCCTGGCATCACCATTCCTTAAGGAGAATGCTGATGATGACGTTCTTGACCTGATCAAGGAGCATGGTCTAAGAAACTCCCAGCTATTGACAATTCCACCAACCGGAAGCATCTCAACACTTGTTGGCTGCAGCAACGGGGTGGAGCCGATCTTCCAGGTGTCATACACCAGAAAGTCGGAGTCGCTTCATCACGAGGATACCTACTACAAGGTGTTCACGCCAATAATCAAGGAGTACATGGAGGAGAACAACCTATCATACGAGGAAGAGCTGCCTGATTTCATAGTTACCACCTCAAACCTTGACTACAAGGAAAGGATAGAGGTTCAGGCCACCTGGCAGCAGTATATAGATGCAAGCATCTCATCTACGGTCAACGTACCCAATGAGTTCACCGTAGACCAGGTTGAGGAGCTTTACCTTTACGCCTGGGAGAGGGGACTTAAGGGTATAACCATCTATAGAGACGGTTGTGCAAGAAGTGGAATCCTCATATCAAACAACAAGAAGAGCAACATCGACAAGATTGAAGAATTGCAGGAGGAAATAATGCATCTTGCAGAGGAGCAGCTGAAGGAAGATCCGGACACGTGTCCAATGTGTGGTGGAAAACTCAATCACTCAGGAGGATGCTCCGAGTGCCAGGATTGTGGCTATAGCCCCTGTTCAATCTAAATAAATAAAAATTTGGGCACTCTGGTTAAACAGATGTACACCAGGGTGCCGTTTTCATTCAAACACTATGAAAAAAAATTAATGAAATAATTTTTTTGTCAGTAATCAATGGACAGAAGCTTGTGCAAACCTTTGCATAACCTTTTTAAATGTTCATATCAACATATGCCATCTACCGGGCCAATGCAATAAAGGGGTAGCATTGCAACAGTGAAAAGCGCTTTCCCACTAGGCTGGAGTTGAAAAAGTATTTTGAAAAATCAGTGCAAAGATGGTAGAATAGGGTAGAGTATTTGCAACTCAAAAAATACATAGAAAGGAGTAACAAATTTGAGATCTTTTTACTTAAAACGCATTGTATCAATGTTGATAACTATTATATTGATCACTACATTGACCTTTACAATGATGCACTCAATACCAGGAGGGCCCTTTACACGGGAAAGACCTGTGCCCGACGAGATAATGAGAGCATTGAACGAAAAGTACAATCTGGATGACCCATTGCCAGTTCAGTATCTGAACTATATGAAGGGACTTGTTACCTTTGACCTTGGACCATCCTATTCAAAGATTGGTACCTCAGTTAATGATTTGATTGAATCAGGTTTCCCTGCTTCAGCAAGAATCGGTTTGATTGCATCGGCCCTGATTGTGGCCATAGGTATACCACTGGGGGTTATATCAGCTTTGAAGCAGAACAGTGCGCTGGACTATTTCGTAATGCTGTTGGCAACAGTGGGGATCACTGTACCGAGTTTTGTAATAGCAACAGTTATAATATATTTCTTTGCAGGAAAGCTGGGTTGGATTCCAAGCTTCGGACTTGACGGCTGGAGAAGCTACATAGGTCCGGTTATAGCGCTTGCAGGTTATTCCTTGTCATTTGTAACAAGACTTACAAGATCAAGTATGCTTGAGGTATTGAGACAGGATTACATAACAACAGCAAGAGCCAATGGAATAAAGGAATTCACGGTAATAATGAAGCACGCAGTAAGGAATGCCCTTATCCCAGTCGTAACTTACGTTGGACCAATGGTTGCTGCAATCCTTACAGGATCATTTGTAATTGAGAAGATATTCGCAATTCCAGGTATCGGAAGACACTTTGTTGAAAGTGTAAGCAACCGTGACTACACAACCATAATGGGTATCACAGTATTCTATGCTGTGTTCTACCTGATAATGATATTCATAGTGGACGTGGCATATGCCTTCATTGATCCACGTATCAAACTAAGGGGGGATAAGTAGGCTATGTCAAAGGACAAATTTGTTTTTATCGAGCAGACAGGAGAAGACAACGAAGCAATCAGACCCAGCCTCACTTATTGGCAGGATGCATGGAGAAGGCTAAAGAAGAACAAGCTTTCCATGATGGGTATCGTTGTTGTAATCCTGATTATACTTTTCGGAACAATTGGACCGAACTTTACGGATTTTTCATATTCAGACCAGATCAACGAGTACAAGAACCTTCCACCAACATTGAAGCTGTACCAGCTTGACGGAAGATACTTCCATGTCTCAAACGACTACAACGTATTCCTAGTTGCAGAGGATGGGACCTTGATTGAGAGACTTGAACTAGACCCAATGAAGAGGGATATGATCAACAAGATATACACATATCAGCTGGGAGAAGAGGAGGTCATCCTTGATTTCTCCTACAACCTTCTTCCAAACAAGATGGGATATGACTATGATTTCACCCTGGAGCTGGACGGCGAGGTTACACAGTATCCAGCCATGACAAAGCTTAACAAGCTGTTTCCATTCGGAACAGATTCACTGGGAAGGGACCTGTTGACAAGGGTAATGTACGGAGCGAGAATTTCACTTCTTGTAGCATTTGTTGCCACAATAGTTAACCTTTTCATCGGAGTTGTATACGGAAGCATCGCCGGATATGAAGGCGGAAGAGTGGATAATATAATGATGAGGATTGTTGATATCATAAACTCCATACCCCTTGTACTCTATGTAATCCTCCTGATGGTATGGTTTAGGGGCGGAGGACTTACAAACATAATAATCGCCCTGAGTAGTGTGTATTGGGTATCAATGGCAAGGCTTGTAAGAGGACAGATGCTGTCCCTTAAGGAGCAGGAGTTTGTACTGGCAGCAAGGGTCATGGGAGTGTCAAAGAGCAAGATAATCTTCAGACACCTTATTCCAAATGCAATGGGACCTATAATAGTTTCCATAGCCATGATTATTCCTTCAGCTGTATTCACCGAGTCATTCCTAAGCTTTATCGGACTTGGAGTATCAGCACCGATGGCATCATGGGGTACGCTGGCCAATAATGCTCTATCAGGTCTTACAACATATCCGTACCAGTTGTTCTTTCCGGCGTTGGCAATCGCATTTACAATGCTGGCATTCAACTTTATCGGTGATGGACTGAGAGATGCTTTGGACCCAAGACTTAGAAAAGGATAGGGAGATTGAGATATGGAAAATAACAAAGATTATATATTAGAGGTAAATGGATTAAAGACCTCCTTCTATACCCATGTCGGAGAGGTTCAGGCAGTTCGGGGCATTGACTTCAAGCTGAAGAGCGGAGACGTGATGGGAATCGTTGGAGAGTCAGGAAGTGGAAAGAGTGTAACGGCGCGTTCCGTTATGAAGCTTATTGAGCACCCTGGAGTAATCAAGGAAGGTAGCATAATATTTGACGGAAAGGACATCACGGAGTACAGCGACCAGAAGATGTCAAACATCAGAGGAAACGACATGGCCATGATCTTCCAGGATCCGATGACATCATTGAATCCGGTTTTCAGGATTGAAAACCAGATGACAGAGGTTATCAGAAGACACCAGAAGGTAAGCCACAAGGAGGCCAAGGAAAAGGCAATCGAGATGCTTCACCTCGTTGGTATTCCCGAGCCTGCCAAGAGAATCAGGTCATATCCACACGAGTTTTCAGGTGGTATGAGGCAGAGGGTAATGATTGCAATGGCACTTTCCTGCAATCCAAAGCTTCTTATAGCCGATGAGCCTACCACGGCCCTTGATGTAACCATACAGGCACAGATTCTTGATATAATGAGGGACATTTCAACCAAGCTAGACACGGCGATAATTCTTATAACCCATGACCTTGGTGTCATTGCGGAAACCTGCAAGGACCTAGTGGTCATGTATGGCGGAATGCCAATGGAGAAGGGTACCGTTGATGATATATTTGAGAGTCCACAGCACCCATATACTAGAGGACTTCTAAAATCAGTACCTAGAATGGATACGGAGGAAAAGGGAAGGCTTAAGCCTATTGCCGGATCACCACCAGACCTTTTGGCACCTCCTACAGGCTGTCCATTCTCAACAAGATGTCCCAACGTTATGCAGATTTGTACAGAGGAAGCACCTCCTATGTTCAGCGTAGGGGAGAACCACACTTCAGCCTGCTGGTTGATGCATGAGGATGCACCAGAGGTTGAGGGCTACAGAAAGGGGGCTTTATAATATGGAGGAGAGAAAGCCACTTCTACAACTACAGAACCTAAAGAAATACTTTGACGTAAGCACAGGCTTCTTCAAAAGGGAGCAGGCATACCTGACTGCGGTTGATGATGTATCCTTTGATATCTACAAGGGAGAGACCTTCGGTCTTGTTGGAGAGTCCGGATGCGGAAAATCCACCCTTGGAAGAAGTGTTGTAAGGCTTTATGAGCCAACTGGAGGAAAGATAATATATGATGGAGAGGACATAACAAACCTTTCCCAGAATGATATGATGAAGTACAGAAAAAGGCTTCAGATGATCTTCCAGGACCCATATGCTTCACTAAACACTCGATTGACTGTTTCAGAAATCATTGGAGAGGGTATAGAGACCCATAACCTGTACTCCGGCAATGAGAAGATGGAAAAGATATATGACCTGCTGCAGACGGTAGGCCTAAAGAGAGAGCACGCCAGCAGATATCCACATGAGTTCTCTGGAGGACAGAGGCAGCGTATAGGTATAGCAAGGTCGCTGGCTGTGGAGCCTGAGCTTGTGGTATGTGACGAGCCCATATCAGCTCTTGACGTTTCCATTCAGGCCCAGGTTGTAAACATGCTTGAGGACCTGCAGAACGACATGGGACTGACCTATCTTGTCATAGCTCATGACCTGTCGATGGTTAGGCGTATATCGGACCGTATAGGTGTAATGTACCTAGGTAAGATGATGGAGATTACAAGCAGCAAGGAGCTTTACAAGAATCCACTTCATCCCTACACCCAGGCATTGCTATCGGCAATACCAATACCCGATCCCAAGCAGCACAAGATAAACAAGAGGATCATACTTGAGGGAGACGTGAAGAGTCCGATCAATCCACCTGAAGGCTGCAGATTCAGCTCAAGGTGCAGGTATTGTATGGACATCTGTACCGAGGTGACACCAGAGCTTAGAGAGGTTGAGCCAGGTCACTTTGTGGCATGCCATCTTGTCAAATGATGAATTTGTGGTATAATATAGTATATTGAAAATTTTCTCAATATTTACCACGTTTATGTACCAACTTAAAGAAGTATTTAATCCAGGGAAAGCCTGGTTTAAATAAAGGCAACATACATCATTAAGGAGGGGAAAAAATGAACAAGAGACTATTAGCATTATTGTTGGTTTTGGCAATGTCAATCACTGTATTGGCTGGATGTAGCCAACCAGCAGAGGAACCTGCAGAGGAACCAACTGAGCAGCCAGCAGAAGAGCCAGCTGAAGAGCCTGCAGCAGAAGAGTCAGTTTTCAATTGGAATATCGGTGCTGACCCTACGACTATCGACACTGTTCTTAACGGAGCAAGCGACGGTGGAGACGTAATCAACCAAACATTTGAGGGACTAGTAAGAGAGAAAAGTGGAGAGATTTATCCTGGTATCGCTGAGAGCTGGGACGTATCAGAAGACGGTATGACTGTTACTTTCAATTTGAGAGAGTCAAACTGGTCAGACGGTACACCACTTACTGCACATGACTTTGTTTATTCCTGGAAAAGAGGAATGGATCCAGCAACAGCATCAGAGTATGCTTGGATTTGGGAGTACACTAACATAGTTGGAGCATTTGATGCAGTAAACGGAGCATCATTGGACGAGGTTGGAGTTACTGCAGTAGATGACTACACACTTGAAGTTAAGCTTCTGACTCCAACAGACTATATCGTAAGTTTGCTTTCCTTCTACCACTTCCTGCCAACCAAGCAAGAGGCAGTTGAGGCTGGAGCAGATGGAGCATGGGCAAAGGATCCTGCAAATGCAGTATCAAACGGACCTTTCAAACTAACAGCTTACGAAATCGGTGGCGGACTTACACTTGTTAAGAACGATGAGTATTGGAATGCAGATGCTGTTAAGATTGACAGAATCGAAGGTAAATTCATCGACGAGGCTTCAACAGCTTATCAGGCATATCAGAGTGGCGAGCTTCACTTCCTACCTGATGTTCCATCAGCTGAGATTCCAAGATTGATGGCAGAAGATCCAAACTTCTACGTGTTCCCACTACTTGGAACATACTACTACAACTTCAACATGGATCTACCACAGTTCCAGGATGCAAGAGTTAGAAAAGCAATGAACCTTGCAATCGACAGAGAGCTTATAACAGAGACCATGGCTTCAGGTCAGATTCCAGCAGCTGGATTCGTACCAGTAGGATTCCTTGACCACGAAGGAAATGACTTTGCTGAGACTGCAGGAACCTACGGAATTCCAACTGATGACAGTGCTGTAGAAGAAGCAAAGGCACTAATGGCAGAAGCTGGATATCCAGATGGAGAAGGCTTCCCAGAGTTTACAATCATGTACAACACTTCTGAAGGACACCAGCAGGTTGCTGAGCTTGTTCAGGAAATGCTAAAGACCAACCTTGGACTAGAGATTAACCTTGAGAACCAAGAGTGGGCAGTATTCCAGGATACAAGAAAAGAAGGCGACTATGAAGTGGCTAGAGGTGGATGGTTGACAGACTTTATGGACCCAATGGGACTTCTTGCAATCTTCACAACAGAGAATGCATACAACGATCCTAACTATAGTAACGCTAGATATGACGAGCTTCTTTCAACTGCTGCTAAGACTAGAGGAGCAGAGCACTTTGAGGCACTTTATGAAGCTTAGGAAATTCTTATGACATAGCTTCCAGTTATACCTGTTTACTACTATACAGACGTTATGCTAGTTTCTCCAGACCTAGTAGGATGGGACAGATCAGTTCTTGGAACTATCGACTTCTCAGCTGCTGAACTGGTAAACTAATAGAATAAGCAGATTATCAACCGCTGACCTTTTGGTCAGCGGTTTTTTTAGGAATAATTTCGAGGCAGTAAACAATTGTTTATCCCTTACACTTGTGATAGAATAACTTCTATACGTATTTTGAAAGAAGGGACAAGATGAACAGCAAATACAGAAAGGTGATGCTCTTCGCATCACTGATATTCATAACAGCAAACTTTCACCATCCGGTGAATCCAACCTACTTCACAATGCTGGACCTGCCCAGCCATGTCTTTGGAACATCCTTCGCCATGATGGTCTTTGCATCCTTCCTGACATCCCCACTTTGGGGTAGCTGGGGAGACAACAAGAGCAGGAAGATGACCCTTGTTTATTCGACAATCCTTTACGGCTCCTCACAGATAATATACGGTCTGGCCGGCAATATCTGGCAGATACTTGTAATGAGGGCAATAGCCGGACTCTTTACAGGGGGATTTATGGTGGGACTTATGGCCATGATAGTTGATGTAAGCAGTGAGGAGAAAAGAGGAGAGAGGATAGCCGCCTATTCAGCCCTTATGAGCGTTTCAATGGCAGTGGGCTTCCTAACGGGTGGTGCCCTGGGATATCTTCCCATACGATATGTATTCTTCATTCAGGGTGGTGTGATGATCCTCATAGGACTTTCTATATACCTCTTTATGGAGGAATCCAACAAGCCATTGACCAAGGGATCCAAGCCGCAGTTCATCTGGAACATACTTGCTGAAAAGGAGAAGCGGGAAGCGGTCTTTACACCATGGATTCTATCATTTCTGGGAATAACCTTCTTTGTTTTTATTGCATATTCCAGCAACAACAATGCCTTCAATTATTATCTGCGTGATGAATTGAACTTTGAGCCTATTGTAAATGGAATATGGAAGGCCACAACCGGAATAATAGGTCTTGTTGCCAACCTGACGATCAACGTATGGATTGTAAGAAAAACAGAGCTAAAGACCTCAATGCGTATTTTGCTTGGTTTCGCCCTAATGTCAGCAACCATGATCTACCTAAGGGATTCAACCTATCCATTTATGATATGGAGCCTTTTCTATTTTACCTTCCACACCATACTGTTCCCTCTTCTTCAGAATTTTGCAGTTGAGGATTCCCATCACGGGGCAGGCTTCATGTCTGGAATATTCAACGCCGTTAAGGCCCTTGGTGAAATGTCTGGTGCAATTATCGCAGGCTTTGCTTATGGACTTGGAAGCAAGGTGCCATTCCTCCTTGCAGCAGCAGCCCTTTTGATAGCCCTGGGTCTTGGCTTTCTTCAGTTCATTGTCAGGAATAGGGATGGAAGACTTGCAAGTGGGGAGAATAAGATATAAAATAGAGTCAAAGGTAAAATATTGGAGGAATATAATATGCAGATAAGAGACAAGAAAAAAATCACAATGGTGATAGTAATAGTTATTGCATTTGCTATGATTGCACCACTTTTACTGAATGCCTTGTATTACATCTAGAGAAAT
>CAYMHD010000055.1:10241-12191 GCA_964390135.1 uncultured Gudongella sp. | reverse complement strand
TCTCTCTCTCTCTCTCTCTCTCTCTCTTTCTCGTCTGCAATCACTTTGTTGGCTTCATTTTCATAGGTGTTGAAGAGTTCCTTGAGCACTTGAATGTCAGCCTTTTCAAAGCTGTATACCGAGTGTTCGTATTCAGCTTTTCTGAATATATCCCCATAGGTGAAATTCTTGTTCCACTGAATGTCAAATACATTGTCAACATCCTGAAGATACATGGCTATTCTCTCAAGTCCATAGGTAAGCTCACCAGACTCAAGATCACAATTTATTCCTCCCACCTGCTGGAAGTATGTAAATTGTGTTATTTCCATTCCATCCAACCAAACTTCCCAGCCAAGTCCCCAGGCACCAAGCGTCGGTGCTTCCCAGTTGTCCTCAACGAATCTTATATCATGCTTCAGGGGATCAATCCCTATTGCCTTCAAGCTGTCCAGGTAAAGATCCTGAATGTTTTCAGGCGAAGGCTTTAGAATGACCTGAAGCTGATGATGCTGATACACCCTGTTTGGATTCTCTCCATAACGTGCATCCGCAGGTCGTCTTGACGGTTCAACGTATACCACCTGCCATGGCTCTGGTCCCAATGCCCTTAAAAAAGTGTGTGGACTCATTGTTCCTGCACCTTTTTCAATGTCATAAGGCTCCATGATTATACAATCTTTTTCTCCCCAGTAATTCAGTAATTTCAGCATTAAATCCTGAAAATACATAATAACCCCCCTTTATTTTTGAATACAAAAAAACCTCAGCGTCCCTATAGGGACGAAAGGTCTCTTCCGCGGTTCCACCCTATTTAATACCTTCAGTAGGTATTCTCTTAAATTGCAATACTCAGAAGCGCCGTTCCCAATAGCCACATAGATCCGTTCTCACCTATACCGGACTCTCTTTACTACACAGTTACAGGTACTTTCTTCGTCAACGTATGGAATTCAGTTTCGCTTATTAATTTAACAAAATTTCTCCATAATGTCAAGAGTTCAGAACCCAGGGCTAAAACTGTCCCTGTCTTATCATTGACAATGATTTCATCTCCCTAATATCGAGGTTGTACAATAGGTAATCTGACATCCTGTTGTGCATCCGCCAAAGGGTATTGTCACTGATATCAAACTCTCCAACATCTTCAAGCTTTGACATAAGCAGGAGATTCATCTGTTTAACCTCATCATTGGATATTGAATCTCTGGACTTCCCAAGGCAGGTGGTGCATATCAGCCCACCTCTTGTATGGTCAAATTCCCATACTTCTGAGCTTTTATTGCCACACATTACACAGCCGCCCAAATGAGGTCTGTACCCGATAAAGCTCGCAAACTTAAGCTCATAGGCAACCATCAAGGGGAGTATTCTGTCCTTTTCCCTCAATGTTCCTATAAACTTCTCCAGAAGGTCAAACAGAACCGTGTTCTCCTCCTCAAGAGGAGTGGACTTGTCAAGAAGCTCCAATGCATAGAATCCAAAGAGCATCTTTTCCATTGAATCCCGTATTGCATAGAATGAATCAATTAGGTCCACGCTTTCAATATAATGAAAGGTTCTTCCCTTTTTCAGCTTCCAGCTGCTTAGGGCAAAAACCTCCGCAGAGGCCATTAGTCCTGACCTTGGCTTCAAGGCACCCTGAGCCAATACGGAGACCTTACCCAGCTCCCTTGTGTAGACGGTGAGAATCTTGCTGCTTTCCTTGTATTTCATTCCGGATATGACTATTCCATTTGTCTCAGACATATTAAACCCTTCTATTTGTAGCCAAAATATTTCACCTTGTTTGCCTTTTCTCTCCAATTCTTCTCAACCTTGACCCATATCTGCAGATTTACCTTGCTGCCCATCAGCTTCTCTATGTCCTCTCTTGCCTGTTGACCGATTAACTTTAGCATTCTACCGTTTTTACCTATTATCATACCTTTATGTGAATTCTTTTCACAATATACATTTGCAAAGACATCA
>CAYMHD010000055.1:3703-10134 GCA_964390135.1 uncultured Gudongella sp. | reverse complement strand
ATTATAAACCTTTCAGGCTGATCCGTAATCATGTCATCAGGAAAATACTGAGGTCCCTCAGGAATCATCCCCTTCAACACCTCCAGATACCTCTCTATATTTTCGTTGTTCAGTGCCGAAATTGGTATGACATCCTTAAACATTCCCATGTCCATGTACTTGTTTACCAGCTTGTCGATTTGATCCCCAGTCAGCTTGTCAGTCTTGTTGATCAGGAGCACAATTGGAGTGCTGATTTCCTTAAGCTGATCCAGGATATAGCTGTCAAGCTTTCCCGTCTCCATGCTTTCATCCACCATAAAGGTTACTATGTCAACCTCTTCCAATGTGGTTCTGGAAATCTTAAGCATGTAGTCACCAAGAATATTCTTTGGCATTTGGATTCCAGGTGTGTCAAGAAATACTATCTGATAGTCATCCCCTGTATAGACCATCTGTATCTTGTTTCTGGTGGTCTGAGGCTTGTCGGAGATAATTGAGATCTTTTCACCGATTATCTGATTCAGTAGTGTTGACTTTCCTACATTGGGTCGTCCTACAACTGTTATGAATCCCGATTTATACATTTTTTTCCTCCTTATTGGCTGACTCCAGGTCTTCAGGTCCAAAGCTATGAGGTAGCAGCTCATCCAAGGAGTATTCCCTATAGTCCTCTTCCGAATTGGCAATTATTACGGTTGCATCCTTTCCAAATTCGCGGATGACCTGTCTGCATACACCACATGGATATGTGTGGTCCGCATCCCCTACAATTGCAATTGCCTTTACCTTCAGGTGACCCTCGGAAACAGCCTTGAATATTGCAGTTCTTTCAGCGCATATGGTGGGTGAATATGAAGCGATTTCTATATTGCAGCCATCATACACCTCATTATCCTCAGTCAGTATTGCGGCGCCTACATGAAATCCTGAATATGGAACGTAGGCCATCTTTTTTGCTTTCAATGCTCTCTTTATGAGCTCTTTCTTATTCATCACAAAACCTCGCTTACTCTATAATAATTGATGTTCCGGGCTTAACAACCTGAATCCAGGTTACTCCAGGTGAAAGACTGATTTCTTCATTGTCCTGGTTCAAGTATAGAATTTTTGCCTTTCTGTTATCTTTTACCCAACTTATGTCTTCCACTACCCCTCTGGAGATAAATTTGCCCTCTCCCTGGCCTTCCAAGGTAATTCCAAGTCTGCCTTCCTTGTCCAAAACCCGCATGGAATTCTCCTGGATTATAATATTATCGGCATAAAGTCCGCTTTCATCAGATTCATCCACATGTCTGGCGCCTTCCTTGTATCTCTCATACCTTTGAATTTCAGAGTCATAAATATATCTGGTATTATTTTCATCATTATATGTAATCAGGATATCCTTGGCACCGTCTCCAGTTCTTGGTGATGCCTCCACGTCAAAAAGAAAGCCCTCAAATTCACTCATTTCCCTGTATCCTCTATTCTCCTGCACAGCTCTAAGAACCTCCATGCTGGAGTACATATTGTTGGGCGCCCTCTTGTGGGACATCCTCCAGAAAACCTGGTTTGAGCTGGTTAGGCCGTCTATTTCAGCCATATTAAGGTTTCTCACATCAGCCTTTGCCTGTTCACTACCCCCAACGTGAACAAAAATCGAATCAAATTGCCATGCTATTGTAACAAAATAAGGTCTCGCACTTCGGATTGGACCAATTGAATCAGGTTCATTTATCAGATACAAGCCCAGATATCTGGTATAGGGTCCTTCAACGGGAAACTCATAAATGACCTCGGCATCCTTTAAGCCTGACTGCCATTTTGCCTTGGGATGATTGTCAAACACAACTGATATGATTCTACCATTCACCACTTCCTCAGCTGCATAAATTCCGCTCAATGGTGATGGTATCCCTGTAGGCTCCGGCTCCGGTTCTGGCTCTGGATCTTCTACAGGTTCCGGCTCAGGCTCTACAACAGGCTCCTCCATTGGTACTTCAACTGGCAGATCGGTTTCCTCCTGCCTGCAGGCTGTTAGACTCAAACCCAAAACTACCACCATGATAAGCGTAATTATTTTTCTTATGTCCATTTGCTTCCTCCTATCCGATTATCTGAAATATGAGTATCCCCACAAGTATACCAAGAATACCACCGATTATTGTCTCCATAGCTGAATGTATCTTGCCTTCAACACGGCTTTCTGCAACCAGAAATGCCAACCCAAAAACCAATGTGATTATTAGAAGATTTCCTGACAGTATAGAGACTATTGTCGCTATACAAAAGGCAACTGCTGAATGTCCACTTACTACGCCTCCCTGAAAATGGGTTCCGTGGCCCTTGTAGAATTTTGATTTCAGCCCCACCGTGAGAAGTGCAACCAATATAAGTGCAACAAAAGTAAGATGTATTGGAGAATTCCTAATCTTGATCAAAACAAATTCCTTGAAGGGATTGAGTCTCTCGAAAAACATGAGATAACCCACTATGACAGCATTGAAGGAAGCTATGAGTACCGCACCGGCAGAGACATCCTTGATAACCCTGGCCAAAGGATGGTATTCCCTGGTTATCATATCAATCGTTTTTTCTATGGCGGTATTTATCATTTCAAGCACCACCACCAGAACAACTGTGATAAGCAGTATCATAAATTCAACTCTTGTCAGGTTGAAAAGTGTACTAAGTCCTATTACAGTTATGGCTGCAATATAATGTATCCTCAAGCTTTTTTCCAGCTTCATTGCTGACATTATCCCTGATACTGCATAATTGAAGCTGTCAATAAAATCCTTGACCTTCATCGATTCACCCCCTCGGCTACTTGAAAATCTGGAGCGCCTTCATAATTTCCTTCTCCTTTTGTCTCATTGCTGCTTTCTCATCATCGGTCATGTGATCGTAGCCGATCAGGTGTAGAGTACTGTGGGCTGTTAGATATGCCAGCTCCCTTTCAACAGTATGACCAAAGTCTTCAGCCTGGTCCATGGCCCTCTCCACTGATAATACAATGTCACCCAGAATTCTGGTCCCTGTCTCAAATTCATCATCGAATGGGAATGACAAAACATCCGTCTCCCTGTCAATATTTCTGTATTGCTTGTTCAAATCCCTGATTTCCTCATCTGAAACAAATGAAACACTAATTTCATAATCAAGCTCCATGCCCTCCATCTTCAAGGTTGTCTCTATGACTTTTGTGATCAAGTCCTCCGTAGACTTTTTCAGCTGTATCTTATTCTGCCTATTGTCGAATAGAACCTCCATCTTTATCTCCTTTGCTTATGACTTTTCAGGGTACTCAATCCTCTCATGGTATATGCCTTTTAGAACTGAAATAAATGTATTCCTGACCATATTTATCTCTTTTGTTGTTATGGGCGATTGGTCAAGCTGTCCATCCTCTATTTTACCCTTTATTATTTTACCCACCATCTGTTCGATTGCAGCCTCATTCATGTTCTTTAGGCTTCTCACTGCAGCTTCCACTGAATCGGCAAGCATCACAATGGTTGCTTCCTTGGATTTCGGTTTTTGGCCGCCATATCTGAACTTATCCTCCGGTAAAGTCTGCCCATCACCGGAAGCCTTGTTGTAAAAGTAGGCCATGAGAGTGTTGCCATGATGCTGGTCAATTATGTCCATTATTTCAACTGGAAGCTTGCTTTCCCTTCCCAGCCTAATACCATCCTCCCAATGGGAAATTATGATTCTCGTGCTTTGTATGGGCTCCAGATCATCATGTGGATTATCAATCCCAAATTGATTTTCCTTGAAATAGGATGGTCTCTTCAATTTTCCAATATCATGATAATATGCTCCAGCCTTTGCAAGAAGAGGATTTGCTCCAATTGCTGATGCAGCTGCTTCAGATAGATTCCCTACGATAAGGCTGTGATGATAGGTACCTGGAGCTTCCGCAAATAACCTTCTAAGGAGAGGCTGATTGGGGTCTGTCAACTCCATAAGCTTAATGGGCGTCAGAACCTTAAAGACATTTTCCCAAAGGGGTAATGTACCAAGGGAAACAACTCCAGAAACCAGCCCTCCAATTATTATGGCACCCCCATTGAAAAACAACTCCCCTGTGGTAGCATCTCCAAGAAAATAGTATCCCAGATAGAATATAAAGCTTATTATACCTATGTAGATACCATTAAGCAGGACCCTATGTCTTTGATTCTGATGAAGCAGCAGGATGATTCCAGCTGAATTTCCTATTATCATTATTATTGAAAGCTCTCCTGGTATACTCCATAAGAAGTGAAGCATATATACCAAAACAAGATTTGAAATGATGGCAAGGCCAGGTCCAACAAGCAAGGTTGCAATTATTGCATTGAAGGCCGATGGTATCAGATATGGAGATATGGATTCCATTGCCCTTCCAAGGAGAAGACTGATCATGAACAATGTGAACAAGAGATAAATCAGTCTGCCCTTCAGTGTTTCGGGATGGAAATATTTAATATATAGAACCATGGCCAGCAAGGGCAGCATCAGCTGGATCAGTATTCCCATGTATCTTGTCCAGGAGCTCGTTGTCTCATCCCCTATATTAGCCAGCTGTACGATTCGAATGTGTTCCTCGGTGATCGTCTCCCCTTCTTGTACAATAATTTCATTTTGTTCAATTACTACAGGTCTGATGCTTTCTCTAACAATTTCCATCTGTCTTTCCGTTGCAATCATATCCACAAATTCATTTGCTTCCATGGCACCCATAAGGATATTGGAAACAAGAAGCTGTTCACCATCTTCAAGGTTTAGGGAACCTACTGTGTCATCAATTTCCAGCAATTGGTAGTTGAGCTCATCCTCCTTTATTCCCTGTGCCAGCATTTGTGTGAGAATATCCTCTGAAATTGCCTCCACTGTGTTTATGCTGGAAAAACTGGATTCTACTGCTATCTCATGAACATCGGTTGCAAGCTCAAGGGGACTCACTGTTTCAAGCTCATCTATTTTTGATTCTTTACTCAAATTGTTTCTCAGCTTTATATCCCTTACCAAATCCAAATATCCTGAAACCTTTGCCTTTGCAGTAATCTGAACAGTAGGTGATATTCTGTAAACGGCATCCATATTTGCCAGTGATTCCTCCACCAGGGCTTCGTAAGCAACCTCGTCCTCAATTGTAAAAGGTGCCCTTATATCCTCAGGGGCTTTTTCACCAACCTTTAAATTAGCCTGGGAAAGTTGAGATTGAGATATTGCCAAAACTAGGACAGACACAAAAAACAACAAAAAAACCGTGGTTGTTTTACCTATCTTTATTACAGTTACCATCCTTTTAATGAAGGATTTGATCATTCTTAGCATGTCAACACCTGCCTTGGTCATATCGAAACTTACTAGCTTCCCTCATAGCTTTCATAGGCATTGATTATTCTTTGCACCAAAGGATGCCTGACTATATCTGCACTTGTTAGATTTATGAAGTCAATTCCCTTAACATCCTTTAGGATACCCGTAACTGTCTTGAGTCCGGATTCCTTTCCTCTTATAAGGTCAATTTGTGTTATATCCCCAGTGATAATTGCCTTTGAACCAAATCCCAATCTTGTCAAAAACATTTTCATCTGCTCATTTGTTGTATTCTGAGCCTCATCAAGGATTACATAGGCAGAATCCAGAGTTCTACCTCTCATGTAAGCTAGTGGCGCCACTTCGATTAAGCCTTTCTCAAAAAACTTCAGATACGTATCCACACCCAAGATCTCAAAAAGTGCGTCATATATCGGCCTAAGGTAGGGGTCTACCTTCTCCTGAAGATCACCTGGAAGGAATCCCAGATTCTCCCCAGCCTCCACTGCAGGTCTTGTGAGGATTATCCTGTTGACCTCCCTGTTTTTAAAGGCCTGTACTGCCATCGCCATTGCAAGGTAGGTCTTCCCTGTACCTGCTGGTCCTATTCCGAACACCACGTCATGTTTTCGTAGTGAGTCGACATATCTTTTTTGTCCAAAGGTCTTAGGTTTAACGCTCTTCCCTGATGCTGTTATGCAGACTACATCATCAAGAAGTTCCTTTAGGCTTCCCTCCTTACCTGACTTGATAAAGTCAATGGCATAGTTAAGGTCCTGTTCCTCCAGTCTGTTCTGTTTTTGGATTATATATTTCAGCTCATCTAAAAGTCTATTTGTCATTTCAACATTCCCAGGCAAACCCTTGACCGTTATGGCATTGTCATGTATTCTGAGCCTCACATCCATTTTTTCCTCAATGGATTTTATATTTGAATCAAGGCTGCCCGCAATCTCTTTAATTGTATTGTTATCCTGTATTTCAATAAAACCCTCTTCACTATTTATAGTCAAACTTAAATTCCTCCCCAGTATCTTGAATTTGTAACTTAATTAAGTAAATCATACCATAGAAAGGGGTTATTTTCTATATATTTAGATGATGTGTAACCATTTAGTAATAAGTGAATACCAATAACTCAGGGAGTTTGAACAAAG
>CAYMHD010000055.1:0-3666 GCA_964390135.1 uncultured Gudongella sp. | reverse complement strand
TACCCATGAATTTTATATTGTCATTAAATTCCATCTTTCTTTGCATGCTTTTTGGCTTGCCGAGTATCTCTGAATATACAATACCCTTCAGTATGTCGTTTTTAATGTCAAATAAACCAACTGAGCTTTTTTCAGCCTTTTTCTCCGCCTGCTCAGCAGCTAGGGTTGTTTCCTTTGTTCTTGTTTCAGAGGTTGCTTCAACCTTATCCTCTGTGATATCTTCCCAATATCGTCCTTCCCTAAAGGTTTTTGCCTTAGGCTTATCAGGTCGACTAATTGGTCTTTCAACCCTTTGTTTGGATTCTGTTACAGGAGCCTTTGTTGGGGTTTTCTTATCCGGGTTAAGCTCCTTTTCTATCTGAGCCTTGTAATCTTCCAGCGCCTGTCTGAAGTCCTTCATACCAGTATTCATCCGAGACCTGTCAGCCCTTGTTTTTTGTACTTTCTGTGAACTTCCCTGCCCGGTTCTTCTTCTTGCCTGTTCAGCCTTTTTCTTGTCTCTAGAGCTTTTAAGAAGCAAGTTGACTATTACCCAAAAGACCAGAATGATTATAGGACTATCCATTTAATCACTTCCTATTTTGTTTCTTTATCTTCGTCAGCTATCTTTGATATTGAATCTCTCATATCTGTATCTGCAAGTATATTCTTCATATTGTAATAATCCATAACCCCAAGCTTTCCTTCTCTCAAGGCCTGAGCAAGTGCCTTTGGCACGTCCGCTTCAGCTTCAACAAGCTTGGCGTTCATAGCTTGAACCTCTGCCTTCATCTCCTGCTCTCTTGCAACAGCCATCGCTCTTCTTTCCTCTGCCTTAGCCTGTGCAATTTTCTTGTCTGCCTCCGCCTGCTCCATCTGAAGCTTTGCACCGATGTTTCTGCCTACGTCAACATCAGCTATATCAATGGAAAGTATTTCGAATGCAGTTCCTGCATCAAGTCCCTTCTCCAAAACAGTCTTTGATATGCTGTCAGGGTTTTCCAGAACATCCTTGTGGGAATTTGCACTACCTACTGTTGTTACAATACCTTCTCCAACTCTAGCAATTATTGTTTCCTCGCCAGCTCCACCGACAAGCCTTTCAATGTTTGCACGAACCGTTACCCTTGCTCTTGCAACAACTTCAATACCATTTTTGGCAACAGCAGCTATTTGAGGTGTTTCAATAACCTTGGGGTTTACACTTACCTGCACCGCTTCAAGTACATTTCTACCGGCAAGGTCTATAGCTGCAGCCCTCTCGAATACCAATGGTATGTTGGCCCTTTGAGCTGCAATCAATGCATCCACAAGAGTATTTACGTTACCACCTGCAAGATAATGTGACTCAAGATCATCGATTTTAATATCCAATCCAGCCTTTGTGGCCTTTATCATTGGATTGATAATTCTACTTGGTACAACCCTTCTAAGTCTCATACCTATCAATGTCGTTATCTTTACCTTTACTCCTGCAAAGAATGCAGTCACCCAGAGTCCCACTGGTACAAACGTAAAGAACAGCATTAATAGAATTATGATACCTATTGCAATTGCGAGTGTGAAAATTAGATCCATACTAAATCCTCCTTACAAATATTTTTGAACCTTCAACCTTGACGACCTTGACATTTGAGTTTTCGGGAATGTATCCCGATTGTGCCAATGCATCGTACTTCTCCCCATCTATAACGATAAAACCCGAAGGTCGAAGTTCCGAAAGTGCAGTTCCCTCCCTGTCCATGAGATCACTCATGGTGTTGGTGCTGAGATACCCTCTTTCACTGTCCAGCTTGTTGCTTAATATTATTCTGTTTAGAAGCTTGCTTTTATAACCATGTTTTACCATAACAACCGCCACCAATGTAGTTACTATAATAGCAATGCTTAGGGACAGTACCGCCGCAGCCAGGTCCTGCATGGCCAATACCGTACCAGCAAGCACAAATATCAGTCCGCCAATGCCTGGCAATCCAAACCCAGGTACCACACCTTCAATAACCAAGAGACCAAGACCTACAACAAAGAGGATTAATGAGGTCCAGTTTGAGTTTCCTGCGAGAATATTACCCCCAAAGTAAAGTCCAAAGCCCATAAGTGAAATGGTTCCTCCCAATCCAAAGCCAGGAGTCAGTATCTCAAGCACAAGACCCACAAACCCCAGTGTCAGAAGGAGTGTGCTTATATATGGATTTGAAATATATTTTGATAGTTTTATCTGAAGTCCTTCCTCCATTACCTCAACATCAGATGACTCGAAGCCGAAATGCTCAAGTATTACATTGTAGTCACTTGACAATATGTCGGCCAGTCCAAGCTCTAAAGCCTCCTGGGCAGTTAGGTTGAGAAGCTTTCCGCTTTCAACCACACCCTCAATGGATATGTCACTGTCGGCCATGGCTTCAATCAGTAGGGCATCTCTTCCCCTGAACTGTGCTGTATCCCTTAGAACGCCCCTCCACATGGAAAGGATCTTCTCAGTGTTGGGTATTGTCTCTGCAGATCCAATCACAGCATTCTCCGACATTGCTATGTGCTCTCCAGCTATTGTCACCAATACACCTGCCGAGGCTGCCTTGTTGTTAACCAGGGTTATGGTTGGGATGTTTGTTCCGATTATTACATCCTTAATTTTGATCGCTTCATCAACAAGTCCTCCATAGGTGTCTATTTCAAATATTATTGCCTCTACATCGGATTCATTGTTAAGGTCATTCACAACATCCCTGACGTAATTATGGGTAGCACGGTTTATTTCTCCCTGTATAGGTACAACATACACTTTACCTGGGCTTTGTGCATTTGCGATTCCAGATGACATAAAAATAACAAATACGATAATAAAAAATGCCAGAAACCTTATTTTCTTCACATTTTCACCTCCTATAGAGTTCCGCTTTAAATGTATACCCACAATAGTTAAAAGATAGCAAAAAAACCTGAGTTTAACTCAGGTTATTTTAGCAATTTTCTTACGGCCCTATTTACCATGTTCCCGTCTGCCCTTCCTTTTACCTTGGGCATCGTGGATTTCATGACCAGACCTATATCTTTAATCGAGGTGGCTCCAATTTCTTCAATTGTTTCCTTAACTATTCTTTCCACCTCTTCTTCATTCAATTGTTCAGGCAGATACTCCAACAAAATCTCTATTTCCGATTCTGTTGTATCCACAAGATCCTGGCGTGAGCCCTTCTTGAATTCCTCTATGGCCATCTTCTTTTCCTTGAGTTGTTTTGAAATTATCTCAAGAATATCTTCATCTGTCAGCTCGATTCTTTCATCTACTTCCCTTTGCTTGACAGCTGCCCTGACCATAGTGACAGTATTCTTCCTTATAGTATCCTTGTTTTTCATGGATGACTTAAGGTCTTCCATGAGTTTATCTTTAAGGGACATCAGTTCACCTTCTTATTAATACTTGGAATGTTTCTTTCTTCTTGCTGCTTCAGATTTCTTTTTTCTTCTTACGCTTGGTTTTTCGTAATGCTCTCTTTTCCTTACCTCACCTATAACTCCTGATCTGGCACATGATCTTTTAAATCTTTTAAGAGCGTTATCAAGAGATTCGTTTTCACCAACTTTAATTTCTGTCATCGATCCTTCCCTCCCCTCTCAACTACAAGAGTGTTACAATACTGCCATGAGTATGGCTTGCACACTAAATAATTATACATTATCTCAAAA
>CAYMHD010000054.1:313-12205 GCA_964390135.1 uncultured Gudongella sp. | reverse complement strand
AGCTATAGTCTACGGAGAAATTACATCACCGGTCCTTATTGTCCAAGGTGACAATGATGTTCAGGTAACGGTGAACGATGCAATGATTCTTTCCCAAGCCGCAGGGACCAAACCTGTTCTTGTACCTGGTATGAATCACATCCTTAAGGACGCACCAAGGGACAGGGAGGGAAACCTTGAGACCTACAGCGATCCGGACCTTGAGCTTCATCCAGATCTTATGCCTGCGATAATTGAGTTCATAAATGACTAGAAAAGGGATAATGTTAATTAAATGATAATGTTTATCAATAACTAAGCTGGGTAGCTATATTAATAGAGAACATTAGATTAATATAGATAAAGGAGAGATTATATGACTTTCAAGTTACCCAGTTTAAACTATGGATACGACGCTCTTGAGCCTCATATCGATGCAAGAACAATGGAGATCCATTATACCAAGCATCATCAGGGGTATGTGAACAATCTCAACAAGGCCATAGAAAATGAAAAGGAACTGCAGGAGATGACAATAGAGGAATTGATGGCCTCCCTGGACAAGGTTCCAGAGAATATCAGGACAGCAGTTAGAAACAATGGTGGAGGACACATAAACCACAGCCTCTTCTGGGATATAATGTCACCTGATGGCGGTGGAGAACCTGAAGGCGACCTGATGGAAAAGATCAAGGCTGATTTTGGAGGCTTTGACAATTTCAAGGATGAATTCAAGAAGGCTGCCACAGGTAGATTTGGTAGTGGATGGGCATGGCTGGTAATGGATGGAGATAAACTTAAAATAACATCCACACCTAACCAGGACAATCCTATTTCAGATGGATTGAAGCCAATACTTGGTCTGGATGTGTGGGAGCATGCATACTACCTTAAATACCAGAACCTTAGAGGAGACTATATTGATGCATGGTTCAATGTGGTTGACTGGAAGAAGGTAGGAGAGAAGCTTAAATAAGATGATAGAAGATACCAGCTCATATGAGCTGGTATCATTTATTATAACCAAATGGTTCAGATTGTCTACAAATGGCTGCTGTGATATAATGATAGGGTCAAAACCAATCAATGTAAATGAAAAGAGATGATACCATGAGAATAAACCCAGGAAGAGTACTTGCCGGACTTGGTCGAAAGGCCAAGGAATACTACAACAACCCAGAACGGCTAAAGGAGCTCCTAGGCTCCGCAAATTTGATCATCAGGGATAACGAGCAGCTTTCAGACTTGATTGATGACATTGGAAAGCTGATATCCCTTGTGAGGGACTATGGTAAGAAAGAGTATACAATGGTTTCAAAGGGAACCATAATTACGGTTATAGCAGGACTGATCTACCTGGTAAATCCAGTTGACATTGTACCGGATTTTCTGCTGGGTGGATTTCTGGACGATGCCGCAGTCATCGGCTATATTGTAAGCAAGCTCAAGGGGGAAATCCAAAGATACAATGAATGGAAAAAATTACAGTAGCATTTTGGAGGTAGACATGAAAAAGATTATAATATGGTTGATGATGGTAATTCTTCTGCTGCCCTCAATATCCACGGCACAGGTAGTAAGACCAGGCTCACCCAGACAGTTTTCCGTAGAGTTTGTTGAAGAGGAAAACCCGTATTTCTTACTTAGGTGGAAGGACGAAGAGGCTACATTATCACTTTTAAGCAACGAGAGCTACAGTGAAGACCTGTATGTTCAGGTTAATTTTTATGTAAGAAATGAAGATTCGGTAGTCATGAGAGAGATGAATTTCAAATACAAGGATTTGATTAGGGAAGTGGATGGCTTCACCAGAATCGACCTGGACCTTTTAAGGCTTGGTATTGTTGAGGAGCCTGTTAATGTAATGTTTTCATCCTACAATTTCAGGGTTAGGATCGGACTAGTCCAAAGGGATATTCTAGGGAGCTACACCCTCTTTGGAGGATACAGTCCACCTGTCACAAGCGGTAAGATATATCCTTACAATTACGCATCCCCTTGGGCCTTGCAAGAGCTGGACATGGCTCATGAGTATGGACTAATACCTGGATGTGTCAGCAACAACATGAGGGATGTAATAACCAGGGAGGAGTTTGCCCAGGTTATGGTAGCCTATTACGAAAGCAAGACAGGGGATATGATAGATCCATCAGGACAACATTTTGCAGATACATCCAGCCAGGAGGTTCTGAAGGCTTCTGCCCTGGGGATTATAAAGGGCTACGAGGACGGTACCTACAGACCTGAAAATCCTATAACAAGACAGGACATTGCTGTGGTCATAGGCAGAACATTGCAGAAGGTGGACCAATCATTGAACCTTTCATACGCACCAGTTGCCATAGATAATGGGATAAGTGCATATGCATACGACAGCGTCATGTTCCTTGTCCACAAGGGTATTCTTAAGGGAGACGAGAACAACAGTCTGAATCCTCTGGAGCATACAACAAGGGAGCAGGCAGTGATTCTAACCACAAGAGCATACGAGTATTTTAAGTAATCACCAGGTCTGCCATCAGGCAGACCTTTGAATATGTCAAATATGATTGAAAGAGAGGACACTAAATGTTTGAGCAGAGTATCGGTGAATTGGCTGCATTGGCAACTGCATTCAGCTGGACCCTTGTGGGAATCTTCTTTGGAAAGGCAAGCAGCAGGATCGGGAGCCTATCGGTCAACTTCATAAAGCTTGTCTTTGGATTTGTATTTCTGACAGTGACTGCACTGCTCACAAGGGGAGTTCCTTTTCCCACGGATGCATCAGTACATAATTGGACCTGGCTTACGGTTTCTGGAATTATTGGATTTTTCATAGGAGATTTTTTTATGCTTAAGGCATATATCGAAGTGGGGGTAAGGATATCACTTCTGATGATGGCCACCAGCCCGCCCATGGCAGCCCTTCTTGGATACTTTCTGCTGGGTGAGAGACTTTCCCTGTCTGGTGTCATTGGAATGATGATAACCATCATGGGAATAGTGATTGTTGTCATGAGCAGGGATCGAAGTGGTCAGGGAGTAAGGATGAAATATTCCCCAAGAGGCCTTTTCTTTGCATTCATGGGTGCATTGGGACAGGCTACGGGGTTGATATTCAGCAAAATCGGTCTACTTGACTACAACACCTTTGCAGCCACCCAGATTAGGATAATTGCAGGCTTCATTAGCTTTGTGATCTTTGTGACCGTCATGGGGAGATGGGGGGAACTGAAGCTGGCCATAAAGGACAGGGAGGCAATAAAGTACACAATGCTGGGATCATTTTTCGGACCTTTCCTGGGAGTTAGCATGTCACTGGTGGCCTTGAGGTATACAACCGCTGGAATTGCATCCACCATCACTTCAATTACGCCAATAACCATAATTCCATTTTCAATCCTTCTATTCAAGGAAAAGGTTAAGCCGTCTGAGATATTCGGTGCAATTGTTTCCGTTGCAGGGGTTGCAATACTGCTTTTATTGTAGATAATACAAAAGGAGAGTTCAAGATGAACTCTCCCTAATTATTTTTTGGCTTTGTGGATTTAATCCCCATGAGTCCACCGAAAATCCCTAGAAGTAAGGAAAGGGAAATTGTGAATACCACCAGGGTTGTCATGTGTTGAGAAAAGCTTGGCAGTACTATGAAGGGGAGGCTGCCAGAAAGCTGGCCGTATAGATATCTGGTTGAAAAATAAGTCATCACAAGTGAAATCATACCTGCAAGAAGTGATGTCAGAATTCCATTTACAAGAAACGGCTTGTATATGAATCCATCAGGTGCTCCCAATAGCTTGAGGGTTCCGATTGAATCCCTGTTAAGGTAGACTCCTTGTCTGATAAGGTGTGATGTGATTACCAAGGTAGCTATTGAAACAGAAATCAGTATGAAAAGTCCGATGATTCTTATAATGCCCGAAATTTCCTGCAGCTTTTGGAGGACCTCCTTATTGTCCCTTACAAGCTCAACCCCTTCCAAGGAGCTAGCTTTTTCCGAGATTTCATCAACTGAGTCCAGTTGAATTGCAACATCCAAATAGGGACTGAATGGATTGTGGTCAAAAAGCTCAACGATTCTCGAGTCACTTCCCAGTACTTGAATCATCTCATCCTTTGCGGTTATTGCATCAACAGGAATAACATCAGCTACTCCTGGGATTGAAAGTAGATCCTCTCTCAAACTGTCCAAATTGACATTTTCCTCGTAATAAATGCTAATCTCAGCCTGCTCTTCAATCTGTGTAATCAAGAAGTTTGAAGAAAGTCCCAGTGAAAACACAAGGGCAAGAATGAAGAAAATGAATGCAAGGCTTATGACAGACAATAGATTTGAGGAAATATCCCTCCTTACAAGTGTCTTTACCTCCTTCAGGTAGTAGCCAATGTTGTTATGAAGAAATCCCATGAGGCACCTCCCTAAGGGTCATTTTCCCATCATCTACCTGTATGTGCATACACTCATTTTCATCATGGATAAGGTGAGTGGCATGTGTTGTTATTATTACTGTAGTCTCCGGGCCCCGAAAGGATTTGAGGAGATCAAGTATGACCATGGAGTTCTTCTTGTCCAGGTTCCCTGTAGGTTCATCCGCTATTATTAGCTTTGGATTCCTTGCAACTGACCTTGCAATTGCAACCCTTTGTCTTTCACCAAATGAAAGATTTTCCACCGAAGAGTGAACCTTGTGTGAAAGACCTACTTTTTCCAGGGATTTGAGTGCTCTTTCATACATGTCTTCCTTCTTGATTGATAAAAACCTCATTCCCACCAGCACATTCTCATTGACAGTTCGTCCGTCAAGAAGCTTGAAATCCTGGAATACAGGTCCGATTTGCTGCCTTAGATTTCTAAGCTCCCTTTCTGAAATCTTATCCATCGAGTTTCCAAGGACAAACAGCTCACCGGAAGAAGGTTTTTCCATGCCAAGAAGTAGCTTTATGAAGCTGGTTTTTCCCGAACCGCTTTGCCCGGTTATATAGACGATTTCCCCAGGGGGGATATCTATGTTTACATCCTCAAGACCGTAGGTACCATCCTTGTATCTGAGGCTTAGGTTTTTTGCAATAATCATGATAGTCCTCCTTTAGAATAGAGATGGTCGGATTTGAAGGTCCATATATCCGTCCTGAAGATTAATTGATCGTATTGTGTTGTTTCCAAGAAGCTTCTCAAACTTAAGGTCAAGATAGCCAAAATCAAAAAGATCCATAACGGCTGATTTTTCCAGTGCAAGACCCATATACTCACCATCGGTGATTTCAAATCTAAGTGTTTTGTTATCCAGTATGATCAGATTTCCCCTTATGTTAAGCTTAAGGTCTGGCATCACCAGGCGAACATGGTCTTCATGGAACAATAGCTCAGCTGGTGTGGGGTAATTATTCTTGGACAATTCATCATTCAGCTCCTCATCAAAAATCCTGCCGCTTATGCCTGTAAAGCTTATTTTTATGTTGAGCATTGATTCAGGTAGCTGGCCGCTCTCTACAGTATCAGTTATTCCATCAATGGTCTGTAGAAAAATCGGCTTGACCTGGTACCATGAATCATTAAGTCCAGCAAGATAACCCTCGAATCTTTCCTTTTCCTCCTGCAGAGCCTGGAGACTGTCCTCCAGTCGCTGAATAGTGGCTGTTTTCTCCTCTATGGTTCTAACAAGCTGAGCCCTTTGCTCCTGGATTTCCTCCAGTGTTTCATCCAGCTCCAGCTTGATGTTGACAAGTTCTCCCTTTTCTTTTTCAAGGGTCTCCAATAGTTCATTTGTATTTCTGGAAAGGTCTCTGATGCCATTGATTCTCTTTATCAGGGATGAAAGGCTGTCTGAGCTTAAAATAAGCTGAAGATTTGACAGGGGACCCTTGCGCTGGTAGGAACGCAGAACCTCTTCCATTGTGTCAAGATTGTATTCGTAGGACCTTTCCAGACCAGCAATATCATCCTCGATATTATCAATATTTTTGTCTAGGTCCTCAATCTCCAGCTCTATACGCTCCTGGTCCACTTCAAGCTCCCGAACCTCCTGCTGAATAAGGAAGAGGGATTCAAGTATCTGGATCTCATCCTCACTTAGCTGTGAAATTGAGTTATTGATTTCACCCATGGATTGACCCGGATTCACAAGCTGTCCAAAGGAATATGTAAAAATTGTAGCAAATATTAATAAAATGATTAATGCGGCTTTTCTTTTCAAAAAAATTCACCTCATATCCTTTATACATTTTTGTGACGATTATGTCAATGGATTTGGGCATGGATAAGGCCTGGTTATTAAACCAGGCCATTTTTCTAATCCAGTGTATGGACGAAAAGTCCGCTTCTAAGCTTAGGTTCAAACCATGTGGATTTAGGAGGCATTACTTCTCCCGCATCGGCAATTGCCATAAGGTCATCTATACTGGTGGGATACATGGAGAATGCAACCCTCATACCATTTAGAACCCTTTCCTCAAGCTCAGCCAAGCCTCTTATTCCTCCCACAAAATCTATCCTTTCGTCAACCCTTGGATCCATGATTCCCAGTAGGGGGGTCAGGATATTTTTCTGAAGGATTGATACATCCAGTCTGTCCACCGGTGAGTTCTCATCAAAGGAGCCTTCCTTGGCCTTTAGGACATGCCAGTTGTCGTCAAGGAACATTCCAAAGGTATGCTTCTCAGTGGGTTTGTATTGTCCCTCACCATCATATTTTTCAACTTCAAACTTCTCCTTCAACAGCTCAATGAATTCCGCTGCAGAATATTCATTCAGATCCCTTACAACACGGTTGTAGTCCATAATATAAAGGTCTTCATCAGGGAATAGCACAGAAAGGAAGAAATTGAATTCCTCAGTTCCATCATAGTCAGGGAACTGCTCTCTACGCTTAAGGCCGACCTTGACGGCTGAAGCTGTCCTATGGTGACCATCTGCAATATAGAGGTAGTCCACTTTTCCGAAAAGAGCCACAAGCTTTTCAATAACCGTCTTGTCATCGATTCTCCATATTGTATGGGTTATTTCATCATCTGACGTAAAATCATATATTGGATCATTTTTATCCATCCAACCATTGATAAGCTCGCTTATCTCTTCCTTCTTCCTGTAGGTAAGGAAAATAGGGCCAGTATTTGCGTTAGTGTAGTCTACGTGGTTTATTCTGTCCTCTTCCTTGTCAGCTCTTGTAAACTCATGTTTTTTGATTATATCATTAATATAGTCATCTATGGAGGTAGTTCCCACAAGCCCAACCTGTGGTCTGCCATTCATAACCTGTTTGTAGATATATAGGCTGTCTTCCTTATCCTGGATAAAAACTCCATCCTTTATCATCTGATAGAGATTGTCTCTTGCTTTTTCATATACCTTCTCATCGTGTATATCAATGTCCTCCGGTAGATCCACCTCTGACTTGTCAACATGAAGGAAGGAATGGGGATTTCCCTTTACAACTTCTCTTGCCTCCTGGCTGTTCATAACATCATAGGGTAGAGCTGCCACCTTGTCAGCCAGCTCAGGAGCTGGTCTGTGTGCCTTGAATGGTTTCAATACGGCCATTTGCATACCTCCTTAAAGACTTTTAATAACCTCAACTACTTCTTCGCCGATTCTCATCTGAGCTTCACTTGTGGATCCACCGATATGTGGAGTTACGGAAACCTTGGGGTGATTCAGAAGATTGGTGTTTTTGGCGGGCTCCTCTTCAAACACATCTATTCCCGCTCCAGAAAGCTTTCCTGAATTCAGTGCTTCAAGAAGGGCAGCTTCGTCTACAACTCCTCCTCTTGCACAATTTATAAGATAGGCTCCATCCTTCATCAGTGCAATCCTTTCCTTATCTATCAAAGCTTTCCCATCCTTCATTGCCGGAGTGTGGATAGATACGAAGTCCGATTTTTTTAGAAGTTCATCCAGCTCCATATAGGTGTATTGAGGATAGTCATCCTTTGGTCCGCTTCGGTTGGTGTATATAATCTGCATTCCCAATGCACTGGCCTTTTGTGCCAGCTCATGTGATATTCTTCCAAATCCAACCAAGCCCAGGGTTTTTCCAGCTAGCTCGATCCCCTTGTATTTCTTCTTGTTCCATTCGCCATTACGCATTGTCACATTGGAAATGCCGACAAAGCGAGCAAGTGAAAGCATATGACCAAGGACAAGCTCAGCAACCGATGCACTGCTTGAATTGGGAGTGTTTCTGACCTTAATGCCCTTTCCTTCGGCATACTTCACATCAATATTGTCAACTCCAACACCTGCCCTTATTATCAGCTTAAGCTTCCCGCCTTCTGCGGCAGCATCGATAATGGGCTCTCTGACCTTGGTGGCGGATCTTACAACAACAACATCATAATTCTTGAGAGCCTCCTTAAGCTCTTCAGGCTCATAGAATTGCTCGTGAACCTCATGACCCAGCGCTTCAAGCTCCTTAATGGCGGATTTGTCCAATCCGTCAGTGGCTAGTATCTTTAACATTTAATCACCTCTCTAAAGTCCTAGTATATCATCAATGTTTGAAAGTAGGTCCTTGACATCATCCATGGTGTAATCAGCCATGTGTGAAATCCTGAATGTCAGGTTCTTAAGGTCCCCATAACCGTTTGAAATCATAAATCCTCTCTTGGCAAGCTCCTTGTTGAGATCGCCCACATTGATTTCTTTGGTGTTCTTGATTGTGGTAAGTGTTTGGGAAAGATATTTTTCATCCTGTACAAGAAGGTCGAAATTCTTTCTAGCCCAGGCTCTTACATAATCAGCCATTTCCTTGTGTCTTGCAAATCTGTTCTCCAGACCTTCCTCAAGGATTCTATCCAATTGGTAATCAAGCGCAAACATATGTGATAGGGAAGGAGTGGATGGATACTGATGGTCCTTTTTCTTAACTGTGTCATATAGTGAGACAAGGTCCAGGTAAAGTCCTCTGTTTGGAACCTGACGTCCAGCTTCAATCGCCCTCTCGGAAACTGAGCAAATCGCAAGCCCTGCAGGTAATCCAAGTGCCTTTTGGGTTGATGTTATCACTACATCCATGCCCCAGGCATCTGTTTCAATCTTGACTCCTCCCATGGAGCTTACCGTATCCACAAGGTAGAGAACATCAGGATACTTTTCCTTTAGAAGTGCTCCGATTTCAGTAGTGGGGTTCATGACCCCGGTTGAGGTTTCATTGTGTGTTACAGTTATAACATCGTATTTGCCAGTTGCAAGAGCTTCGTCTACCATTTGGACAGTTGTCGGCTCTCCTGGCTCTGACTTGAACAGATCGGCGGGCACATTGTTGGTGGTTGCCATCTTATACCATCTGTCACCGAAAGCCCCAACTGAAAAAACTGCAGCTCTCTTTCTTGTGAAGGACCTTATTGCACCCTCCATAAGCCCGCTTCCTGAACTTGTAGAAAGCAATATCTGGTTCTCAGTATAAAAGACCTTCTGAAGTTTCTCTGAGATACCTCTTTGAAGGTCTGAAGCCTCCTTTGTACGGTGGCCTATCTGTGGTGTTGCCATCTTCTCCAGGACATCTGGCAGGACATCTACAGGTCCCGGTATAAATAATTTTTTGTGCATAGCATTACCTCCTTATTTGGTCTTGTGTTAGTATTACCCCAAAACACCATCAAATATACGTTCAGGGGTAAAAAAATCCGTTGGCTGCCGCTTTTCACCCCTACTGACACTGTGGTAAGATAGAGGTAGGTTAAAATAAGAAAAAGTGGTGAAAATAATGATAAAATTGGTTGTGGGTGGAGCAAGAAGTGGCAAGAGCTCCTTTGCAGAAAAACAGTTCATTGATAAGGAAGATGTAGTCTACATGGCAACCTCCAGGGTAGAGGATGAAGAAATGAAGGACAGGGTTGAGCATCACAAAAAGACCAGACCGAAAAGCTGGAGAACCTTTGAGGGAAGCTACGGCCTGGTACAGGCAGTTGGAGACGAAGAAAACTACCTCCTGGATTGCCTGACGGTACTGACCTCAAACATAATGTTTGACATGACATATGAGTCAGGAAGAACCGTCCCCATTGACTCAAAGCTTCAGCAGCAGGTGGAGGACAGGATATTTGCAGAGGTGGTTTCTTTGATAGATGCTGTCAATAAAAGGGATTCTGACCTTATAATTGTAACCAATGAGGTTGGCTACTCCCTTGTTCCCGAACACCACATTGGAAGGGTCTTTAGGGACATTCAGGGCAGGCTCAATCAAAGGGTTGCTGAAAAGGCCGATGAGGTCTACCTGGTTAGCTGTGGAATACCTGTGAGGATAAAATAATGGATGGATTGATACTTGCATTGCAGTTTTTTACAAGAATACCAATCAAGAAGGAGGTTTCCTTCCAAGGAAAAAACATTGGAAGAAGTCTTTTCTTTCTGCCAATCATAGGTCTTGCCATGGGTATGCTTGCAGCAGTTCCTGTCATATTTTTAAGTGAATAC
Source organism: uncultured Gudongella sp. (assembly GCA_964390135.1). Lineage (GTDB taxonomy): Bacteria > Bacillota > Clostridia > Tissierellales > Tissierellaceae > Gudongella. Next base: position 1,836 of record CAYMHD010000054.1, on the reverse strand, counting down.
AGCAAGGGGATTTCCGCTCTTCTATCAGTTATGATCCTTGCAATCCTGACAGGTGGTCTTCATTTGGACGGATTGGCCGACACCTTTGACGGGTTTCTTTCAGGGAGGGAAAAGGCTCGTGTCATGGAGATAATGAAGGACAGTACCCTGGGAGCCTTTGGAGCGGTGGCCCTGATATTCCTAATAGTTTCAAAGCTTGTGGCAGTCCATGAACTGCCTGCAGAATACTGGGTTGGGATACCCTTATCCCTTGCCAATGCAAGGCTGGCGGCCGGTTATGTCATATCAACAAAGAAGAATGCCAGAGAGGAAGGTCTGGGAGTACTCTTCAGGTCCTCCGGGGCTGGTAGGAATGTTCTTCTATCTGGGGTGGTCCTGCTGGGGATAACCCTGATCATCAATCCTATGTTTCTGATTCGCTTTGGGTGGAGCCTTCTTTTTGGTGAGGTTATTGCAATGTGGGCATACAGGAAAATCGGTGGAATGACAGGAGATGTGTACGGAGCTGTCATCGAGCTTTGTGAGGTGGCTTCATTGATAATATTTTGGGGAGTGACAATATGGATATAATATTTGTTAGACATGGGGAATCCCATGACAATTTGGAAAAGCGATTCAGCAGGGATTTTATAACCCTTACGGAAAGAGGCATACAGCAGATCAAGGATGCCAGGGAGAACCTTGCTGCATATGATTTTGACAAGGTATATGTCAGCCCTTTAAAGAGAACGCTCCAGACCCTGTCCCATCTGGGTCTGGAGGGAGAGGTGGATGACAGGGTAAGGGAGATGAACTTTGGGATATTCACAGGACTTACCTTCAATGAGTACCAGGACAAGTATCCCAAGGAGACCAGAATGTGGATGGAGGACTCATTGAACTATACAATTCCCGAAGGTGAAAGCATAGCCGACACCTTCAAGAGGGTTGAGAGCTTTATGGAGGAAATGCTGGAACGAAATGAAAATGCATTGGTTGTAACCCACGAGGGAATAATCAGGCTTGCCTGCAGCTGGGTTATAGGTAGTCCAGACCACTTCTACAGATTCAGGGCAGACAATGGAAGTGCAACGGTGATTTCAGCTGACATAAACTATAGATTCATTAAACAGCTTAATCACAAATAGGGGGAGCATATGAACAGAAGAATCGTTAACTGTATTAGTACAATCAGGGAGCTGGATGTTGAAGAGCTAAACCGGTCTGGATGCGGAGTTGAGCTGCAGGATTTTGTGGAGCCAAATCTCTCCAAGGAGGATTTGGAGAGGCTCATTGACGGCTACAAAAGTAGGCTTGCCCAGGTCAAGGGCATAAAGTCATTGCACGGACCCTTTCTCGACCTGAAGCCAGCAAGTCCCGACAAGGAGATCAGAAGGGTCAGTCAGATAAAGTACAGGAGGACCCTTGAGATCGCACATGAGCTGGACGTTCAGTTCGTGGTGTTTCACAGCCAGATAAATCCATACCTTAATCAGTCCTTCCTGAGGGAGCTGAACAACAAACAGGCGGCTGCTTTCTGGAGG
>CAYMHD010000054.1:0-303 GCA_964390135.1 uncultured Gudongella sp. | reverse complement strand
ATTGATGGATGTGACTCCCTATAAGGGAGAGGTTGTAATTGAAAACGTATTTGAGGAGTCCCCATACATGCTAAGGGAGCTTGTGGATGAAATCGACCACGACAGGATATCCATAAACCTTGACATAGGTCACTCCAACCTTGGGTATGCACCACTCAGGGAGTGGATACATATACTTGGTGATAGTTTGACCTATATGCATATACATGGAAACAGTGGCTTTGAGGACCAGCATATTGTGCCATCCGATGAAAAACTTACAAGCCTTCTGGAGCTTTTGGATAAGGAGGGTCTAGACCCTGT
>CAYMHD010000053.1:8219-12248 GCA_964390135.1 uncultured Gudongella sp. | reverse complement strand
GTATACCTTCCTGGCTCCAGCAGCTATGCCACAGCTTCCAAGACCAACAACTATTTTCATCTAGTTACTCTCTTTCGCTTCAAGGGCCTGTTTTCCAATTTCCCTTAGGATATCCTTGGTTTTTTGAGGTGTCAAGCTACCATAAGTCTCACCATTAACCATCATTACTGGTGATAAACTGCAGCACCCAAGACATGCCACATTATTTAATGTAAATACCTTTTCCTCCGTTGTTTCTCCATCCTTGATTCCCAGCTCTTCTGTTATGCTATCCGCTCCATTTACATGGCATGCAGTACCCTTACACAGCATTATCAGATTTTCCCCAACCGGGTTAAGTCTGAATTGTGTATAGAAGGTTGCTACACCATATATCTGTGAGCTGTAAATACCGGTTTCCTGAGATATGTATTCCAGTGCAGACATGGGCAAAAAGCCGTATATCTCCTGGGCATTCTGAAGTATTGTTATCAGGCTACCTTTAACTTCCTTATATTTTTTCAGTGTTTCATCCATAAGTGACAAATCCACTTCTTCATCAAGGAAGTGTCCTTTTAGTTCCTTTGCTCCACAGCAATCCACGTTACCAACTCCTTTACCTATAATTTAAGTCAACAAATTCATTATACCTTAAATATTCAGAATTAACAATCAGATAAGGGTAGAAAATCCTTTCGATATCGTTATGAAATTCACATGTTTGCCCATTCATATTATACTTGCAAATCCCAAGATTTGAACATTCTTAAATCAATTCAAACAAAGAGGAACCTACATATCCATGCAGGTCGCCTGGGTATTCTCGTATTACTACAGACTCAGTTAATCACATTTAAAGTCTTGAATGTATTATGTTATTGAACTATCAATCACCAGAAACACTAATTGAATTAATTTTGATGGATGGAGCCCCATAGCACCCATCACCTGGAATTCCAAATAATATATCATCTGAAACCTCCTCTACACCTTTAAGTAGCTGAATCAGATTCCCGGAAATTGTAATTCCCTTTATTGGCCTTCCCAAAGTACCCTTCACTATCTCAAAACCTTGAGCCTGCAAAGAAAAATCTCCCGATACAGAATCCAATCCGGAATGCAAGCCAGACACTTCAGTTATGAAAATTCCTGAATCCAATTCTTCAATGATTCTAATCAATTCCCTGGTACCCTTCTTAACCAAAATATTTGTTGGTCTTATTCCTATAGTTGACTTAATTGAACCCCTGAACCCATTTCCCGTGGAATCACTTCCTATATTCCCCGATGCCACAGAATCGTAAAGGAACCCATTTAGCCTACCTCGATCTACTATTGTCTTTCTTGAAGTTTTGTAGCCCTCATCATCAAATTCACAGCTGCAATAGCCCCCCTCCATAAATGGATCTTCAATTATGGTTATTTCAGGACTGCCTATCAGATCACCCTCTTTTCCCTTCAGAAAAGATAATCCTCTTTGTACATTCAATCCAGAAAAGGCCGGCATGAAACCCTCAAGAATATCAACAAAAACCCGGTTTCTTATAACAGCTCTATAATTTCCACTGCCAACCGGCCGTGCAGCAAGAAGTGATACAGCTTCTTCCATAGCTTCTTTTGCAATCTTTGCTATTTGTATTTCATTTGGGTTCTTGAAGACTCCATATGAACTTCCAGTGCTTACATCCTTATCCTGCTCTGCCACTACAGAAAGGTATATATATCCCATGTATGAACTCTCCTCAAGGTCCAAGCCCATGGTGTTTTTTACCCTCCTTACTGTACGAGAATCTTCATAGGTACACATCTGAGTCTTGGTTACCCTGCTGTCAAGTTTCAATGCCTCATTCTCTAGATTCAGTACCATCCTTATTTTCTCTTCCGTCTGAGACTCTTCCATCTCTTCTGGCTTTTTCACAACATTTACTGAATGATCATAGTTCTTTGGAAATAGCGGCCTTTCATTTGAATCAGTGAATTTACCATTTTGGTAAGCCTCTTCCACAATCATTTCAGCCGATTCTTCATCCAGTCTTTCCGTATATGAGTGACCCACACCATCTGATCCCACTCCCCTAAGTGCAACTCCCTCTGTATCAGATACAACGTAGTTATCAACCTTTTGATTGAACACTTCAATTTTCAATGTTTTTCTTGAAGAATAAAAGATCTCCATTTCATTCAACTTGTCTTTTCCCTTGGCGAAAACCAAACTGCTAAAAGCATTAAAGTCCATCATTATTATTCCTTCCTTCCACCTACAGTAATACTGCTGACCCTTATTGCAGGTTGGCCGACGTTGACTGGAACTGAACCACTGGCCGCTCCACACATTCCCTGCCCCATTCTAAGATTACTACCCACTCCGTCTATGAGCTTTAATATCTCTATGCCGTTTCCAACCAGTGTGGCACCTCTTACAGGTTCCGCTATCCTTCCATTTTTGATGAGGTACCCCTCCATAACTGAGAAGTTAAAGTCCCCTGTAGCCGGGTTAACGCTCCCTCCACCCAGATTCTTTGCATATAGTCCCATTTCGATTGAGCCAATCAAATCACTGAGGGACATATGCCCAGGTGCTATATAGGTATTGTTCATCCTGGATGTCGGTGGATACCTGTAGGATTGTCTTCGTGCAGAACCTGTGGATTCCAATCCCATTCTTCTTCCATTTAGCTTGTCCACCAGGTATGACTTAAGGACACCATTTTGAATTAGGACATTTTTCCTTGTGGGAGTCCCCTCGTCATCAATGTTCGTGGTACCCCACCCATTAGTTATTGTTCCATCATCTATTGCAGTTATATGTTTAGATGCAACCTCCTGTTCCAGCTTGCCTCCAAATGCAGATGTTCCCTTGGATACAAATGAAGCCTCCAGTGCATGCCCACAGGCTTCATGAAAAAGAACACCTCCAAATCCATTTTCCAATACAACGGGCATTTTCCCGCTGGGTGCATAATCTGCATGGATCATTGCCTTGGCAATTCTTGCTGCTTCCAATCCAACCTTTGCAACGTCAACATAATTGAATAGTTCATAGCCCATGGAAGCACCTGGAGCATAATATCCCTGCTGAAGTTCTCCATTTAAGCTTGCGGTTGCTGAAACTGCAAATCTAACTCTGGATCTGCTATCGCTTGTCCATAATCCATCAGAATTTGCTATGAGAATATTCTGCTCTTCCTCCATGTATGCCGATGTAACCTGTGAAATGACCTGGTCATATTCCTTGGCTGCCAGATATGATCTTTTCAAGAGTTCCACCTTTTCCTTTTTTTCAACAGTTGATAGCTGAATCTTGATTGGATTGTTGCCAGAATGAATACTTTCTTCAAAGGATCCCGGTTGTGCTTTACGGCCTCCAGAAACTGACAATGATAAAGATCTGGCAAGCTTGATCAGTTCAGCCTCGGACGGACTGTTTGTATATCCATAAACACTATTGGTTCCATCAAGTATCCTTATGCCTATACCATAATCTCTGCCAGATAGACTATCCTTTATGTCGCCCTGAACAAGCTTGATATTTGATGTTATTTTGTCTTCAAGATATATCTCTGCAAAATCACCGCCTCTTGCCAACGCCTCATTAAGTACATTTTCAACTGTTACTCTATTTAGCATCGGATTCATCCCTCGCTTCTATCAGCAACTCCTGGAGCTCCACGATTGATAGTCTTGATACCTTCTCCTTGGGAATCTCAAGCTCCTTCAATATATCCTCAAGGTCCTGCTCCCTTAAAACCTCAATTTCCATATAAGGGTTTGGGTAGGTGTCTACATCCCAGATGTCAATATCTATTCTCCCCTCCAGAAATGAATAGGATGTCCTGTCCTTATGGCCAATTGTTGCCTTGTCAAATCCAAGTTTCTCCAAAATTTTCAGCAATGCATCCCTGTCCTCGACCAAAACATTGTACTCCTCATTTTCCCTCAAGCTGCTGTTTGGGAGATTCTTTTTCAGAGTGAATGTTACGGTCCTCTTGTCATCGAGGAGATCGTGGTTTTCTCTAATCCTTAGATATGCATCCATAAATGATTTTATTG
>CAYMHD010000053.1:0-8209 GCA_964390135.1 uncultured Gudongella sp. | reverse complement strand
TAGAATCAACTTTTGAATATCATCTACATCAATATCCAATACCTTAACTTCCAGTTCCTTTACCATATGCTTCCTCCCACCTATCTGTCTACCAGGGAATATGCCTCTTTATCGCAAACCAAGGTAACATCAGGATGAAGCAGCAAAAATGAAGCTGGTATCCTGGTAGTTACCTTACCACTCTCAATTAGTTTTTTTATTATTTCAGACTTGCCTTCACCGCTGGCTAATATAACAATTTTTTCAGCTTTCATTATGCTTCCCATTCCCATTGAAATTGCCTTGGTAGGCACCTGCTCAATAGAGCTGAAAAACCTGGCATTATCCTCAATGGTTTGTCTGGTAAGATTTACAAGACCTGTTCCTACAGGTAATTCCTCATCAGGTTCATTGAATGCTATATGACCGTTTGAACCTATGCCAAGTAGCTGTATCCTTATTCCTCCCGCATCATCAATCATACTGTCATATCTTTTCCCATACTCACCAGGATTATCTGTCATTCCATCTGGGACATGGGTCTTTTCCCTATCTATGTTCACCTGATTGAATAGATTTTTCTCCATGAAAAACCTGTAGCTGTTTGGGTTATTTGCTTCAAGACCTACGTACTCATCCAGATTGAATGTTGTAACATTGGAAAAATCCAACTTCTCCTCCCTGTGCTTTCTTACCAGCTCCTTGTAGGTGCCAATGGGTGTGGAACCTGTAGCCAATCCAAGTACAATTCTGGAATCAGCTCTTATTTCCTCTTCAAATATTTCAGCAGCAGTCCTGCTCATCTCATCATATGATTCAGTCACAATAATTTTCATGCCAGTCCCCCTTAAGAGTAAGTCTAAATATCAATTTCTTTCAACTTAAAATCCAAAAAATCGCATGCTACCATTTTGAATTCTATTCCTTCAATCAATCCCTCAACTGAATACCTGTGTCCCTCAGCATGCAGATGTCCATAGATGCAGATATCAACATTATGCCTGACCAATACGTCAACAAAATCATTGGGCCTTAGCTTCCCATCAAAGGGAGGATAATGAAGCATGGCGATTTTTTTTGGTATCCCCTTATCAATTGTAGACAAGGATGCATCCAATCTTAGGATTTCTCGTCTGTAAATCTTTTCGTCCCCATCGTCAAACCCATCAGAATCCCTGCTCATCCAACCTCTAGTTCCTCCAATTCCAACATCCTTGTATACAAAGGAGCTGTTCCTAATGAATGTTATGGATTCAAGATTCAATGATTTAAGTCTTGATATGCTCTCCCACCAATAATCGTGATTGCCTTTGATAAACAGCTTATGCCCTGGAAGCCTGTCAATTAGCTCCAAATCCGGTACGGCTTCTTCAAGCTTAAGAGCCCAGGAAATATCTCCTGGTACAAGAACCAGATCCTGGTCATTCACCTTTGATCTCCAATCCTCGACGATTTTTTCTTTGTGGTTTATCCAGTTTTCACCAAAAATATCCATAGGCTTCTGTTTAGAGTGATCAAAATGTAGATCACCGATTGCATAAATCATATACGCACCTCTCTTAACTGTATTGAAGATTAATCTTGTTGTACTTCTTACCTGCGCTTTTCAGCATTTCTTCTTCCCTTGCCTGGCAGGTAAACAGAACAACCTGTCGATTTTCAAAAGTTGTCATGAACTCCAGAATTCTCCTTAATCTCTGGTCATCATACTGTGAAAAGCATTCATCCAAAAATATAGGCAAGCTATTTGAAATCAATTCATCAACTATGCCAAGTCTCAAACCAATATACATTTGGTCCAAGGTTCCGCCACTAAGGTACTCCAAGGGGATCAATCTGTTGGTTCCTTCCTGGATCAGATTAAAATTTAGATTCTTGTCAACCTTTACATCAGAATATCTTCCTTCTGTGAGCCTGCAAATGAACTGTCCTACCCTTTTGTTTAATGATGGCGCAAACTCCCTGTGTATGTCACTTGATAGAGCTTTGATTCTGGTTTTTGCCATTTCAAGTGATTCTCTTCTACTTCTCAAGGAAGCCTCCTTTGTTCTTAGTCCCTCAAGCTTCTCGTTCAAGCTGAGCTCCTGGTCAATGGAGTATTCCAGCTGAGACAGTGAACCCTCAATCTGGTTTATTTTCAGCAGAAGGTCACGTCTCTTATCATGGAGTTCATCATGGGACTGAAGGATTGCTGCCATATCATTTGATACAGTGTCACTTCCAGCATCAGGTCTTTCATCATAAAGAAGCTTTAGTTCTACAAGATTTTCATCCTTTAGAATTCTTTTGATAGTCTCCTGATTGAATTCAATTTCCCTCTTGATCTCCTTTAACCTTGATTTCTTCTGCAAACCTTCATGAAAGGCCTGCATATCACCCACCTGGTTATTGCTTAATATTTCACCTAACATCCTCTTCATGGCCAACAATTCTGTGTTGTGGCTGTTCATCTTTGCAGATATTGATTCTCTCGACCCTTGCAGCTCAGCTAAAAGGCTCTTATCCTGTTCAGCTTTTGTCTCTTCCACCCTAGCTCTTTCAAGTAGTTTATAGAGTTGGTATTTATCGGCTAGCTTGTACTTCTGCAGTAAGGTAGCCTTCTCCAGCTGGATGTCCATTTCATCCTCCAGGCTCTCTATCCGAATCTTCAAAGTCCTGTTTCTTATAATAATATAAAGAAGCGGGATTAAAATTATCTGAGCGGTTACAAAAATTAAATAATTGCCTAATGCATATGCAAGTATATTTGAGGATATGTAAAGTATTGAAATTACTATTAGGACCCACCTTAAGACCCTTTGTCCTTCAAGGAGATTAATCTTCTCATTTCCTAGTGATACCAGATCTCTGTCCTCAGTGGTCTGGTAGTCCAGCTTCTGAAATCTATATCCATCCTCAATTATATCCAAGGAGTTAATATCATCCTTATCTCTTGATCCGTAAAGCCTTGTATATCTTTCTTCAATAACCTCCAATTGTTCCTCCAGGGAACCTATCCTTGAATTGGCAATTCCTATTTCCTCGCTTAACTTAGCTGCTTCATTGTAATCTTCCTGGCTCTTAGTCTCATGAACTGCCAGCCTCTCCAATTCTTCACCCAGACAATTGTTTTTGTGTCTCAGCTCCAGAATCTCCCTGTATTTACTTATTCTTTCAAGATTTTCCATTTCTTTTATGGCAGCTTGACTATTCTTGATATCAATCTCAACTAAACTCAGCTCGTCTAGGAAAGCCTTCCGCTTTGTGACATAATCATCGTATTTTACAACCTCCGATTTCACATTTCCAAGTTTCTTTTCAGTTTCCTGTATCTCTGTCAAAAGTTTTCCATATTCAGATGTTGAGGCCCTACTTGTTCCAATGTCTTTCAATTCCTCATCCAAAATAAAAATAGCCTTTTCAACAGAAATATTTTCATTCCCAGTGGATGATACATTAACCAGCCTTTCCCTTACTTCATGGGCCAGGGATTTCCCAAATGCAATATCCTGCTGCCCTATAAACAGTGTGCTGTTAAAAACTCCACTGCTTATCCCAAAAAAATACTCTCCTGGCTGAAGCACCTTAGAATTATCTCCACTATGGATCCTGTCTGTAATGTCCTCTCCTGTCTCTTCACAAAGTACCCTAGTCTCTTCCTTACCTCTGTCAAAAACCCTGTATATCCTGTAAAGCTTATTGTCCTTTTCAAAAACGATGCTACCACTATAATTGGACCCTGACCATGGTGATAACCTATTGTGGTCCTTGGAATAAAGGGTTCTCTTTGTGTAGGGCTTCCTAAAACCATAGAACATCCCATTTATGAAGCTATGCAAGGTTGATTTTCCACTTTCGTTGGGACCGTATATGATATTTAGTCCTGGCTCAAGCTTCAGGCTATAGTCATTGAATTTGCCAAATCCATGAAGATGGAGTTCCCGAATTATCATTGCAGGTCACTTCCTTCCATAAGAGCGTATACGCCTGCAAAAAGGGCAGCCTTTACAATTGGATTTTCCATATCCTCATCATTGAAGCTTTCAATGTACTTCCCCAATATATTGTTTTTATTTTGGTCCATCAGTACTTGAAGATCAATGTCTGGTTTTGAATCATCGACCATTTCAAGATAGTATAGCTCTTTACTGAGTGAGGTTTCCAAGGCATCCTTGTGAAAGAAGACAGGAGAAATCCCTTTCAAAATTACTCTATGGAAATTCTTCTTGCCACAATCACCTATGTATTCCATTATTTCAGCCCTTACTTCCTCGATTGTAGACTCACTATTCAATTCAAACTCAAGAATATTGAACTCCCGTTTGGAAAAGGGTACAAATCTAAAGCTACTAGCATCAGATAGCCTTCCTTCAATAAACCCTCTCTTGCCAGTTTCCCCAAAATCCAGAGGCTCAAGCGATCCACAGTAGGCAATTCCATGATCTAGAAAATGTGGCTTATGTATATGCCCTAGGGCAATGTAATCCATGGATAACTCCTTCAAAAACTGCAAATCAGGTAGTGGGTAATCCACCTTTGCTCCAAACTCACCATGAAGCATCAGAATATTCTGGTTCCCCTTGATAGGCTTGAAAGCACCAAGCTCCCTCAGCAGGGTTTCCTTGTCCCTCTTCGCCTCCATTGCCCATATCGATGTCCCTAATTCCTCAAATTGAATATGCTGAAGACCTTTTTCTCCAAGAATTATCACATTCTCTGGCCAATCATCCTCAGCGTAAACCGACCCCCTAAAAACCATGTCATGATTTCCCAGGGAGATTATGAATTTTTGCTCCTTTGCAAATGCAAAGGAATCCTTAAGCCTCTTGATATCCCTTAAGGTAATATTGTTGCCTTCCAAAAGGTCTCCAGTGATAAGAACCAAATCTATGACCTCTTTTTTTGCGTGCTGGAGCATTTGGCTAAAGGTGCTCCAAAGCTCCTCTCTTCTCTCCCTACCCTTAACTCCACCGAAGCTGGAGCTATTAAATTTCATTCCGAGATGAACGTCTCCCGAATGTATAAAGCTAACCATCATATCACCATTCCTATTGGTTATGAAACTTCCTTATGTCGATTTTATTCATCAATGCCTTAATATCAGTCATGTCAGGTCTCCCATCAAGACTCCTGAAATCAAGCAGGCCACATGCAAAGGTTAATCTTGAGGTAGTCTCAAAATCATATTTTCGCTTCATCCCAGTTGCAAAGCCTGCCAATAATCCCCCATGCATAAGCCCTCCAGAATATGAACTCTTATCATAAAGGCTCATGCTTACTCCGGTTTCACTGTTCATGACCAGCAAACCATCATCACCCCTATCAATAATCACATAGCTTATATCATTTTGAAACAAATATTGACTAGCCCTGATTAGCTCCCCCTCATACTCAAGCTTGAGGTTTGTTAGTTTTTCCATGCTTTCAACATCAAGAACTATCAGGAAAGGCGCTGCCTCAACTACCTCCAGCAAAGCGTCCCTCATAGGAGATATAAGCATCTTTCTTCCCCACTCACTTGATAGGTGAAGGATGTCACTTGGCATCTCTTCAGGCATATTCATTGGGTATTGGCCACACATACAAACCAACTCACAATTGTTTAAACCTTCCTTGAACTCCCGATGGAAAAGTGTTATTTCCTCCCTACTTAGCTCAGGTCCTTTTTGATTTACCTCAATTTGCCTATCATTAAAACCCAGGATTAGCCTCTCTGGGCTTTTATCTCCAATTTCAACAAAGGAATCAACAACTCCTGCATCCCTAAGATACCTTCTTATGAAGCTTCCAGTGGGTCCTCCCAAAAAACCGGTTATAGTGGAATTCTCATTCATCAGACTTAAAATCAAGGTAAGGTATGCACCTCCATCACCTGGAATCATAGCCTCGCTTTCAGCATAGAAGTCTTCAATATCTTTGGAATTACTATTTATTTCCATCCACTTGTTAAGGACAGGATTCAAATCAACAGACAGTATCATTTACCAACACCCCCATTGCTTTCTATTATACCCTTATATACCTGTTACTTGCAATTGCCTTTGCCAATTCATCATTGAAAAGCAACACTCATAATTATATAATTGAAGTAAGCAAAGGAGGGGTATTCTATGATGGATAATATATATAAGGATTCCACTGAAAATCAATTGGGGTCAGCAGAAACAGATAGCAAGCCTGGTTTTATATTTGAATACGTTGATCAAAAGGGTGTAATAAGTAGGATCAGTTCAATTCTCGCCCAGAATGACATCAATATTGCCAATATGACCGTCAGCCGCGATGGAGATGTTGCAACCATGAAGTGTGATTTTGACTGTAAGCTTCAAGAGGATGTCAAGGAAGAACTGCTCAACTCCTTCAAATTTATCAGGACTGAATTCATAAACATGGAATAGTTTTAAATATCCATGAACCCTTATAAGGAGGAAGACCATGAATATCGAGCAAAGCCTTAGGAACTATCTGGATAGTGATAACAGGAGAGAAAAGATAGAAGCTTTACGGGAAGACAGAAATATTTCTGTCCTTTCTTTTATGGAGATTATTCAAGATTTTCTCGTACATTACAATCCTGTTGATTTTAAGGAATGGATTTTGACCATTTACGACTACGCTTTGTACAAATCATTCCCACACAAGGAAAGCGAACGAGTTGATATGGATTTAGTTGTGCTTTACGAAGAGGTTCTTACTCTGCTTAGATATGTCAATGGCAATGACCATCTGGATTATGATGTTTCTGACTCCATTGAAGAGTTTAAGCGTTTTAGGGAGGCTTACAACAAGCTTTTCATTTATGAGATCATGCAGTTGGACATGGTCATCAACGGCTACAATACCATTGACCACGTCTTGGGAGTCAAGGATGTTGCAATGCACGTAGCGCTTCAGCTAAAGAGGCTGGAGCTTCCCGTAGACCTTGGAGTTGTTCTTGGAGCAAGCCTGGGGCATGATGTTGGGAAATATGGTGTCGTCAAGGATGAACAGCCCAGGGTTCCCTACCTTCACTATTACTACACTGAGCAATGGTTTAAACAGCTAAGGCTGGATAAGATCGGTCATATTGCAACAAACCATTCAACCTGGGATCTTGAATTGGAAACCCTGCCATTGGAATCTCTGATCCTTATCTATGCTGATTTCAGGGTTAAAAACAGGCTGGTCGATGGCAAGTACACTATGTATACTTATGACCTTGATGAATCCTTCCAGGTCATACTGGATAAGCTAGACAATGTTGATGAAGCAAAGGAAATGAGATACAAAAGGGTCTACAGCAAGCTGAAGGATTTTGAGGATTACATGGAGTCCATGGGTGTGGATACAACGCTTCATGGCATTCTGGAAATGAAGGAAAAAACCTATTGGAGCTTGCTCAGAGGGGAAGACATAGTTGATTCCTTCAAGTACAAGGCAATCGAAAACAACATCTTTCTGATGACAAATCTAATGAATCAGGAAAGGTTTCTTGAGATTCTTGAGGATGCAAGGGGAGAATCCAATTGGAGGATTCTGAGGCTTTATATTGAAGTACTTAAGGAATACTCGACCTATCTTACCCAAAAACAGAAGATAATGGTCCTGAGCTTTCTAACTGACCTCCTGCTGCACAAGGAGGAGGATGTTCGTAAGGAGTCCGCTGAACTCATAGGTAAACTCCTTGCAAACTATGACGAGGAGTACAGAAAAGAGCTCCCCTCATCAATAGCGCGTAAAAAACCTGAAGAGACCAGCGTGGTTGTATTCAAGGAAATCCTTGAATCTCTTTTGGTCCCAAGCCATAAGATGACTGATTCACAAAACATATGGCTTTATAACCTGAAGCTCATAGTGAAATCCCTATTTGAAAACTGCAGCAGAGAAAGCTACGGAGAATATTTTGATGCTCTAAACTACTTTTATCAACGTTCCGAGAATCTTATCCCAGTCTCACAATTCTACCTGGTACAGACAGTAAACTACCTGCCATTGGATGAATTGGATTCCAACAGAAGGGATCTGTTCTACTCATATATTCTAAAGATGGTTTCTTCAGATATATCCAATATCAGGTTGAGCGCCCTTGACAGGGCTGCTGAGGTTATCACCAAGGTGAATGATGAGAACCTTTATTCACCCATGAGAGATTATCTCAAAATCAGACCCTTGAAGTCACCGGTTCCTGCTGAAAATTATCTTAAATACATCCTGTCAAACAAGCTCTCAATGGATCAGGAGACAGTGGGTAATTTCAGGGAAAACTATATCC
>CAYMHD010000052.1:9213-12470 GCA_964390135.1 uncultured Gudongella sp. | reverse complement strand
AAACTTTCAAAATTCTTTGCCATTATTACACCTCTTCCTCATATATCTTGTAGCTCTCTTCACCATCCAGCACTCTTCTGGCACCCTTGTTCAGCGCCTCCATTTCATCCTCGCCGGGGTAAACAGTTATTGGCGCCATAAAGGATACCATTTCCTTGATGTGGTCAACCAGGTATTCTGAATAAGCCAAGCCTCCCGTAAGGATTATACCTTGGATTTCTCCCTTAAGCACTGGACCGCAAAGTCCTATCTCCTTACCTATCTGATATGCCATTGCATCGTATATGAGCTTTGCATATTCGTCACCTGAGTCGATTCTTTTCATTACATCCCGGCCGTCAAATGTACCAAGGTAGGACATCAGTCCACCCTTGCCCTGTATCATCTTTTTCATATCCTGCTCAGTGTAGTCTCCCGAAAAGCACATTCTGACAACATCACCCACAGGTAATCCTCCTGCCCTTTCAGGGGAAAACGGTCCCATCTGATTCGCATTGTTGGCATCGACTATTTTACCCTGCAGGATTGGGGAAACCGTTATTCCACCACCCAGATGGGCAACAATTAGGTTAAGCTTATCGACTGTTGTGTTGTTTTCAGTTGCAAACCTGTGGCATACTGCCTTTATGTTCAATGCATGAACCAGGGATCTCCTCTCAATTTCCTTTAGTCCTGAAATCCTGGCAACATCATGAAATTCGTCCACAGCTACAGGATCCACTATGAAGGAAGGTATTTCCTCCTTCTCACCTATACCTCTGGCAAGAAGTCCTCCAAGGTTTGATGCATGCTGCCCTTGAACCCCAATCTTAAGATCCTTGGCCATTTCTTCAGTCACCTTGTAGGTTCCACTTGGCATGGACTTCAATAGTCCGCCTCGTCCCACAACACACTCAAGCTCATTTAGATTTATGCTCTCCTCATCCAGCCAATCAAGTATGATCTTTAATCTGTATTCATACTGGTCAGCGATTGATTCGAATCTGTTCAACTCCTCCAATAAATGGTCCAGCTTTTTGGTCTTGAATTCCTTCTGACCCTTAAACACGGAAACCTTTGTCGATGTGGATCCCGGATTGATGGCCAATACGTATTTCCTTTCCATAGCATCCCCCTTGTCAATGAGTATTATTCTTCGGTTATATCTATCTGAACTACCGGTGGTTCAACATTTCCGATAGACAGGTTTTCAAGTTCCTCCCACAATATTTCAATTTCCTGCTCTCCCGTTTCATAGCCTTCAAGATCCAGGTATAGAGTAATGTCTTCCAGTGTTATTTCTTCAAGCTCAATATCATAGCCTGTCAGCTCCAGTGTATAGACCTGATCCTGCAATAGTGGCTCAACAACAAGTCCCTCCTGAATGTTTCTAATGTCCAAGTCCTCGAAGGAAAAATCAAGACTTGTTGTAACAACTTCTCTTATCTGATAATTCACTCTTATCTCCTGGTTGGGATCCAGCAGTGTCACACCTTCCGGCAAGGCAAGCTCAACCTGGATACTATCGTTTTCAAGCATTGAGTTAATGTCTACCTCAACCGTCCTTAATTCCGTAAGCTGTGAGATTGAGTTATCCCCTTTGACAGCTACCTGTTGTGGGCTTATTTCGATATCTGTGATGGCATAATTGTCAGGCAGTTCATTTATTGTAACCAGCTCCACCGGAAGCTCAACAGTCCGGTATATTGGTAGTGTAACATCCACAAAGCCTGGTTCCTTTTCAAGTCCTCTCACTTCCTCACCACTGTCATTTAGGATCTTGATGGGTGTGGATACCACTGCGTTCTCGGTCCTGTCAGTTAGATCAACAACTCCCTGAGCCCTATCAACTTCATTTATCCATGTACGCGGTCCGCTTACCAGGATGCTCTGGGGTCTGGATAGAGCCTCTCCTCGAACATAGTTTTCAGGCAGGCTACCCTGGTAATCAATGGTCACTGGAATTTCCCTGCTTACTATCCCGTCAAAGGTAAACAGCACTTCCTTGGGCTCGTGGTTTATAACCCTTATACCTGAGGATTGGTCCAATAGTCCAACAGTAATTGGAATCTTGACCTGTCCCTCACTGTAGCCACTAAGATCAACCTGCGCATATATCTTTGATGAGCTGAATTGGCTGAAATCAGATCTCTTACCACTTACCCTGACATCTATCTTAACCTCTTCTGGCTCCATTATAACAAGTCCCTGTCTATCCAAGGCTGCTGTATTTGTGTAGTTTACAGTTACATTCCTGTATTCCTGGGTTTGATCAGGATCAGTCTCACTCATAACATAGCTCCAAAGGAATATTGCAATTACAAGAGTGAGAACCTTTGCTGTAACATTACTTTTCCCCATCTTCATCTTTATTCCTCCATCTATTTATAAATGACTGCTCACTGTTCTTGGGCTTGTACATCTCCAAAAGGATCTGCTTCAGGGTCTTTGCATCCAGGTATCTTGATATTGTACCATTTTCCGCAACTGAGATGGCACCTGTCTCCTCAGATACTATTATGGAAATGCTATCAGATCGCTCTGAAATTCCCAATGCAGCCCTATGCCTTGTTCCAAGCTCCTTGCTCACCGAAGAGCTGTCTGTAAGAGGCAAAAAACATGCTGCAGCCTTTATGATATCATCCTTTATTATTACTGCACCATCATGTAAGGGTGTGTTTGGAATAAATATGTTGATAAGAAGATCACTGCTTACTGTTCCTCCAATTTTTGTTCCTGTCTCTACAACCTCGTTCAGTCCCGTCTGCTTTTCCAAGACTATCAAGGCACCAATCTTCTGCCTTGCAAGGGAGGCTGTGGCCTCAACAATTTCGTCAACTACCTTTGATATGTTTTCGCCCCTGATCTCTATCAGGGATTTGGAAAAGAATCTGCTTCTACCTATGTATTCCAATCCTCTTCTTAGCTCAGGCTGAAAGACTATCAGTATTGCCAGTGTTCCAACAGTCATTGCATTTCCCAGAATCCAGTTTATGGTATATAGCTCAAGCCATTCACTGACCTCAGTCAGCACCAAAAGAACCCCTATGCCTTTGAGCAGCTGCTCAGCACGGGTTTCCTTTATCAAGGTATACAGCTTGTAAAGCACAACTGCAACTATTAAAATGTCAACAATGTCTCTGATTCTGATATTCATGAATAGATCGCTTAGGAATTGCAAAAAACCCCCGCCTTTTTTGTTTAGTCTCTACTCTTTATTATACCCTATAAATCTGAGAAATTGAATATAAAAAAAGCATTTGAAGTTGTACTAAGGT
>CAYMHD010000052.1:5507-9113 GCA_964390135.1 uncultured Gudongella sp. | reverse complement strand
ATACTAAGGAAGCTTTTTATGATACTCATATACGGAAATTTAATTATTTGAAAATCTTCAGGTTTCCTATTCGTATTAAAAAAAGCATTTGAAGTTGTACTAAGGTATACTAAGGAAGCTTTTTATGATACTCATATACGGAAATTTAATTATTTGAAAATGTTCAGATTCCTATTCGTGATAAATAATCAATTGTCCAGGCGCTTTATGGTATCTGAAAAGGACTTTTCAAGCCTTCCCATGGTCTCAGGGTCAAGCTCCACATCCAATTTCCCCTCAATTGCAGCTTCCACAGGTAGAATCAAGTATTCGTAAGAGCTGCCCTGCCAGCTTCTCTGTATCCATGTGGGAATCATCCTAATATTACTTATATTGGTTGTCCCATTCACAAGGTCTTTTGTCACCTCAATCTGGACCATCATCCCATCCTCGGTTGCCGAGACTCCCATTGTATCGTATCTCTGATTTGATATGAAATTCCCCATGGAATATGCGACAAATGTCATTTTGGAGTCGGAATGGATTTCCTCGATTCCCTGGATCACATGAGGGTGCGATCCCAATATGATATCCACTCCATTATCATTTAGAAATTCTGCCAATTCCTTCTGTTCATTAGAGTAGCTTGAGTGATATTCATTCCCCCAATGCATATAAGCAACAATCAGATCAACCTTTTCCTCATTAAGAGCAAGGATATCCTCTGAAATAAGGTCCCTGTCAATAAGATTGACCATATTCTCCCTCTCTTCCGCAGTCAAAAGGGAATCCAAACCATTAAGTCCGTAAGTATACGAAAGAATCC
Organism: uncultured Gudongella sp.; assembly: GCA_964390135.1. GTDB lineage: Bacteria > Bacillota > Clostridia > Tissierellales > Tissierellaceae > Gudongella. The sequence continues at coordinate 8,308 of CAYMHD010000052.1, read as the reverse complement.
CAATTTTTATGTTGTTGGCATCCATTACAACAAATGGTCTTCTTTTATCCTTGCTTGTTCCAATGTATTCCATTCCCCGGTCACCTATAGCATCAATCGTGTTCATTATTCCAGTCTTACCCTTGTCAAGGCTATGGTTGTTTGATGTTACCAGCAGGTCAAAGCCTGTGTCTGAAATTGCATCAAGCACCGCCTCTGGGCTGTTGAATCTGGGGAAACCGCTGAAGCCAATATGATCGCCTGCTGTAACGGTTTCAAGGTTTGCAATGGCTATGTCCGCATCCTTGATATGTTCAGCTACATAGTGGAAAGGAGGGTTGAAATCAAAGGAACCGTCAGCTTCTCTTGCAGAGTTTATCTGGGGCATATGGAACATCAAATCCCCTGCTGCAAGTATTTTCAATGTACTGGACTCTCTTGCTTCCCTTTGTTTAGGTTCAGCATCTCTACAAGCTTCAAATGAGTCATTTGGAGGATTCGGTTCTGTGGTAACGTTTTCACCAGTATTACTCACACCATTAAAATCAACGGCACTCTTGTCACCTAGAATACTCATGCCGGTCATAACCAATACCAACAAAACCGCAAGTACTGAAATTCCGATCCATCTTTTCATGTTAAAACCTCTCTCATTTGCCCTCGTCTATATTCTACCTCTAAATTACCTTCTCTGCAACGGTTGAGCAGAAGTCATATATTTTAGAATAATCAGAAATATTCCTGCAGCTATTAGCAAATCCCCAATGCTGACGACTTTATAGAGTAGAGGAATTATGTCTGAAAAAAAAGAAAAGCTTGTATCCTCACCGATTATAGTATGTGTCACTATCCTGTTATCTGCAATTAGTTCCAGTTCCTGAAGTAGTCCCGCTTTTCTGAGAGCCCATTCACTAACGGGCATTCTGCCATCATTCAGTGTCATAGGTATGGTATTAATGGCAATGCCTGCTGAAACCAGATTGAAAGGCCAAATTTTCCGATTGAAAAGCAGTGTCAAAAGGAGAAGAAGATTTGAGACAAGCTGAATATAGACAAAATTCTCAAATAATAGAATATTCCCTCTTGTAATGAGATGTATGGATACATAGGATAAGAGAAAGCTAGCTGGAATGAATCCCCACATATTTATGGAAAGGTCTGAAAGGTTGCCAAAACTTCCACCCTTAAGCTTTCCGTATAAAACTCCCAATAATAGTGTTTCAACAATCATAATAATGACTCCCTGGTATCTAAATTATAATAGGACGCCCGAAGGCGTCCTTATTAGTAGGCTACAAATACAGATTTTTTTGCGTTGCAGATTGGACATGTATCCTCTTCACCTGTAAGAGTTATGAAACCACAAACTGGGCACATTTCTATAACTTCAGCCTCAAGGTCCTTTCCATGATCTACGAATTTCTTTGCATATGTGTAGCAGTCAGCATGTACCTGCTCAGCTGCAACTGCATATCTCATTGCATTGATTGCTTCCTTTTCTCCCTGCATTTCTGCTACCTGTATGTAAGCTGGGTACATCTGAGTCACTTCATGCATTTCGCCTTCAATACCACCAGCAAGGTTTTCTGATGTGGTTCCAAGTCCAAACTCTCCACCAGATACTACAGAAAAAGCTCCGTGGACATCTCTTAAGGCTTTAAAGTGAAGTGTTGCATGCACCTGCTCAGCATCTGATGTTGCCATAAACAGTCTTGCCACAGTTGGAAAGCCGTCTTTCTTGGCCTTGTCTGACCATATTCTGTATCTCATATGTGCCTGGCTCTCTCCTCCAAATGCTGATCTCAGGTTGTCTTGTGTCATTGCATTCATTGAAATTCCTCCTTTTTTGTCTTTGTTAATCTAGATTCACCCTTGAAAAGTGAAATCATTACAATTTACATTATACAGCATTTCCCTTTTTAAGTCCATAATCAGTTTGACCAAAAAGGCTTCTTGGATAGTATACCCAAATTTGTATATTTATCACATATTTGAATAACTTTCAAAATAACGCAAAAAGAACCGGAACCGATGCGTTAATTAAAGGGCAGCCCCAATTGGGACTGCCCTCTAGTACTTTAAATATTATATAAACAGGTTTACATTTGAGTCATCAGCGGAGTCAAGATATGTTGCAACTCCACCAATTTCTACACCGTCAATCAATTCTTCCTTTGTTATTCCCATTACATCCATGGACATTTGACAGGCTACAATCCTGATTCCAGAATCTATACCTGTTTGTATAAGTTCCTCAAGTGATGAGATGTTCTTGTCTGCCATGACCTTTCTGATCATCTGAGGACCCATTCCAGCCATGTTCATCTTTGATAGGCCAAGCTTCTTGCTGCCCCTAGGCATCATCTTGGAGAACATTGTAGCCATAAAGTCCTTCTTCACACTTACTGGCTCATGCTTTCTCAGCACGTTAAGTCCCCAGAAGGTGAAAAACATAGTTACATTGTTACCCATGGCGGCAGCACCGTTTGCAATTATGAATGATGCTATGGCCTTGTCAAGATCTCCAGAGAATACAACCATGGTCTTCTCTTTTGACTTTACCTGTGCTGGTGCAGCTTGACCCGTTGCAAGGGGCTGAGCCTCCCTACCCTTCTGGATTTCCACAACCCATTTGTTTGATTGTTTTTCATCGCTGATAAAGGTGTTGCCGGTATTGTGGCACCATGCCTTGATGTCACTGATAAATCCAGGGTCCGTAGCTGAAACCTCAAGAAGCTGACCGTCATTTAATGTCTTCATCTTTTCAGCAACCTGTATTATTGGCCCCGGACAGGAAAGTCCACAAGCATTAAGCTTTATGG
>CAYMHD010000052.1:0-5497 GCA_964390135.1 uncultured Gudongella sp. | reverse complement strand
CTCCTGCCGGGGTTACTACTTTCCCAGATTTGATTCCACCATTCCTGACTCATTGAAGGTCTTTGGCTCCTGGTCAAACGAATTCTCGCTTTGCATATACATGTTTTTGTAGGTATTGAAGCCTCCTGCAAGGTTCATTGCCTTGAAGCCGTTATCCTTCAAAGCTCTTTCAGCCAGGTATCCTCTGAGTCCAATCGCACAGAATGCAACATAGGTCTTGTCCTTGTCCAGTTCGTCAAGTCTGTCCCTAAGCTCATTCAGTGGAATGTGAATTGAACCTTCAATTGTTCCAAGCTCCATTTCCACATCTTCCCTGATGTCAAGAACCTTGTACTCTTCCTTGTCAAGCTCATCAAGCTCTCTCCATAGAACCTGCTCAGTCATTCCGTTCATGATGTTGTCGGCAACAAAGCCTATCATGTTGACCGGATCCTTTGCTGATCCATAAGGTGGGGCATATGCAAGCTCAAGGTCAATAAGATTCTCAACCTTTCCGCCGAATCTAATTGCAGTTGCCAAGACATCGATTCTCTTGTCAACTCCCGCATATCCAACAATTTGTGAACCCAGAACCTTTCCATCCATGTCAAAAAGTAGCTTCATGGTCATTGGAAGGGCGCCTGGATAGTAGCCTGCATGTGAATTCTGGTGAATAAGAGCTATATCATAGTCCTTCTTGTATTCCTTGCCCATTCTGATAAGAGTCTTTTCATTCACTCCTGTACTCGCAACATCAAGATCAAATATCTTGGCGATGCTTGTACCCTGGGTTCCCTTGTACTCCTGTTTTGTATCCCCAAGAATATTGTTTGCTGCAATTCTACCCTGCTTGTTGGCAGGTCCAGCCAATGGAATCATTGTTTGAACCTTGTTCACATAGTCCTCAACCTCTATCACATCACCGATCGCATAAATGAAATCGTCGGATGTCTTCATATGTTTGTCTACGATTATTCCGCCTCTTTGGTTCTGCTCAAGTCCAGATGCCTTTGCAAGCTCACCGTTGGGTCTGATTCCAATTGATAGGATAATGATATCTCCCTCAATCTTCTCTCCTGATTGAAGAGTGATTGTAGTAACTCCATCCTTGTATTCAAAGGTGCTTACCCCATCCTTAAGGTGAAGGTGAACTCCCTTTGACTTCATGTGCTCATGTACAATCTGAGCCATTTCAAAATCTATTGGGGCCATAACCTGGTCCTGCATTTCAACAACAGATACGTCCATTCCCTGGTCATGTAGGTTTTCAGCCATCTCAAGGCCGATAAATCCTCCACCAACAACAATGGCTCTCTTTGGTTTCTCTTTATCTACGTAGTTCTTTATCATGTCAGTATCAGGAATGTTCCACAAGCTGAAGATATTTGGTGAATCTATTCCCGGTATAGGTGGTTTTATTGGACTGGATCCTGTTGATAGTATCAGATAGTCATAGCTCTCTGTGTATTCTTCCCCTGTATTGCTGTTTTTAACCTGGACTGTCTTGGCTTCCCTGTCTATTGAAGTCACCTCTGAGAAATTCCTGATATCCACATTGTATTTTTTCATAAGAGCTTCAGGTGTGTTTACTATCAAGGCGTCTCTTTCCTCTATGGTCCCGCCTATGTAGTACGGTAGTCCACAGTTCGCAAAGGAAATGTACTCTCCTCTTTCAAACATAATTATTTCTGCATTCTCATCCAATCTTCTAAGTCGTGTCAATGCAGTAGCTCCTCCGGCTACACCACCGACGATCAATACTTTTTTACCCAATTCTACTCCTCCTCTGATTTAAATAATAAGTTGACGATCCTTCTGACCTCTTCATCCACAAGAGAATAATAAACCTCTGTTCCCCTTCTCTCATCATGCACAATCCCTGAAAGCCTTAGCTTAGACAAGTGCTGTGACAAGGTTGACTGAGGCACATCCAGGCACCCCTGAATGTAGGAGACATTTTTTTCTCCCTCCTCAGATAGACCCCTAAGTATGCATAGTCTTACGGGATGGGATATCAGTTTAAGGATTGATGCCTTTTCCTCTAGAATCACTTTATCAAATTTCATTTAACCCCTCCTGCATCCGTATATTTATATATTAGGATATTAGAATATACTTGTCAAGAAAATATCTATCATTTCCAAAAAAAAAGACACGGCTTGTACCGTGTCTTTAGTCTCCATCTATCTTGAACCTAGCGCTCTATCCACCATCATCAATCCGTGGAAGTGCTTCTGTACTCCCTCTAGCTTGAAGATTATATCCTTCATGCTGTTCTCCTCCTCCAGCTGCTCAGCAACGAACCACTGCAGAAATTGAACTGTTGGATAGCTTTTCTCCTCTTCAGCGAGCTTTAGAAGATCATAGATTCTACCAGTAACCTTCTTCTCATGCTCCAAGGCGGTTTCAAATACCTCAAGGAATGAATCGTAATCATTCTTTGGTTCAGGTATTGCCTGCATGGTAACTCTTCCATCCATATCATTAATGAAGTCATAGAACTTCATTGCATGCTCATATTCCTCTTTTGCCTGTTCAACCAGAAAATGTGACATTCCCCTCATGTTTTCTGACTCACAATAGGAAGCCATTGCAAGGTAATAATACCCTGACAGCATCTCAAAGTTGTACTGGTCATTCAATGCATTCAATAATTTTTCACTCATAAACTATCCCTCCAAATTTAATTTGATTTCACTTTCCATTGATACCCACATATTCATAATATAATCACAAACTAAAATATTTGTAATGATTACATTTATATCCCTTTATAGCTTTGGGTTGTATACTGCATAAACACCATATATTGGGATATTATTCTCAGCCAACAGCTTCACCAGAATTGGTATGGACTGGGTCAGAATATCCACCTCAAAACCATTGTACTTATACATTACATCCTTTTCGTCAATTAGTCTGCTGCTTCCTATTAGGTCCATAAGCTTTCCTTCCACCCTTGGCAGATGCATTTCACCCACCTGAAAGAACACCTTCTGCTTTTCTCCACTGAAGTCCTTGTGATTGATTCTGTTGACCAGTAAAATATCATTCATAGGCTATGCTCCTTTTCATATGTATCTCATTTTTATATACCCCTAAACCTTTAAACTTAACGCAATTGTTATTTTTGAGTTACTTATTTTTTTGGGGGTATAAAGAATTTGTTAAATGAAATGGGGTGATTTGATTTGAGTTATTCGATGGATGCTCTCTCAAGATGTATATTGTTTAAAAGTCTAAGGGAGGAAGAGATAAAAGAACTGATGGAGGGAGTCAATTACTCCATCAAATGCTACAATGACAAGGATATAGTAGCAATTGAAGGCGACCCCTGCGATAGCATATCCATTATACTTTCAGGAGACATCGAAATCCACAAGCCTTTCTCCTCTGGTAAGGTTGTCACCATAAGTCATTTCACTGCAGGAAATATCTTTGCTGAGTCCTTGGTATTCTCCGACATGAAAACATACCCGGCAACTGTTGTATCCTCCTCAAGTAGCTGTGTAATGAATATACCAAGGGTGGAGCTTGTACAGATGCTCGGCAGACAGCCGCAGGTTCTGGAAAACTTTGCAGGTGTGCTTTCCAGGAGAATTCACATGCTCAATGATAGGATCACCAGTCTGTCTCTTGACAGCACTAGAAAGAAGATTGTGAACATACTTCTTCTGGAATATGGAAGACAAAAATCACAGTATCTGCTTCTTCCATACAGTAGAAAAAAGATGGCTGAGCTCTTGAACATACCCAGGCCATCCCTTTCCAGGGAGCTGATCCGGATGAAGGATGATGGGCTTATTGATTTCTACAAGAACAGGATCAAGATTCTTGATCTTAAGAGCCTTGAGGGAGAGTTGAAATAAACAAAAAATAAATGTTGACATTCCAACACTTTAGTGTAAAATATAGGGGTAAGATGAATTTTGACCAAGGGAGGCCATGAAGATGATAATAATAGACAGACTGACTAAAACAAACTTAACAACATTGATACAATACTATGGCCTATACCCGGAAGCCAGGTTTAAACCTGTTTCCATATAGGCATATGCCTATGATTATTTAATTATTGAAAATTTAAATGATACTACTGCCATAGGTTTTTACCTATGGCTTTTTTTGGAGGAAAATTATGAGACAATTAAAAAAACTAATGCCCCTGCTTTCAGGGTACAGATTAATATTTATTCTGGCAATGATAACGGTTACGCTGTCTCAGCTCTTCTATGCAGCTGGGCCAATAGTACTGAGCACTGCAATTGATTCAATAATTGGCAGCAATCCGGCAGCAAATCCTCTTGCAGCCTTGTTTATGGATTTTTTGGGAGGAAGAAACGCCCTAAGGGAGAGTCTTTGGATAATTGGTGTGATCATTGTTGCCAATACTGGACTTAGAGGTATCTTTCTATACCTTAAGGGCTACTATTCAGCGAAGGCATCGGAGAATGTTTCCATGAATCTAAGGGACAGGCTCTATGATCACATTCAAAAGCTCCCCTACAGCTATCATGTGAAAACCGATACAGGAGACCTTATTCAAAGGTGTACCTCTGACGTTGAAACCATAAGAAGATTCCTTGGGGTACAGCTGGTGGAGGTTGCTGGATCACTTTCAATGCTGTTTTTCATACTTTGGTCCATGCTGTCCCTAAACAGAGGAATGACCTTATACTCGATGGTTCTTGTCCCCGTGATATTTGGGTTTGCATACGCTTTTTTCAAGAGAATCCAGAGGGACTTCAAGGAGGCTGATGAGGCTGAAGCCAAGCTATCCACCACCCTGCATGAAAATCTCACTGGTAACAGAGTCGTCAAGGCCTTTGCCAGGGAGGCCTTTGAGCTGGAAAAATTCGATGCAAGAAATTCATCTTACAGAACATCCGTAAACAAGCTCATTGACAATCTTGCTGTATATTGGTCCCTTTCCGATTTTTTCAGCATGTTCCAGGTTGGTATTGTCATTGTTGCAGGTTCAATAATGGTTGTCCAGGGCAGAATAACAATTGGCGTGCTCGTGGCATTTATAAGCTACGTGAATATGCTTATTTGGCCTGTCAGGCAGCTTGGAAGGGTCCTTACTGATATGGGTAAGGCCACAGTTTCAATAGGTCGTGTGGATGAAATATTGAGCATCCCTCAGGAGGATCTTATTGTAAACGGCCAGGAGCCTGAGATATCAGGTGAAATAGAATTCAAGGACGTCAGCTTCTCCTACGATGGAAGCAAGGATGTTCTTCATAGCATTGGCTTTAAGGTTAAAAAGGGGGATACCGTGGCGATAATGGGACCCACGGGAGCTGGAAAAAGCACCCTGGTAAATCTTCTCCCCAGACTATATGACTACACCTCAGGCTCTGTGAAAATAGATGGCATCGAGCTAAAGGAAATCGACAGACACTGGATTAGAAAGAATATTGCCCTGGTGCTTCAGGAGCCTTTTCTATATGCGCGAACAATCAAGGACAACATCCGCTTCACAGATCCTGACAAGCAGGACAAGTCTGTGTTCCAG
>CAYMHD010000051.1:10009-12638 GCA_964390135.1 uncultured Gudongella sp. | reverse complement strand
CCCTTTCAATCATGCATCTTGTGCAGAGACCCCAGGGGCAGATTGTGGAGGGTGAAATCAGGTTTGATTCGGGGGATATGATCTATGACATTGCAAAAACTCCCACTGACAGGATGCAAAAGCTTAGGGGAAACCAGATATCCATGATATTTCAGGAGCCCATGACCAGTCTTAATCCGGTCTTCAAGGTTGGCATGCAGATTGATGAGGTAATTGAGCTGCACAATAGCCACATGACAAAAGACCAGGTGAGGCTAAGGACAATAGAGATGATTGAAATGGTTGGAATAGCGGATTCTGAGGGAGTCTACGAAATGTATCCCCATGAATTATCTGGAGGAATGAGACAGAGGGCCATGATTGCCATGGCACTTGCATGCAGTCCCAAGCTGATCATCGCGGACGAACCAACCACAGCTCTGGATGTTACAATACAGGCACAGATTATGGACCTTTTAAGGACATTGAAGGACCAGATAAACAGCAGCATCATGCTTATCACCCATGACCTTGGGGTAATTGCTGAAATGGCAGATTTCGTAGTTGTGATGTATGCCGGAAGGGTTGTGGAGCAGGGCAGTGCAAGGGATATCTTCTACAATCCACTCCATCCTTATACCGTTGGGCTTATGGCATCAAAGCCTGGAAAGGACAAGAACGTTGAAAGGCTTTACAGCATCCCGGGATCAGTGCCAAATCCTATAGATATGCCAAATTACTGTTATTTCAAGGATAGGTGTGACAGGTCCTTTGAGGCCTGTAACGGGGAATATCCTCCTACCTATTCAATAAGCGAAACCCACAAGGTAGCCTGCTACCACTACGCAAACGGGGGTGTGACCCATGACAGAAGCTAGATTGAAACTGACTGTGCCCAATAGAAGCGGTGAAAATATAATCCAGGTCCAGAACCTTAAGAAATACTACCCCATATCAGGGGGATTGCTGGGCAGGGTAAAGGGATATGTTAAGGCAGTTGATGATGTGAGCTTCAATATCAGAAAGGGATCAACCATGGGACTTGTTGGGGAGTCAGGCTGTGGCAAGACCACCATCGGTAAGACAATCCTTAGACTGACTGACAAGACCCAGGGCTCCGTGAAATTTGATGGGATTGAGATCCACGATCTTAGCAAACAGGATCTGAGGGCACTTAGGCCAAGGATACAGATAATATTTCAGGATCCCTATTCCAGTCTTTCACCAAGGATGCCAGTTGGGGAGATAATCGGGGAGGCAGTAAGGGAGCGTAAGCTGGTTCCTCCTGAGGAGTTTGACGAGTACATTACAAAGATAATGGAGGATTGTGGACTTCAGGAATATCACAAGGATAGGTATCCCCATGAGTTTTCTGGAGGTCAGAGGCAGAGGATTTGCATCGCAAGGGCCCTTGCCCTCAACCCGGAATTTATTGTCTGCGATGAGCCTGTTTCAGCCCTTGATGTATCAATACAGGCACAGATCATAAATCTTTTGAAGGACCTCCAGGGGAAGTACAACCTTACCTATCTGTTTATATCCCATGACCTGTCAGTGGTGGAGCACATATCAGATACAGTTGGAGTCATGTATCTGGGAAATCTTGTGGAATACTCCAATAAGGAGACCATATTCAGCAATCCCCTCCATCCATACACAAAGGCCCTTTTCAGTGCCATACCTGTCCAGGATCCAGATGCAAAGGGAGACAGAATAATCCTTGAGGGAAGCATTCCATCCCCTTCAAACCCTCCATCTGGCTGCAAGTTTCACACCAGATGCAGCTACTGCATGGATGTGTGCAGGGAGGTCGTACCAGAGATGAAGATGGTGGAGGAGGGGCATGAAGTTGCCTGCCACCTCTATTAAAGGAGAAGATGAAAATGAACGGGAAAAATGATTTCCGCGATGATCAAAGGGTGATTGCCCCAATGAATATAGAAGGTGCCCCTTGGTTTGTGAAAAGAAGGGAAGAAAAGCATAGAGATTCAGGTGTATTCATTGGTGAAAACGAAGAGATTAAAGGGAAGGACCTTTTCAGGCTGATGAGCTATGCGGTTTTTGCAGGCCTGTCGGTGGCAATGGTCTTTATAGTAGCGTTCTTTCTGTTCATAGTGTTTGCACTAAATGTTTGGTTTAAGTAGATTTATATTAATTATTGAATAGACGTGGACACCTTTGTTATTTGAAGGTGTCTTTTTGTTTGACAATCTATTTTATGCATGTTATCATCAAAGTACACACAGACCCCCGGGGAGGGGGTATAGAGAAAGGATGATACCATGGCAAATAAAAGGCTAACGGTGGATGTTGTGGGAATGACATGTGCCGCTTGCTCGGCAAGGATAGAAAAGTCCCTGTCAAAGCTTGAGGGTATAGATAAGGCAAATGTTAACCTGTCCACCAACAAGGCTACAGTAAGCTACGACGACGAAAAAATCCAAAAGGATGATATAGTCAAGACAATTGAGAAGACGGGCTATCAGGTTCCACCTGAGAAAAGAACCCTTCTTGTTGAGGGAATGACCTGAAGCTCCTGTTCAGCCAGGGTGGAGAAAGCCCTAAACAAACTGGAGGGAGTAATTTCAGCAAATGTTAACCTGTCAACCAACAAGGCGGTGGTTGAATTTCCATCAGGTCTTTTAGAGGA